>JAFJUR010000251.1 GCA_017859995.1 Holophagaceae bacterium | reverse complement strand
CACCGTGCTCACCGACCCCGCCCAGTACGGCCCCTACCTCGAGAAGCTCGTGGCGGGCGCCTGGAGCCTGGAGGACCGCCGGCACTGCGCCCTGGAGGCCTTCCGTCGCACGGCCGCCTACGACGCCGCCATCTCCGGCTGGATGGAACGGGAGTTCAGCAAGGAGCAGACCACCGACCTGGCCCACCACCTGTGCCTGAACCTGGTCCAGCAGCAGGGGCTCCGCTACGGGGAGAACCCCCACCAGCCCGCGGCCTTCTACATCGAGCCCGGCCGGAAGACCGAGGGCATGGCCGCCTGCCAGCAGCACCAGGGCAAGGAGCTCAGCTTCAACAACCTGCTGGATGCCGACGCCTGCGCCCGCCTGGTCTGGCAGTTCGCCGCGCCGGCCTGCGTCATCGTCAAGCACAACAACCCCTGCGGCGTGGGCCAGGGCCCGCACGCCCTGGAGGCCTTCATGCGGGCCCAGGCGGGCGACCCCATCAGCGCCTTCGGGGGCATCGTGGCCTTCAACCGTCCCGTGGGCGTGGAGGTGGCCCGCGTCATGGCCCAGAACTTCTGGGAGGTCATCCTCGCCCCGGGTTTCACCGGGGAGGCCCTGGAGGTCTTCGCCGCCAAGAAGCAGCTGCGCATCCTGTCAAGTCCAGCGGCCCGGGCGCCAAGCCCCGCACGGAGGATCTCGTGCTCGCCCAGCGGGTGGCCAAGGCCGTGAAGTCCAACGCCATCGTGCTGGTCAAGGACGGCGCCACGGTGGGCATTGGGGCCGGCCAAATGAGCCGTGTGGATTCCGTGGAGATCGCCTGCCGCAAAGCCGGGGACCGCGCCCGGGGCGCGGCGCTCGGCAGCGATGCCTTCTTCCCCTTCCCGGACGGCCTGGAGCTCGCCGCCCGGCACGGCGTCACCGCCTTCGTGGAACCCGGCGGCAGCCTGCGCGACAACGAAGTCATCACCGCCGCCCGGAAGCTCGGCGTGTGGCTCTTTTTCACGGGCATGAGACACTTTAGGCACTAGTCAATTCACCACCAAGACACCAAGACACCAAGAACTGCTTGGTTTCCTTGGTGTCTTGGTGCCTTGGTGGTTCGCTTTATACATCCAGGTATCACGATGAAAACCTCAGAACTGCGTCAGGCCTTCCTCCACTACTTCGAGCGTCAGGGACACCGCCGGGTGGCCTCGAGCGCGGTCATCGGCCCCGCCGACGATCCCACGGTGATGTGGACGAACTCGGGCATGATCCAGTTCAAGGATGTGTTCCTCGGCAAGGAGAACCGGGACTACCGCCGCGCCACCACCAGCCAGAAGTGCCTGCGCGCCGGCGGCAAGCACAACGACCTGGATCAGGTCGGCTTCACCGCGCGCCATCACACTTTCTTCGAGATGCTCGGCAACTTCAGCTTCGGCGACTACTTCAAGGCCGACGCCATCCGCTTCGCCTGGGAGTTCGTCACGGGCCCGCTGGACCAGGGCTGCCTGGCCCTGGATCCCGACAAGCTCTGGATCACCGTGTTCGAGGGCGCCGACGGGGTGCCCGCCGACACGGAGGCCGAGGAGATGTGGAAGGCCGCCGGTGTGCGGCCCGACCGCATCATGCGCTTCGGGAAAAAAGACAACTTCTGGCAGATGGGCGACACAGGCCCCTGCGGCCCCTGCTCGGAGATGCACTTCGACCGCGGCGCCCACCTGCCCGGCGACGCCACGCCCAATGGCGAGGGCGACCGGGTCATGGAGATCTGGAACCTGGTCTTCATGCAGTACGAGCGCGACGCCAAGGGCGTGCTCACCCCCCTGCCCAAGCCCAGCATCGACACCGGCATGGGCCTGGAGCGCACGGCCAGCATCCTCCAGGGCGTGGACACCAACTACGAGATCGACCTCTTCGAGCCCATCTTCAACGCCATCTGGAAGGCGGCGAAGGTCAACCCGGAAGACCGCCGCGAGCACGCCAACCGTACCGCCTCCCAGGTGATCGCCGACCACATCCGCGCCGCCACCTTCATGTGCTACGACGGCGTCGTGCCCAGCAACGAAGGCCGCGGCTACGTGCTGCGCAAGATCGTGCGCCGCGCCCTCCGCTTCGGCCGCAAGCTGGGCATCGAAGGGCTGTTCTTCGCCGACCTGGCGCCGGCCGTCTTCGAGGCCATGGGCGACCAGTACCCCGAGCTGCTCGCCGAGATGGGCCGCATCCAGAAATCCCTCCACCGCGAAGAGCAGCAGTTCAGCCAGACCCTCTCCACGGGCCTGAAGCTCCTCGAGGCCAGCGACATCTCGGCCGGCACCCTGGCCGGCAGCGACATCTTCCGCCTGTACGACACCTATGGATTCCCTGTGGACCTGGTGGAGGACTGGTGCCGGGAACGCGGCATCGCCGCCGACCTGGCGGGCTTCCAGCAGGAACTGGCCGCCCAGCGGGCTCGGGCCCGGGCGGCCATGAAGGCCCATGACCTGCGCCTCGCTGGCGACCTGGCGGTGCTGGCGGATTTCCCCCCCACCCGCTTCACGGGCTACGACCACCTCGAGAGCCAGGCTCACGTGGTGGCGCTCTTCGATGCGAAGCACCAGCGCGTCCAGCAGCTCAGCGGCGAAGGCTACGTGCTGCTGGACCGCACGCCCTTCTACGCCCAGTCCGGCGGCCAGGTGGGTGACACGGGCCAGCTGCGTTTCGAGGGCGGCCACGCGGAAGTGCTGGACTGCACCGCGCCGGCCCAGAAGCGGCATCTCCACCAGGTCAAGGTGACCGGCACGCTGATGGAGAACACCGCGGTCAACGCCCTGGTCCACCCCATCCGCCGCCGCCGCGTGCGGGCCCACCACACGGCCACCCACCTGCTCCACGCCGCCCTGCGCGAGGTGCTCGGCACCCACGTAAAGCAGGCGGGCAGCGTGGTGGACGAGAACCGCCTCCGGTTCGACTTCACCCACTTCGCGCCCCTGGAGCCGGGACAGATCGCCGAGATCGAGCGCCTGGCCTCGCGCCAGGCCCTGCGGTCCGTGGGTGCAGGTCCCCGGGTTCTCGACGGAGCTCTGCGGCGGCACCCACGTGGCCAACTCCGGCGAGATCGGCGTGGTGAAGATCGTCTCCGAGGGCGCGGTGAGCGCCGGTGTGCGGCGCATCGAGGCCGTGGCCGGCGAGATGGCCCTGGAGCTGCTGCAGGCCGACGAGGCCATGATCCAAGGCCTCAGCCGCCAGGCGAACACGGGCCGCGAGGCCCTGCCCGATCTGCTGGCGACCAAGGACCAGCGCATCGCCCAGCTCGAGCGCGACTTGAAGGAGGCGAAGCTCAAGGCCGCCAGCAGCGGCGCCGCCGCCGAGCAGGTGGAGCAGGTGAAGGGCCTCACCCTGGTCACCGCCTCCGTGGAGGGCCTGGAGGGCAATGCCCTGCGCGAGCTCATGGACCAGGTCCGCACCCGGCACGCCAGCGCGGTCATCGTCCTCGCCTCCAAGGTTGCCGAAGACAAGGTGGCGGCCCTGGTCTCGGTATCTTCCGATCTGCCCTGCGATGCAGGCGCACTCTTCAAGGCCATGCTCCCTGCTCTGAACGGCCGGGGCGGCGGGAAGAAGGACTTGGCGCAGGGCGGCGGCAGCCGTCCGGACGGCCTGCCCGAGGCCTTCGCCGCCCTGCGCGCCGCCCTGTGACGCGCCCAGGATCACGCCCGGAGGGGCCCCGGCCGAGAAGGACTTGAACCCCCGAGGACCATCCGCCCATGCTTCCCATCCGCCGCCTCCTGCTGAGGGACCTCCTGGTCCTGATGGCGGGACTGTCAGCCCTGACCCTGGGGCTGTCCTGGTGGAGCCAGCAGCACGCTCTGGCGCGCCAGGCGGAGGCCCGTACCCAGTCCGCCCTCTACCATCTGGGCGAGACCCTCGAATCCGAGCTGAAGGCCTCCCAGTCCCTTGGTGAGGTGGTGCTGGGCTGGTGGCTCAACGGCGCCCTCGACCCGGCGAGGCCCGACGAGGCGGCCCGGCTGGTGCTCCCCCTGCTCTCCGCCCAGCACGGCATCACGAGCCTGAACCTCGCACGGACCGACGGCCAGTCGTTGCTGTTTCTGCATCTGGGGGGCCAGTGGTCCATGCGGGAACTGGTGGAACCCGGGCCCCAGGCCCGCATCCGCTGGCGCCGCCTGGGCCGGGGGGATCCGCCAGGCGCGGAATCATGGACCACCATGGACTACGATCCCCGCAGCCGGCCCTGGTACCGGGCGGGCGCCGCCCGGAACACGCCGTGCTGGACCGAACCCTACGCCTTCTACACCACCCAGGATCCAGGCATCACGTGCACCTTTCCCGTCCGCGATGCGGCGGGCCTGCGAGGCGTGGTC
Source organism: Holophagaceae bacterium (assembly GCA_017859995.1). Taxonomy (GTDB): domain Bacteria; phylum Acidobacteriota; class Holophagae; order Holophagales; family Holophagaceae; genus Geothrix. The sequence continues at coordinate 1,182 of JAFJUR010000251.1, read as the reverse complement.
GCCCTCGATTTCCTCCTGGACGATCTGACGGCCCGAGTCTGGGCTGTGCAGCCGACTCCCAACAGCCGCTGCCTGGTGGTCGACGGCCAGAACCGGGCGTTGATCCTGCCGAATGATCCGGCCTTCCAGTCACCCGAAGCCCGCCGCAAAGCCTTCCTCCAGCCCCTGGGGCCGGAACTGCTGGCCACCCAGTCAAGGATGCTCGCTGCCTCGCCGGGGCCGGAGAAGCCCTTTCGCGCCCGGCCGGCGGACGAGACCCTCCTGGGGCTGGTGAAGCCCTTCCAGGGCCTGCCGGGCGTCCAATGGCGCCTCCTCCTGACCGTTCCCGAGGAGGATCTCCTGGGACCCGCCCGGGTGCGAATCTGGAGCCTACTGGCGCTGGCCGTGCTCAGCCTGGCGCTGGCGTTCTGGCGCATCCGCCACATCGCCCGGCGCGTGGCCGATCCCATCGCGCAGCTCGGTGCGGCCGCGGAGGCCCTCGGCCAGGGGCAGGTGCCGCCTCTGCTGAGGTCCAACATCTTCGAGATCCGCAGCCTCGACCGGGCGCTGAGGCAGGCGGGCGACAGCCTCATGGACCGTGCCCGCCTGCAGCGCCAGCTGGAGCACAGTCAGCGCATGGAGACCGTGGGCACCCTGGCCGGGGGCATCGCCCATGACGTCAACAACCAGCTGGCCGCCATCCTGGGCCAGCTCCACCTGTGCCGCGAAGCCCTGCCCGAGGGCCACCCGGTGCTCAACCGGATCCAGCGGGCGGAAGAGGCCACGCGCCGCTGCGCGCAGACCACCAAGGCCCTGCTCTCGTTCAGTCACCAGTCGCGCCCCGAGCTGCGCACGGTGGACCTGAACGCCCAGGTCCGGGAGACCGCCACCATCCTGGACCGGCTGCTGGGCGGCCGGATCCGCCTGGGCCTGCACCTCTCCGAGAGCCTGCCGCCCATCGCCGGCGATCCGATCCAGCTCGAGCAGGTGCTCATGAACCTGGCCGTGAACGCGCGGGACGCCATGCCGGATGGCGGCAACCTGGACCTGCGCACCTACCTGCAGGCCGATGGCCAAGTGGGGCTGGAGGTCCACGATTCCGGTCCGGGCATTCCCGAGACCATCCTGCCGCACATCTTCGAACCCTTCATCACCACCAAGGAGCTGGGCAAGGGCACGGGCCTCGGTCTCGCCATGGTGTTC
>JAFJUR010000147.1 GCA_017859995.1 Holophagaceae bacterium | reverse complement strand
GACAAACGGAGCCCCCATGCGGACATCCCTTCGCGGTTTCGGTTACAAGCTCAGCGGCTACTTCATGGAATACGGCCCCATCGAGGCCGACAGCCTGGATTCGGCCAAGGCCCAGATCCGTCGGCGCCTGGGCGTGAGCCGGCTGCCCCTCGGCATCCAGATCTGGGATTTGACGGAGCGGCCCCTCACCCGGTGGCGGGTGGACGTCGCCAGCTGAGGATCTGAACCCCTCAGCCTCGCTGTCCCTTCCACCAGGCCTGCCCTTCGGCCACATCCTGGGCGATCTGGGCCCTCAGCTCGTCCACGGAACCGAACTTCTTCTCACCCCGGATGCGGTGGAGGAAGCGGACCTCCAGGCGGGCGCCGTAGATGTCCCCCTCGAAGCCCGGCAGGTGGGTCTCCACCGTGAGCCGCTGGCCCTCGAAGGTGGGCTTCTCGCCCACGTTGGTGAGCCCCAGGAAGGTGCCCCCGTGGTGAGGGAGGCCCGCCTCGGTCACATACACGCCGGAGGCGGGGAGCTGCTCCTGCTCCCAGGCCAGGTTCGCCGTGGGAAAGCCCAGGTGGCGGCCCCGGCGATCCCCCTCCACCACCACGCCGGTGAGGGTGTAGGGGTGGCCCAGGAGGTCCCGGGCCGATTCCACCTCGCCGCGGTCCAGGGTCTCGCGGATCCGGGTGCTGGAGAGCCGCCCTCCGTCGGGGGCCCGCAGGGCCAGGGTGTGCACCTCACAGCCGTGCGCGGCCCCCCAGGCCTCCAGGGTCTCCACGGTGCCCGTCCGGTCGCGTCCGAAGCAGAAGGCGCGGCCCACGTGCAGCTCGACCGGGGCCAGGGACTGGGCCATGCGGTCCAGAAAGGCCCCCGGCTCCAGTTCTGAAAACGTGCGGCTGAAGGGGATCACCCACGCCAGATCCATGCCCTCGGCCCGGAAGGCCGCCAGACGCTGGTCGAGGGTCATCAGCAGCTTCGGCCGGCGCTGGGGCGCCACCACGACGGTGGGGTGGGGGTCGAAGGTCACCACGGCGGCCTGGCGGCCCAGGGTTTTCGCGCGCCCGGCCGCGACCCGCAACAGCTCCCGGTGGCCGGCATGAACCCCATCGAAGGTGCCCAGGGTGACCACGTACGGCCCCCCCACCGGCGCGGCTTCCAGCGCGTGATGCCAGACCTCCATCAGCCGACCCCGTCCTGCTCCGCGGGCCAGGCGAGGCTCGCCACCACGCTGCCGGCCAGCACCGCGGCGATCACCAGGAGGCTGTACTGCACGGGAATGTGCATCCAGTCGGCGATGCACATCTTCACGCCCACGAAGGTGAGCACCACCGCCAGGCCCGTCTTCAGGCGATGGAAGCGGTCCATCATCTTGGCCAGCAGGAAGTAGAGGCTCCGCAGGCCGAGGATGGCGAAGATGTTGGAGGTGTAGACCACGAAGGGATCGCGGCTCACGGCCAGCACGGCGGGGATGGAATCCACGGCGAAGACCAGGTCCGTCACCTCGATGGTGATGAGCACCAGGAGCATGGGGGTGGCGAAGTGCCGCCCCGCCCGGTGCACCCAGAAGTGCTCGTGGCCCCCGTTCTCATCGTAGGGAACGATGCGCTTGAAGGCCCGCACCATCGGGTTCTGGGTCGGATCAGACTCCTTGTCCTTCACGAGGAGCATCTTGATGCCCGTGTAGACCAGGAAGCCGCCGAAGACGTACATCATCCACTCGAAGCGGTTCAGCAGCGCCGTGCCCGCCAGGATCATGGCGGCCCGCATGATCAGCGCCCCCAGCACGCCCCAGAACAGCACCCGGTGCTGGTGCCGCAGGTCCACCTGGAAGCTCTGGAAAACGAGCACGAAGACGAAGAGGTTGTCGACGCTGAGGGACTTCTCGAGAACGTAGCCCGTGAGCCACTCCAGCCCCTTCTGGGTGCCCTCCGCTTGGAAGATCAGGGCGTTGAAGAGCAACGCCAGGGTGATCCAGACCGTGCTCCAGATGGCCGCCTCGCGTACCGAGGGGGCGTGGATCCGCCGGTTGAACACCCCCAGGTCGAGGGCCAGCATCAGGAACACGAAGGCGTGGAATCCGGCCCATGCCCACCACGGGGCGGCTTGGAGCAATGCGTCGACCAAATGGTCCTCCTCGACATCCAGCTTACCGAAGGGTGGAAGTCCGCCGGATCCCGATGGGATCATGCTTCGGTGAGCCTCCCCCGCTTCTTCCTCCCCGCCGGCCCCGCCGCCGAGAACACGCTGGCGTCCCTCGACGCCGAGGCCGCCCGGCACCTCAAGGCCCTGCGCCTCAAGCCGGGCGCGGCTTTGGAGGTGGTGCTGGGCGACCGCCCCTGGAAGGCCGACCTGGCCGAACTGGATCGGGGCCGCGCCACGGCCCGCCTGGTGGCGCCCCTTGAGGAGGACCGCGAGCCGCCCTTCGCCCTGGAGGCCTGCCTGCCCTTGCCGGCTCAGCTGAGCCTCTTCGACGACTGGCTCCCCCCGCTGGTGGAACTGGGCGCCACGCTGATCCAGCCCATCGTCTACAGCCGCAGCGAATTCGACTCCGCCAAGACCGCGGCCCGCCTCGACCGCTGGGCCCGACTCATCCAGTCCGCCTGCGAGCAGAGTCATCGCGGCCGCCTGCCCGAGCTGCGCCCCCCGGCGCCCTTCGAGGCCCTCCTCGCCTGGGACGCCCCCCAGAAATGGGTGGCCTACGAGCTGGCCACCGGCCAGGCCAATCCGGTCCTGCGCCCCCAGGCGCTGGCCTTCACCAGCGGCCCCGAGGGAGGCATCACCGAGGCGGAATTCCAGGCCCTGGCCGCCGTCGGCTGGCGACCCGTCAGCCTCGGCCGCAGCATCCTCCGGGCCGTGACCGCCCCCGTGGCCCTGCTGGGGGCCGTGCAATTCCAGCTTCCCGGCCTGGCGGGGCCTGGCTGAGACATTGATCACGACCCCTCAGGTATTTTATATCGGTGTTGATTTCAGTGAACTTGCCCGCTTCAGGTTCGGTACCTACCCGCCGATAAGGTGCAGGTGCCCAGGCCGAGGTGTGTTCGGCGGGCCCCACGAGGAGATGACGCCATGAAGCTTGTGACCCTTCTGTCCGCAGCCGCCCTGATGACCGCCCCCTTGATGGCCGGCGACTACGATGCCCTCGGCAAGGCCATGCGCAGCACCTGGCCCCAGGTCACCACCGTGGCGGTGGTCTGCGACGCCGCCAACAGCAAGGTTGCGGTGGATGCGATCCACAGCGCCCTGCCCGGCGTGAAGATCCTCGTGGTCGACGTCAAGGGCCAGCAGGACATGGGCAAGGCCCTGGGCACCCTGGGCACCCGCCGCCCCGACGCCGTGATCCTCGTGGCTGGCGACAAGGTGGCCGGCGACGGCAGCAGCGCCGCCTCCTTCCTCATCCAGCGCATGGCCGCCGCCAAGGTCCCCACCCTTGCCACCACGGAGGCGGGTGTCCGCCAGGGCGCCGTGCTCGGCGTGGGCCCCGGCACCGGCGGCAAGCTCCTGGCCAATGCCAAGGTGGCCGCGGTCGCCGGCGTCACCGTTCCCTCCGGCGCCAGCCAGATCTAAACCCTCGACACCCCAACTTGCGAGGTATGCTGAAGGCTCCCCCGGGAGCCTTCATGCGTGTCCTGCTGCCCCTCCTGGCCGCCGCCAGCCTCGTTGCCCCCGCCGCGCCCCCGACGCCGAAAGTGCTGGAGGCGCCCCTGCGCGCCCATCTGGCCTTCCTGTCCGACGACCTGCTGGAGGGCCGCGGCACCGGCCAGCGCGGCGCGGAACTGGCCGTCCGCTACCTGGAGACCCAGCTGCAGACCCTGGGCCTGCAGCCCGCCCGGGGCGCCTCGTACCGCCAGCCCGTCTCGCTGCTCGGCCTCCAGACCCTCGTGGGCCGCAGCACCCTCAGCTTCATGGGCGGCGGGGCCTGCGCCACGCCCCGCTTCGGCTCGGAGATCGTCTTCGGCTCCGGGGTGGCGAAGGCCGAGCAGACCTTCGACGCGCCCGTGGTCTTCGTGGGCTTCGGCATCGAGGCGCCCGAGTACCGCTGGGACGACTACAAGGGCCTGGATGTGCGCGGGAAGGTGGTGCTGATGCTCGTGAACGAGCCCGCCCCCACCGCCGCTGAGCCCGGCCTCTTCGACGGGCCCCACCTCAGCGCCTACGGCCGGTGGACCACCAAATTCGAGATGGCGGCCAAGCACGGTGCTGCCGGCGTGCTGCTCGTCCACACCACCCCCTCCGCCAGCTACGGCTGGCCCGTGGTGCGCAACGGCTGGGACGCGGAACGCTTCTCCCTGGCCAAGGGCCCCGAGGGCGCGCCCCTCGAGGGCTGGGTCACGGAGGACCTCGCCCGGGCCCTCGCCAAGCAGGGTGGGCAGGACCTGGACACCCTGCGGGCCCAGGCCCAGAGCCGGGACTTCCGGCCCGTGCCCCTGGACCTGACCCTCAAGGGCACGCTGCACAGCACCGTGCGTACCGTGAACCAGTACAACGTCGCCGGGGTGGTGCCCGGCACGGACCCCGCGCTGAAAGACGAGCTCGTGATCTACTCGGCCCACTGGGACCACCTCGGCAAGGGCGGCGCCCTCGCCGTGGACACGCACGCCCCGGCGGAGCCCGGCCACGAGGGCGACACCATCTACAACGGCGCCGTGGACAACGCCTCGGGCTGCGCCGCGCTGCTGGCCATGGCCCAGGCCGCGCGCCACGCGCCGGCCCGCCGCAGCCAGATGTTCCTCTTCGTCTGCGCCGAGGAGCAGGGCCTGCTGGGCTCGAAGGCCTATGCGGCCGATCCGCTGTGGCCCCTGGCGAAGACCGCCGCGGACCTGAACCTCGACAGCCTCAACTTCGTGGCCCCCGCCCGGGACATCGGCCTGCCCTTCGGGGACCGCAGCACCCTGGGCGAGTTGGGCGCCGCCGTGGCCGCGGCCTCGGGGCTCCGGGTGGCTCCCGGCCGACCCGACACCGCCGGCGGCTACTTCCGCTCCGACCACTACAGCTTCGTGCAGGCGGGCGTGCCCGCCCTGTCCGTGGGCGGCGGCCGCGACTACCTCGGCGCCGACGTCGCGGCCCTGAAGGCCATGGCTTCCGCTTACGGGAAGCGCTACCACCAGGTGACCGACGAATACGACCCCGGCTGGAACCTGGGCGGCATGGTGCAGCAGGCCCAGTTCACCCTGGATCTCGGCCAGGCCGTCGCCAATGCGGCCAGCAGGCCCACCTTCAAGGCAGCCCGGTAGGTTCGGCCCGCGACCGAATCCCGTTCTCCGTGGCGGAACCGGAACCCTGGCCGTACCTTCGGTGCGGCCGCGCCGTCCGCGGGTCGGGGCCGTCCTCCCATCCGGAATCCTCCAGGAGCGCGCATGCAGACCGTCGGCACCTGTCCCTGGTTCGAGACACAGGCCGAAGAGGCCGCGCTGGGGGCCTGCGATGGCCTCTGATCCGGCCCTCGAATCCGCCGTGACCGCCTCCGTGTTCGTCGGCATCAGCGTGGACGGCTTCCTCGCGCGCCCGGACGGCGACCTCGACTGGCTGCCGGAGGGCGGCGGCGAAGCCCACGGCTTCGACGAATTCCTGGCCGGCGTGGATGCCCTGGTCATGGGCCGGAACACCTACGAGAAGGTGCTCACCCTCGGGCCCTGGCCGTACGGAACCACGCGCGTCGTGGTGCTGAGCCACCACCCGGTGGACCTCTCCCGGGCCGCGGGCGGCGTGGTGGCGCAGATGGCGGGTTCTCCGGCCGAAGTCGCCTCCCGTCTGGCCGCGGAGGGCGCCCACCACCTCTATGTCGATGGCGGAATCACCATCCAGGCCTTCCTCCGGGCAGGGCTCGTGCGGCGCCTCATCCTCACCTGGGTGCCCGTGCTGCTCGGCGAAGGCATTCCCCTGTTCGGCGTGCTGCCGCGGGACATCCGCCTGCGGCACGTGGCCACCCGGGCCTTCCCCAGCGGCCTCGTCCAGAGCGAGTACCATGTGATCCCCTAGTCCCGGCCCGGTACCCGCCGCCGCGGAACATCCATCCTCCTTGGGCCCTGCGGTCCGACCCGATTCCGAGATCCGATGAAGCCGTCCCTGTCCTTCCTGGTGCTCGCCGCCTTCGGCAACGCGCTCTACCACATCGGGCAGAAATCCATGCCGCCCACGGCCAACCCCATGGTCCTGCTCATGGTGGTCTACGCCATCGCCTTCCTCCTTACCGGCCTGGCGGCGCCCTTCTTCCCGAACACGCCCAGCCTCGCCACCTCCATGTCGTCCGCCCTCAGCTGGCCTGTCCTGGCCCTCGCCTTCGGCGTGGCGCTGGTGGAGGTGGGCTTCCTCCTGGCCTACCGCCTGGGCGGCTCGCTCCAGTGGTACGGCGCTGCCGTGAACGGCCTCACCGTGCTCCTCCTGGTGCCTGTGGCCATTCTCGTCTTCCGCGAGGCCTTCTCGCCCCTGCGCCTCCTGGGCGTCGCCACCACCCTCGTGGGCCTGGTGCTGATGACGCGGAGCTGATCCACTCCTGGATGGAGGGCACCATGTCGAACCTTCCGGCCACACCCCGCGCCTGGGCCTGCGCCTGCCTGGCTGGCAGTCTCCTGGCCGGAGCGCCCCCGCTCCCCGCGGCACCGCAGGAAGGAACGACCCAGGCGCCCCCGCCAGCCGTGACCACCTCCCTGCCCGAGGAGCTCATCGGGTTTTTCTCCGGCGACTGGGTGGGGAAGGGCGCCTTCGCCAGCGGCCGCCCCCTCGAGGCCAAGGTGAGCTTCGCCCCGGATCTCGATGGCCGCTGGCTGGTCATGCGGCGCGCGGACCTTCCGCCGAACACTCACAGGGCCCTGGGCCTTTGGGGGATCGAGCCGGCGTCGGGGAAGGCGATCATGAGCCTCCACGACAGCGCCGGCGCCATCCGGATCCTATCGGGGGATGGCTGGAAGCAAGACCGGATCGTCTTCACCAGCGCCACGCCGATGCCGGAGCGGCTGACCTTGGAGCAGGCCGGACCCAACGCCTTCCGCCTGACCCGCGAAACCGCTTCCGATGGCCATGCCTGGCGCCTGGATCACCGCCTCACCTTCACCCGGCCCGGCTCGAAGCCGCCGCCGCTGCCGCCCCTTCCCCCCGGCGTGGGCCTCCCCATGCTGCCGGGTTCCGACCCGCTCATCCTCAGCACCTACACCTGGACCCTCGCCCATTCCCCCAGCCT
>JAFJUR010000146.1 GCA_017859995.1 Holophagaceae bacterium | reverse complement strand
GGCATGAACAGGCTGGCCACGGCGATCTCGCCAGGACGATGGCCCAGCAGGTCGAAGGGGATGTCGGTCATCACCCCGGCGCCGTCGCTGGAGACCTGGTCGGCCGCGCAGCCCCCGCGGTGCTCCACGCAGCGCAGGGCGTGGAGGGCGTCGGCGAGGATCCCGTGGCAGGGCTCTCCGGTGCGGCTGGCGATGAAGCCGACACCGCAGGCGCTGTGCTCGATCCGGGATGCGCCTGGCATCGGATGTCCTTCGGGATGAAGGCAGAGTAGCCGAAACGACGCGGGGTCGGGACCCCAAGTCTTGCTTATGGCCCTTCACCGCACTTGCTTATGACCTGAGCGGCGGCCCTGTGGGAAACTGGGGTTCCATGAGCACCCTCGCCCTCAAGTACCGTCCCCGTCTCCTGTCCGATCTGGTGGGCCAGGAGGGCAGCGTGAAGGCCCTGGCCAACGCGCTGAAGCGGGCCAAGGAGAGCGGTCGCATCCATCAGGCCTACCTGTTCGCGGGCGTGCGCGGCACCGGAAAGACCAGCACGGCCCGCATCCTCGCGCGGGCCCTGAACTGCGCCGAGGGACCGACGGCCACGCCCTGCGGCGTCTGCGATCCCTGCCGCGCCTCGGAACAGCCCGACAGCAGCCTGGACATCGTCGAGATCGACGCCGCCAGCCGGGCCTCCGTGGCCGACGCCCGGGCCCTGCGGGAGCAGGTGCAGACCCGGCCCGCCTTCTGCCGCTACCGGGTCTACATCATTGACGAAGTCCACATGCTCAGCAACGAGGCCTTCAACGCCCTGCTGAAGGTCATCGAGGAGCCGCCGCCCCACGCCATCTTCGTGCTGGCGACCACCGAACTGCAGGACGTGCCGGACACCATCAAGAGCCGGGTGCAGATCTTCCCCTTCCGACTGATTCCCGTGGGCCTCATCGAGGGCCGACTCAAGCACGTCTGTGAGCAGGAGGGCGTCACCGCCGAGGGCGGCAGCCTGCGCCTCGTGGCCGAGGCGGGCCAGGGCTCCATGCGCGACGCGCTCACCATCCTGGACCGCGTGATCGCCGCCGGAGACGGCGTGGTCCAGGAGGAGGCGGTCCGCGAGCAGCTGGGCATTGTCAGCGCCCACCTGGTGCAGGGCGTGATGTCGGCCCTGGCCATCGGCGACACGGCGGCGCTGGTGGAGGCCTGCCGCGAACTGAACGAGCAGGGCGCCGACTGGGCCACCTTCTGGCGGGAGCTGGTGCTGGCCTTCCGGGATCGCCTGGAACAGGAGGCCCGAGCCGCCCGGGGCCCGCAGGAGCTGCTGCGCTGGGCGCGGATGCTGAACCTGCTTCTCAGCCGCGAGCGCGATTTGCGCGACAGCAGCCTTCCCCGCGTGGTGGTGGAGCTGGCCCTGATCACCGCCGCCCAGCTGCCCCACTTGGCCCCGCTCGACGCGCTGGTCTCCGGCGCCGTCAGCGCAGGCCTGCCTCCCAGGGCCCCAGCGCCCGCCACCGGCCCGCCGCCGGTCCCTAAGGGGGCCCCCCAGGCCGCGCCGGCGCCTGAGGGGCCTCGTCGACCGGCCCCGCCCGCCCCGATTCATCTGGCCCGACCGGTCCCGTCGGCCGCCAGGCCCGCCCCCGCGCCGCCGGCCCTGGGCTCGCCCGACCAGCTCCGCATGGCCTGCGCGGAGGCCCTGCGGCAGGTGCCGGGTCTCCGGAGTTTCGCCACCGCGCCCCAGATGGCCACGGACCTCACCTGGGCTCCGCCGGTGCTGCGTCTCCGATTCCCGGGCAACGTGCGCCAGACCCTGCAGGATTTCGAGCGGGAGAAGGCCAGCCCCCACCTGCTGGCGGCCCTGGCCGCGGTGCTTCCGGGCCTGCGGTCCCTGGACATCCAGTTCGACGGGGAGGAGGCCGGGGCCACCCCCGAGCGGCCGGAGGACCGGCTGCGCCGAGAGCCCGCCTTCCAGGACCTGCTGCGTCTCACGGGCGGCGAAGTCCTGGAGATCCGCCGCGAAGGCTGAGGTCAGGCTTCAGCCGCCCGAGACCGGGGGCATGAGGGCCACCTCGTCGCCGTCCGCCAGGGCGACGCCGCGGTCGGCGAAGGCCTGGTTCACCGCCAGGAGGGCGTCCTGGGGCAGGCCCGCGAACCGGGGGTCGGCCAGGAGCTCGCCCAGGGTGGGCGCGGCGGGCACCTGGAGCTCGCTGAAACCCAGGAGGGCGCGGTAGCGGGCGAAGCATTTCACGGTGATCATGGCCGTCTCCGCCTCCAGGCTACCCCGCACGGCGCGCGGCGCCTATTTGGGACTCCAGGTGTGGCGGATCTCCCCCGAGGGGTTGAGGCCCGCGCTGCCGCCCTTGGTGGCGCCCAGGTGCAGGATGAAGCCGCCGAAGCGCCACTCCACCTGGCCGGAGGTGATGCTCAGCTCGCCGCTCTTCTTGTGGGACACCACGAAGGCGCTGCGCTGGCCCAGCAGGTTGATGCTCTTGCCGAGGGTCACCTCGGTCTCGGTGGTGCCCAGGCTGGTGGTGCGCACGGCCACGTTCACCCGGTCCAGGCCCAGGGTGCGCCGGAGCTGCTCCTGGAAGGGCGCGAAGGCCAGGGTGGAGATGAGGCCTGAGCCCGCGCTGGCCAGGCCCGAGGTGATGGCGCCCTGGGTGGTGCCCGAGGAGGCGCCGGCGGTGCCGACGTTGGCCACGTTGCCGGGGTTGATCAGGATCGCCACGATCTCGTCCTGCCGCAGGCTGGGCGTGGAACTCGGCACGATGGTGAGGTTGCTGAGGGTGCCCCGGATGTCGAGGTTCACGGTGTAGCCCGGGATGGAGCTGACGCTGCCCTGGAGCGCGATGACGGGATCGAGGGGCCGCGATTCGGAGAAGGACAGGGCGCCCCGGTCCACCACCATGTCGCCCGCGGGGAAGATGTTGGTGATGCGGCCTCCGGGCTGGAAGGTCATGATGCCCTTGGGCACCGGGTGGGCCAGGGTGCCCAGCACCTGGAAGGCGCCCTCGGTGCGCCCTTCGAGCTTCAGCAGGTTGGTGTCGAAGGTCCAGGGGCTGCGCAGGTCCAGGTCCAGGTCGAGCCGGATGCGGTCCAGGGGGTCGTCCAGGTCGAGGCCGGTGAGGCCGCCGCTGTCGGACAGGGCGCTCCGCAGGATGAGGTCCGCGAGCTTCACTTCGGTCTGGTAGGTGAGGCGGTCCGCCCGGAGCTTGCCCTTGAGCAGGCCGCCATCCTCGGTGCCGTCGAGGGTGGCGTCCAGGGTGCCCTGCAGGTCCAGGCCATCGGGCACGTCCCGCAGCTGGAAGTTGGCGAGGGAGGCCTTGAAGGCGTAGGAATCCAGGCCACCGAGCCGCCAGGCCACCGCGCCGCTGGCCTGGAGCTCGCCGTGGGCCAGGGTGCCGCGCATGGGGTTGTCCTCGGCGATGGCGAGGGTGCGGTCCTTCAGGATCACGTCCGCGTGCAGATCCTCCATGCCCTGGTAGCCGCGCAGGTAGGCCTGCCCCTTCTCCAAGGACAAGGTTCCGTCCAGGAGGGGCTCCGCGTACGTGCCGTGGGCCAGCAGGCTGAAGCGGCTGGTGCCCTGCACCCGCAGCTCCGACAGCAGACTGTACTCGTCGACTTCCATCATCGCGTCGAAGATGGCCTTCACGTGGGCGAGGTTGGCTGATCCCTGGGCCTGGAGCGCGACCGGGGCCAGCTCCGAGAAGGGAAGCGTGCCGGACAGGCGGATGTTGGCGGCCTGGGCGGCGGTCTGATCCACGGGATTGCGCGCGCCGCCTTCGAGGGCGATGTCCACCACCGCCCCTTGCGCGCCGCCATGCAGGGCGGAGGGACGGGCCTGGTGCAGCTCGAAGGCGTTGAACTTGGCCTGGAGGGTGTCCAGGGAGCCGGTCCAGGCCAGGTCGCGGCCGTTCGTCCAGCGGCCCTTGGCGGTGGCCGAGAGGCTCAGGTCCTCGAGCAGGTCTTCGGTCAGGCCCCGGGCCAGGAGTTCCGTGCGCACGCTGTCGGGCGAGACCACCAGGTTCAGGTCTCCCGTGAGGTCAGGGCCCTCCTGCCGAACCTGGAAGCCGATCAGGGGCCGGGCCATGCCCTCCATGGACACCTGGCCCTCGAGCCGGCCGCGGTCCAGGCTGAGGGAGGCCTGCAGGCCCTCCACGCTGCGGTCGCCGAAGAAGATGCGGCCGCGGGTCACCTTGGCGCGGCCTTCGGGCAGATCCAGGTCGCCGAAAGGACGGGTGATGGGGCCCAGCAGGTGGGCTTCCACCTGCGCCTGGATGCGGGGGCCGGGCAGGGCGATCAGCTGGGTATCCAGGCGACCACCCAGGTCCACCCACCAGGTGGACCGGTGGAAATCCATGTCGGCCTGGCCGGCGAGGGCCAGGGCGCCCTCCGGAGGCGCGTCCCGCTGGCCAAGAAGGTCTAGTCGCTCGGCGATCCGGGTATCCGAGAGCCGCAGCCGCAGGGTGTCCAGATCCATCCAGAAGTCCGAAGAAGCCGCTGGAATTTTTATTCCGTACGTTTCGGCTGATTCGACTTGAGCAGTGCCTTCCAGAACAAGGTGATCAAAGGTTCCGTGGACCCTGGCCCACCCGCTGCCCAGACCCGCGACGGGCATTTCCCCCAAATCAGCGGCCTTGAGGCCCTCGGCCGCCGGCAGCCGATGGGCCGTGTAGCACATGTCGATCTGAGGTTGCCCCGGGGCCAGCTCAGCCCAGGTGAGCCACAGGTTGCCGCCGCCCCGGCCCTCGTCCTTGTGCAGGTCGATGTCCTTCACCCACAGGTCGGAACCGCGGATCTCGACCTTGGCCTGCACCTGGTCCGCCCGGGCGCCGTGCCATCGCGGGTTGGTCACCTCGGCGGAGCCATCCAGCTCGAGCCCGGCTTTCCGGCTCCAGCGCACCGTCGCCCCGGCGCGGGTGAGACCTTCCATGTCCAGGTCCACGACCTTCCAGGCGCTCAGGGTCCGCGCCACCTGCTCGGCGCCGACTTCCGTGCGTCCCTGGCCCTCGAACTGTACGAGGCCCCTCGGTCCCAGGGTGGCCCAGCCGTTGCCCTCTAGCTTGAAGGCCTCGAGGTCGAGGTTCAGCCGGGTCAGGGTGGCCCGGCCCTGGTCGAGGGTGGCCTCCAGGCCTCCCGCGTCCAATCCGTGCTGGAGGAACGCCGCCTGGACCGTGCCCTGCCACCGGTCGGGACGCGCCGTGCCCGCTTCGGGCCGCGGTCCCTGGACCTGGGCCTTGAGGGTGCCGCGCACCCCTTTCAGCTCCGGTACGCGGAGGAGCCGCCCGACGGCTTCCAGGTCGAGGTTCGAGCCTTGGATGTCCGCGCGGATGGGAGCCTTCGGGGTCCATTGGCCCTGGGCTTCCAGCGTGCCCTGAGGGGAGGTCCACCGGAGGCGCTCCACCCGGGCCTGGTCCAGGCCGCCGGTGGCCTTGAGGTCAAGGCTGCCCGGCTGGAAGGAAGCGTGGGCGGGCTTCAGTTCCTGGCCCTCCGCGGTGAAGGTCCAGACGGGGCGGGCCACGGGGCCTTGTACGGTTCCAGTCAGATCCATCTTCCCGGTCAGGGGCGCGGGCTTGGTTCCGCTCCACCGCGCGGCCTGGGACAGGTCGAGCAGGCCGGTCAGCCGGGCCTCGATGCGGTCGGCGGTTTTGGTGCCGGCGGCGTCGTACCGGCCGTGGAGGCGGATCTGGCTCTCCCCCAGGCGCAGGTAGGCCTCGTGGAGGCGCACCAGGGGCTCAGACACCTCGCCGCTCAGATCAAGGCGGCCCTTCTCGGGTCCGCCTGGTCCCTGGACGGTCAGGTGGGTGCCCGTCAGGTCCACTTTCACGTGGTTGGGCCCGAGGCCGGTGGCCTTCACGTCGTACTGGTAGCGCAGGGCGGGAATGCCCCGCAGGGGTTCGGGGAGGACCACCTCGCCGCCCACGAGGGTGAAGGCGTCAAGCCGTACCTGGGGCAGGGGGCCCTTCCGGGGCGGATGGGGCTTGAAGCGCAGCGCCGCGAGGTTGCGCTCCGTGAGGCGCAGGTGGGGCTGCTCCACCCGCAGCGTGTAGATGCGCGCCGTGGGGCCCAGCAGGGACCATGGATCGACCCGCAGGTCCACGCGCTTGACGGTCAGGAGGTCGCCACCCCATTGCACATCGCGCAGCACCAGCGTCCCGAGCATGGGATGGAATTCGACGTGGCCGATGGCGAGGGGGAGGCCCGTTTCTTCCCGAACCAAGGCATCCAGCTTTCCCACGGTCCACCGCAGCACTGCGGGGCGCGAGGCGACCCAGGGCGTCACGGTGACCACCGTGGTGCCCGCCACCACGGTGTAGGACACCCACCGGATCCACCGCCGGCGCCAGAGGCGCCGCACCGCGTCCGAGGCGGAAGACCAGGCCATCAGTTCTTTTCGCCGCAGTTTGGGCAGACCATGGCCATCCGGGGCAGTTGCCGGTAGCAGAAGCGGCACAGGCGCGACTGGGTGGCGGCCCGCAGGGTGGGGTGGGGACCGGAGGCGCTGGTCGAGAGCACGGCGGTGCCGAGGGGGCGTGTCTCCCTGGCGACGTTGTCCTTCAGTCGCCGCAGAGCCTCGAGCAGGGCCTGGGCCGACAGGTACCGCTCGCCCAGGTTCACGGCCAGGGCCGTCATCACCACCTCCGAGAAGGCCTTGGGCACGGCGGGATTCCGCAGGTGCGGCGCCACGATCTGCTGGCTGGTGAAGGCCTGGGCGATCTTGAGGGGATCGGCGTCGTAGAAGGGCACGGTGCCCGTGAGCATTTCATACAGGGTGATGCCCAGGGACCAGAGGTCCGACTGGAACACGGCCCGGCCCCGGAAGTGTTCGGGCGCCATGTACGGCGGGGAGCCGATGCGGGTGGGGGCGTAGGGCACATGCTGCATCTCGAGCACCCGCGAGGTGCCGAAATCCGTAACCTTGGCCACGCCGTCGCGGTTCACCAGGATGTTGGCGGGGCGCAGGTCGCGGTGCAGGATCTGGTGGCCGTGGGCGAAGGCGATGGCACTGCAGACATCCAGGCCGATCTCCAGGGCCCGGGTCGGGGGCAGGGTGCGTTCCCGGCGGATGAGGCGGTCGAGCCCCTCGCCTTCCACGTATTCCAGCACCATGAAGAAGATGCCGTTCTTCCGCTCAACGGTGATGAGCTCGACGATGTTCGGATGCTTCAGGCCGGCCATGATGCGCGGC
>JAFJUR010000031.1 GCA_017859995.1 Holophagaceae bacterium | reverse complement strand
GGTCTGGCTCTGGGCCAGGCGCTGGGAGAGGAACGGACCGGCGGCCATTAGGGTCTGATTTCAAAATGGATGCGAGCCGCGACGGGTCCAGCCGCGTGACCCAGCAAGGAAGCGCGCGCAGGGCGATGCGGGACATCGTTCAAGCGCGGTGACACAGCTGGGCGCGCGGCTGGACCCGTCCCGAAGGGCAAGGGGCGGCGCCTGGCGCGATCCTGCGTCAAGCTCCTCGTCCATAGTGCCGCTATTGCCATCGTCGCTTTCCTTGTCTCGCTTGGCGGCGCCCCTTGCGCGGCCACACCCCATTTCGAAATCAGACCCTAATCCAACCTGAACCGGTCGCCGAGGTACACCCGGCGAATGTCCGGATCCTCTGCGATCTCGCTGGGCAGGCCGTGCTTCATGATCATCCCGTCCGCCAAGATATAGGCCCGGTCAGCGATCTGCAAGGTCTCGCGGACATTGTGATCTGTGATAAGGACGCCGATGCCTCGCGCCTTGAGGTCGGCGATGAGCCCCTGGATCTCCAGCACGGATTTCGGATCCACGCCGGCGAAGGGTTCGTCCAGGAGCATGATGCGCGGTTCCGTGACCAGGGCCCGGGCCAACTCGCAGCGGCGCCGCTCGCCGCCCGACAGGCTCATGCCCAGGGTGTCGCGCACCTTGCCCAGGTGGAAGTCGGCCAGCAGCTGCTCGCAGCGGTCCTTCTGGGCCTCCTTGGAGATGGGCTGCAACTCCGCCAGGGCCATGAGGTTCTCCCAGACGGTGAGGCCCCGGAACACACTGGATTCCTGGGCCAGGTAGCCGATGCCCAGTCGCGCCCGCCGGTGCATGGGCTGCGGCGTCACGTCCTGGCCCAGCCAGCGGATGCCGCCGCGGTCCGGGGCCTCCACGCCCACCACCATGTAGAAGGTCGTGGTCTTTCCCGCCCCGTTGGGTCCCAGGAGCCCCACCACCTCGCCGGTACCCACGCAGAGGCTCACGTCCCGCACCACGGTGCGGTCGCCGTAGCGCTTCTGGAGGTTCACGGCCTCAAGGCAGGGGGTCTGCTCGGTCATGGTTCTATCAGAACACACGACGGCGACCTTTGCCTCCGGGCGGCCGAGGCCGCCCGGAGGATCGGTTGCACGCGTCAGCGAATGGCCCGGCCCGGGGTGTGGGGGGCCCTGGCGGCATCCAGGGCCGCTTCCAGCGCGGTCAGGGTGGCGAGGGCCTCCTCGAGGCGGCCGTTCACGCCCTGGAGGCCTTCCTCAGCCCAGGCGAGGTTCTGGCGCTGGGAGGCGGTGGGCAGCTGGGTGGTGTTCCAGACGCTGCCCGTGACATCCGCGATGCGGCCCAGAATGCCGGGCACCGTCGGTTCCTGGTACCGGCCCACCACTGCGTCGCCGCTCAGGAGGTCCCGCAGGGCCTTGAGCTCCCCGTGCAGCCCCCGGGCCTTCTCCAGGTTCACCGCGTCTACGGCGGGCGTTTCGAGGAGCGCCTTGCGCACCGCGTCCAGGCGGGTCTGGCCCTCGGTCAGGCGCTCCGAGGCGCCCATGGCCCGGCGCTGGGCCTCGCCCATGCGGGCGCAGAAGGCGCTGAACTCCGTCCACTGGGCCGGGGTCAGACGATCGGCGTCCAGGGGCTTGACCTCGAAGGAGACGGGTTCCGAGACGGTCTTGAGCACGCCGTCCACCTGGAAGGCCAGCGTGGCCTGGTAGCGGCCCGGCGCGGCCAGGGCGCCGTGGGCACCGTAGTCCCAGGGATCCCGCTCGCCTTCCTTCTTCACCTTGATGGGCGCGGGGTTCTGGAAGCGGAGGTCCCAGGCCGCGCGGTGGACGCCCTTCCCGGCGTCGCCCGTGATCCGGCGCACCACCTGCCCGTCCGGCCCGCTGATGATGAGCACCGCGGCAGGGGCCTGCTCGCGGTCCTCGGCCCGCAGGGCGTCCCAGGACGGGATGGCCGGGGCCTGCCCGGCCTTGAGGGCCTCCTTCTCCTTCGCCTGGCGCTGCTTCTTCAGGCTCTGCGGCTCGGTGTTCACGTGGTAGGTGAACACGGCGCCGAAGGGAGGGTTGGGCGCCAGGTAGAGGGAATCGCCCTGGAAGGAGGCTCCGGGTCCGCCGAAGGGCACGGCCGGCACGTAGGCCAGCGCGGGCCGCAGGCCGAACAGGTGGGCCTCTCGCTCCAGCAACTCGGCGCGGGCTTCGCGCAGGGGCGTGAGGTCATCAAGGATGTAGAAGCCGCGGCCGAAGGTCGCCGCCACGAGGTCGCCCTCGCGGGCCTGGATGGCCAGGTCCTTCACGGCGATGGTGGGCAGCTCCGTGAACTTCGACCACGACTTTCCCGCGTCCAGGCTGAAGAAGAGGCCGAACTCCGTGCCGCAGTAGAGCAGGCCCTCCCGGGCCGGGTCCTCACGAACCGTGTAGACGCTGCCCCGCTCGGGCAGGCCCGCGGCGAGGGATTCCCAGGTGCGGCCCCGGTCCCTCGAACGCAGCAGGTAGGGCTTGAAGTCCCCCTCCTTGTGGTTGTCGAAGGTGGCGTAGACCGTGCCGGCCTGGTGGGGGCTCGCCGAGAGGCAGGAGACGTAGGTGAGGTCGGGCACGCCGGGGAACCGCTCCTGCCGGCGCCAGGCCTTGCCGCCATCCTCGCTGACCTGGATGAGGCCGTCATCCGTGCCCACGTAGAGCAGCCCCTCGACCTTGGGGCTCTCGCTGAGGGCCACGATGTTGCCGAAGAAGCTGGTGGAGGCGTTGCGCGCAACGGCGTCCACGCTCCAGACCTTGTCCATGATCTTCAGGCGGCTGCGGTCGATCTTTCGGGTGAGGTCGGGGCTCACGGCGGTCCAGCTGTCGCCGCGGTCGTCGCTGCGCAGGAGCTTCTGCGCGGCGAAGTAGAGACGCTTGCCGTTGTGGGGGCTGAGCATCATCGGCGCGTCCCAGTTCCAGCGGTACGGTTCCTCGCTGGGGGCTGGCAGGGGTTGGAGCTCCACGCGCTCGCCCGTGCGGCGGTCGAAGCGGGCCAGGCCGCCGTGCTGACTCTCGGAGTAGACCGTGTTCGGATCGTCGGGGTCCACCTGGCTGTAGAAACCATCGCCGCCCTGGGTCACGAACCAGTCGGCGTTCGTGGCGCCGTGCAGGTTGCGGGTGCGGCTGGGGCCGCCCATGGAGAAGTTGTCCTGGGTGCCGCCGTACACCGTGTAGAAGGGCCGAGCGTTGTCCACCGCCACGCGGTAGTACTGGATGATCGGCAGGTTGGCCTTGAATTCCCAGGTGGCGCCGCGGTCGCGGCTTTCATAGACGCCGCCGTCACAGCCGGAGATCAGGTGGTCGGAGTTGGCCGGGTCGATCCACAGCGCGTGGTTGTCCACATGCTTGTACTTCTCGCCCACGCGCCGCCAGGTCTTTCCGCCATCGTCGGTCACCTGCATCCAGGTATCCAGGGAATAGACACGCTTGGGGTCCTTCGGATCGCAGAAGAGCTCCTGGTAGTACTGCGCGCTGCCCGACACCTGCTCGTTCCGTCGCTCCCAAGTGCGGCCGCCATCCAGGCTGCGGAAGAAGCCGCCGGCCTTGTTCGCCGCCTCGATGGTGGCGTAGACCGTGTCCGGCTCGCCCTCGGGCACGGCCAGGCCGATGCGGCCCATGTCCTCCTTCGGCAGCCCCTCCTTCAGGCGGGTCCAGGTCTGTCCGCCATCGGTGCTCTTGTGGATGCCACTGCCGGGACCGCCGTTCACCATGCCCCACACGTGGCGGCGCCGCTGGTAGGTGGCCGCGTACATCACGTCGGGTCGTCTGGGGTCCAGCACCACGTCGGTGACGCCCGTGTGGACGTCCACCGTGAGCACGGCCTTCCAGGTCCTGCCGCCGTCCACCCCTGCGCGGCCACGAACACCACCTTGCTGTCGCGGGGATCCACGAGGATCTTCGCGATGTGCTCGCTGGCCTTCAGGCCCAGGTTCTCCCAGTGCTTGCCGCCGTCCAGGCTGCGGTACACGCCGTCGCCGTAGGCCACCGAGCGCTGGGAATTGTTCTCGCCGGATCCCACCCACACCGTGTTGGAATCCCGGGGGTCCACCGTCACGCAGCCGATGGAGAAGGAGGATTCCTTGTCGAAGAGGGGGGTCCAGGTGGTGCCGCCGTTCACGGTCTTCCAGACGCCGCCCGAAGCCACACCCACGTACCAGGTGTCAGCCTTGTTGGGATCGACCGCGATGTCGCCCACCCGGCCCGAAGTCACCGCCGGCCCGAGGTTCCGCAGGGGCAGCCCGGCCAGAGGGGATTCCTTGGCGGCGGCCGGTTCCTCCTTGGCCTTCGGCGCGGCCGAGAAGATGGGACCAGCCGCCAGGAGCAAGGCCAGGGGGGCGAGGACGCGGGTTCGGGGCATGGTGCCTCCTAATACGAGGGTTTACCCATCATGCCCGAATCCCGGGCGGTGTCACCAACCGCTTCCGGCACCCTTTCCCCGGACCCGGCCCTGCCACTTCACGGTCTGGGGACCCGGTTCCAGGTCGAGGGCCTCGCCCTGCCCTTCGCCCAGGCGGCCCCGCAGGGTCACGGCCCCTTTGGCCTGCACCAGCTTCACGGAGCGATCGGCCCCCAGCGTCACCGTCACCGCGTCCGCCACCAGTCGCCAGCCCTGGCCCTGGCACTCCACGCCGCCGCTGAGGACGATCTTCTGAACGTCGCTCTGCCCCCGCTCCGCCCGCAGGAACAGGTCGCCGTCCGCCGCGGCCAGCGTGCCGCTCAGGCCCTCAGGAAAGCTCACCACCTCGCCGCGTCGCAGGATCCGCGGGCCCGAGAGCCGCTCCCGCAGGCGGCTCCAGGCCGCGGGGCGGCCCGTGAGGGTCCAGAGGGTGTCCTCCCACACCAGCCGCGTGCCGCGCAGGCTGCCGCCGGTGAAGAGGTTCACCTGCACAGGGCCGTCGATGGTCCAGGAGCCGGGATCGCCCTGACCGGATCCGCCGCTGAACGTGCCGTCCTCGCCGCGCCCTAGAACTGGGCCCTGGAGCTTCCAACGCCGCGTGGCCCGTTCCACCTCGATGCGCGGCGACGACAGGCTGCGCCGGCCCCAGGTGAGCAGGGCGTGGCCCTCCGCCACCGCGTGGCCCACGGCCAGGGTGTCGGGCAGGTCCCGCCCCGCCCCTTCCCGCATGAGCACCCGCGGCGCCTTGAGGGTGAGGCGCTGGCCCTCCGCCGGCTGATCCCAGACCACATTGCCTTCGAGCCGCAGCCCCGCGGGGGTCCACCGCGCGCCGTCGGTGGTGAGTTGCTCTTCCCCGGCGGCGGTGGCCCGGTGGGCCCTGAACTTCCGCAGTTCCACCTGCTGGAAGGTCGCGCCGGGCGCGGGCCTGGGCGCCGTGCCCCCCTGGGCCTCGCCTCTCCAGCCATCCGCCCGTTCGAAGGACAGGGGACCGGGCCAGGTGATCGTGTCCGGGGCCAGGTCGGCCACGGAGGCCTGAAGGGAGCCCTCGCTGAGGCGGGCCCGGACGCCTTCCAGATGGCCGGTGAGGAAGCCCGGCGTGGCCCAGAGCCGCTCGGCCTCCATGGCCTGGAGGGTGGGGACCGGCACGGTGCCCGCGGGCGCCTGCCAGCGGACCGGGCCGTGCTCCACGCGCAGGCGGCCATCGGCCTCCCGCCGCCAGCCGGTCGGCAGGTTCCACACGCCGCGGGAGGAGCCTTCCATGGACTCCCAGCGAAGCGGCGCCAGGCCCTCCCATTCGCCGCCGGTCCAGCGGATGGCGGGCACCTCGCCTTCGATGCGGCCCCGCCCCAGGGCGACCGTGGTACCCGGCTGGGCGACGCCCAGGTCCATGGGGCCCTGCAAGGTCCACACGCCGGCCTGGCGCCGGGCCCTGGGCGAGGTCAGCCGCCACATTCCGGCCTGCTCGTCCAGCCGGCCCGTCACCTGCGACAGGTGCAGGTCATCCTCGGAGCCTTCGATGGTCTTGTAGGCAAGCACCATGCGGTTGGGTCCCAGCTGCTCCGTGAGGGTGCCCACGCTGCCCCGGGTGCCCTCGCCGAAGAGGGGATCTCCGCCCACGGTGCGGCCCGGCATGCCCTCGCTACCCACGAGGAGGAAACGTGCCGTGAAGCCCAGCGTGCCCGCGACCAGTCCCCAGCCCAGCGCCCGCCAGAGCGGATGCCGGGCGGGAGGGAGGTCCCGGAGCAGGGCGATCACCTTCACGGGGCCGCCTCCCCGAGCAGGCCTTCCACCAGCCAGGAACGGCCCCAGCGGGGGCTGCCCTGCGGCGCGGCGACGAGGTGCAGGTGGTCTCCGGCCTTCGGCAGCGCAGGCCGGGTGCGGCCCGCGAACCAGGTGAGGGGGTCGGGAAGGCCCGCCAGGCGCAGCTTCCAGTGATCCGCCCCGAAGACCGAGGCGGAGACGATCACGCCTTCGATCCGGGCCATGGCCGGGGCGAAGCCCTGGCCGAAGGGCTCGAGGCGTGCGAGGTCGGCGTCGTCGGGCAGGTCTCCGGGTCCGCCGTCCAGCAGCAGGGGCGGGATCTCGCGGCCCTCCGCCTGGGCCGCGGCGCCGCGCTGGAGCACCTGGCGCACGAAGGCGAACCGGGCCGCCTCGAAGCTGAGCCCCGCAGCCACCCGGTGCCCCCCGCCGCCCAGGATGAAGGGCTGGGCCAACGCGAGGAGCTCCCCCAGGTCGTAGCCATCCGGCGCCCGCAGGCTGCAGTGGGCCACCCCGTCGACCACGGTGCAGACGCCGGACGGACGGCCGGTGGCGCGCATGCGGTGCCCGGCCACGATGCCGATCACGCCCTTGTGAGCCGACGGATCCAGCACGAGGTCGAAGGCGGCGCCGTCCGGCGCCGGCAGCGAGGCGCTCAGCTCCGCCTGGATGGCCCGGCGTTCCTGGTTGAGCCCCTCGACTTTCGCCATCAGGGTCTCAGCCTCCGCCGGATCCCGCGTGAGCAGCAGCCGGACTGCGTCCTCCGCACCCCCCATGCGGCCCACGGCGTTGAGGCGGGGCGCCACGCCGAAGGCGATGTCCTGGGCCCCCAGAGCGCCCTCCTTCTTCGCGGCCCGCAGCAGCGCCGCGAGGCCGGGTCCATTCTTTCCGGCGAGCAGGTCGAGGCCCCGGCGCACCAGCAGCGCGTTTTCATCCACCAGGGGCATGACGTCGGCCACGGTGCCGATGGCCACGAGCTTGAGCAGCCCGTCCAGGAAGGCCGCCTCGGCGCCCGCTGGGCGCGGCGCCGCGCCCAGCAGGGCCTGGGCCAGCTTGAAGGCCACGCCCACGCCCGCAAGGAAGCGGTTGGCATAGTCCCCCAGGTGGGGATGCACCACCGCGGCGGCGGCGGGCAGTTCGGCCCCCAGGGCATGGTGGTCGGTGATCACCCAGTCGAGGCCCAGGTCGCGGCTGGCCGACACCTCGGCCAGGCTGCGGACGCCGCAGTCCACCGAGATAAGCAGCGCGGGGTCGCGGGTGGCCTTCAGCTCCTGGATGCAGTCCAGGTGCAGGCCATAGCCGTCCGAGAAGCGGTTGGGGATGAAGAAGGAGACGTCGGCCTCGAGGCGCTCCAGGGTGCGCACCAGCAGCGCCGTGGCGGTGACGCCGTCCACGTCGTAGTCGCCGTAGACGACAATGCGCTCGCGCCGCTCGATGGCCTGGCGGATGCGCGCCACCGCCTCGTCCACGCCGGGCAGCAGGTGCGGATCGGTGCTGCGGGCCCAGGAGGGATCCAGCCGCCAGGCCAGGGCCTCGGGCCGGTCCACGCCACGCAGCCAGGCCAGGCGGGCCAGGCGCGGGTCCAGGCCCCAGGCATCAGCCATGGGCATCCAGGGCGCCAGTCCCGCCGGACTGCTCCGGCGGAGGCGCCAGCGCATGGCTTCCATGTCAGCCCACGCTGCCCATGCGGGCGAACTTCTGGTAGCGCTCTTCCACGAGCTGCTCCGCCGAGAGCTCGGAGAGCTCCGAGAAGGCCTCGATGATGGCGTCCTTCAAGGCGGCCGCGGCGGCGTCGAAGTCGGCGTGGGCACCGCCCAGGGGCTCCTTCACGATGCCGTCGATGACGCCGAGCTCCAGCAGATGCGGCGCGGTGAGCTTCAGCGCCTCGGCGGCCTTGGGGGCCTGGGTCGAGTCCTTCCAGAGGATCGAGGCGCAGCCCTCGGGAGAAATCACCGAGTAGATGGCGTTCTCCATCATGAGCACGCGGTCCGCCACGCCCAGGGCCAGCGCCCCGCCGCTGCCGCCTTCGCCGATGACCACGGCCACCACGGGCACTTCGAGCTTGGCCATCTCCAGGAGGTTCCGCGCGATGGCCTCGGCCTGGCCGCGTTCTTCCGCGTCCACGCCGGGATAGGCGCCGGGGGTGTCGATGAGGCAGAGGATGGGCCGCTGGAACTTCTCCGCGGTCTTCATGAGGCGCAGGGCCTTGCGGTAGCCTTCGGGCTTGGGCATGCCGAAGTTGCGCAGGATCTTCTGCTTGGTGTCGCGGCCCTTCTGCTGGCCGATGACCATGACGGGATTGCCCTCGATCCAGCCCATGCCCGCCACGATGGCCGCGTCGTCGCCGAAGCGCCGGTCGCCGTGCAGCTCGTCGAAGCGCTCGCAAATGCGCTCGAGGTAGTCCAGGGTGTAGGGCCGCTTGGGGTGGCGGGCCAGCTGCGCCCGCTGCCAGTCCGTGAGGTTCGTGAAGAGTTCCGCCTTCAGCTTGTCGAGCTTCTTCTCGAGCTTCTCCCGCTCCCGGGTCTGGGAGGGGTCCATCTCCATGGCCCTGATCTGGGCCTCCAGCTCAAGCACCGGCCTTTCCAGCTGGGACAGATCCATGGCCTGTTCAGGGTTTGCGTCTTTCATGTGACCTCGGGTAGGTGAGGTGGAATGGACCAGTGTAGCCGATCACTCCGGGCGGAGTCCCACGCCGCCCGGGAGGTCCCTCTACCCCGCGCGGAAAGGTCAGGGGAGGATCTTGAAGGCGAGGGCCTCCTCGCGGAATCCCTTGAACTGGTTGCGGTCCTTCTTCCAGGCCTGAAGCCCCGCCTCGAGCTGGTCGAACCCGAACTCCGCGTCCTTCCACCGGTGGTCGAACCGCAGGGTGAGGACGGAGCCGCCGCCATCCGCCTCGGCCTTAGCCTGCCACGCGTAGGCCGCGAAGGGTGTGTCCCCGCTGCGTTCGGCCGCCACTGGCTGGAGGCGCCCAGGAACCTTCAGCCGCGCCCGCAGGGTTCTCGCTGTCTGTCCCCGGGACTGGATCGGGTACCTTCGCGGCGCGCCCACCTTCTGGATGACGCCGCGGGGGCCAGGCAGGCCCCAACCCACCAGCTCGCGCTCGCCTCCGTTCAGGCGGAATCCCTGCGGATGGTCCACCTTCGCCTTGACCACGAACGGCTTCGAGAGGTCCAGCGGATCGCCGAGGCTCTGCACCTCGAGGTTCCCGGTGGGCGGCAGATCCAGCAGGTCCCGTACAAGGCGGTCCCTCACCCCCTTGGCCCCCAGGGCCCTCGCCACGTTGCGTAGGTCCCAGGCGTTACCGGTCTCCTCGATCTGCAGAACGGCCGTCAGGGCGCCTGCCGCGGTGGCCTCGCCTTCCAGCTCCAGGGCCAGCCGGCTCGGCTGGATGGCGCTGTCGGGAATGCGCACCCACTGGGCTCCGCCCTCAAGACAGATCATCACGTGGCGGCCTCGATGGGCGCCACTGAGAAAGCCCAGGGGCGTAAGTGGGTCCGTGGGATCCACCAGCAGGAAGCGCCCGCGGGGTGTCTCCACCTCTGCCGCGAGGCCCAGGCTCTTCGTCAGACTGATGCCCGCGATGACGTGATTGAACCGCGGAAACGGAGCCTCGGCGGGATCCACCTGGGGACCCGAGATGGCCGCCAGGACGGGATGGCCCTGGAATCCCAGGGTCGAGGCCCCGGCGATGAGGAAACAGCTCAGGTCCTTACAGTCCCCGTAGCGCTTGCGGCCCACCTCGTCGGAACGCTCCGGCACCCAGCCCCGCTCTGGGGTGAGATAGACCTGCTTGTAGGTCAGGGATCGCCCCATCCACGCGGTCAAGGCCCGGAGGCCGTCGAGGCCCGAGGCCCCGTTCAAATCGGAGATGGCCGGAGCCACGAGGTGAGTCCGGTAGGCTTCGTGTGTCCACTTGGCCAGCCCGTCCCAGCCATTCCACATCTGGGCGGTCTCGAAGGCGGGGTCGAGGAAGCGGACCTGCACCGAGGGCAAGATGTTCTCGAGCTCGGGATGCGCCCCTTCGTCCTTCGGCAGAGCCTGCAGGTTGGAGAGCGCCAGCCTGGCGCCCGGAGCTTCCTCGAATTGCGCGATCCAGGGAAGGAAATGGCACCGTTCCATCGCGATGGCCACGGCCTTCAGGTTCGTGAACCAGCCATCCTTCTTGGCCACTTCCAGTTCCCACCGGCGGATGGGGACCGTTTCTAGGATGAATTCCCGGGCCACCGGTCCGAGCGGGCTGGTGATGCTCTCCAGCGATTCGAACGCCACGAGGCTGCCCGTCTTGACCCGGTCCAGGGTGACCCCAGTCAGCGTCTCGGTGCTGAACTCCGCGCTGCCAGCGTCGTGGATGGTCACCACTTCGTCCTGGTCCAGCTTCACCAGCTCCCCATCCGGGCGGAGGTTCCATCCCTGCAGTTTCTTGACCTTGCTGGCCTTCCCGCCCAGGCCCCGGAGGGCGAAAGTCGCCTGGCTGCGCCCGCGTTCGCTGAGGACCTGGACCAGCCGGAATCGCCGCTGGCGGATTTCGCCATCGCCCGCGTACGCGATCTCCGTGCGGTCGAGAAGCACCCAGGCGTCGGCATCGGCCGGAGGCGTGTCAGCCTGGGCCGACAGGGCGACTGTGGAAGCCCAGGTCGGCAACTTGGAGCGGTAATCGGAGGCATTCAGGGTGATGGCCAGACAGAGGACCAGAAGCAGCCTGGACATCAGGCCTCCTTGCTGAGGATAACGGTCCGGCGGCAGCCTTCCTGGATCCATCCCAGGTATTCGCGGAAGGCCTTCCAGTGGTCCGGTCCCAGGCTCAGGGACACCACCTGGGTGCGCAACTGGATGGTCACCTTCCGAGTCTGGGGATCCCACTCGGAGGTCCACGACACCATCCCGAATTCGTTTTCGTATCGCAAGGCCGGCGGCGGTGTGAACCGGAACCCCTTGGGCACCTCGAAGGTGCTATTCGCCGTGTGGATCTGGAGGTAGGGCAGCACGATGGATTCGGACCGAGTGGCATCCAGTTTGTCCGGGACCCACAGGGGCCATGGCATTCCTGGGAAGGGCTCCACTTCCCGGTAGCGCCCGGACTCCCGCTCCAGGGCGCCGGTGACCTCCCAGAACACGCGACGGGCGGGATCGGTGGCGTTCGAGACCTTGACGGAGGCCACGCTCAGCGTCTTCCGGTTCGATTCGAAGCGCTCCTTCAGCACCCGGGACTGGTCCTTGGCCTCCAGGGAAAGGAACCCGAACCGCTCCGCATATTCGGGGTAGCCTCCGAACTCGGCCTTCACGGCGAAGCGGTCCGAGTCCTCATCGAGCGTCAACTCGTAGGTGTAGACGCGCTGGTTGGCCGCGGCCGGCGAGGCCGGCATCAGCTCCCGCGAGGGTTTCCACACTTTGGCATCCAGGGTCGAGAACACGAGCATGCTGGTGCCCTGGTAGTCGGGGTGCACCACGCCAGCGGTCGCAAATCGGTTGCCGGCATCCAGCCAGAGGGTGCCCTTCCCGACTTCCTCGACTCCGATAAGGTCGTGGTGGAACTGCCAGGCGTTCAGTCGCCCATAGCTGAAGAGATCCTTGTCCCGATCCACCACCTTTCCAATGCTCGGCTGGATACCGGCCACCTTCAGCAGGTGGTAGAAGAGCAGGCGCATGCCACGGGAGCTGGCCAGGCCGGAGGCCGCAGCCTTGTCCAGACGTTTGGACGCATAGGAATCCCAGAAATCCTTGGGGAGTGACGCGGTCTCCTCGGCTGTGGGAATGGATACGTTCTTGACGCGCACCTGGAGCCGATTGAGCAACTCCACGGCGCGGGCGTGGAAGGTCGCTGGCAGGTCTCGGGTCAGTTCTGCCGCGAAGGCTTTGAAGGGGCGACCTTTGTCGATGTCATCCTCATATTCCGGCAGGTAAATCCGCTTGAAAGCTTCGGACCAGTAGGCGTCCCGACCTTCTGGAAAAGCTTGGATGAGGGAGTCGGGCTGCCAGAAGAGCTCGAGCCTAGGGAATCCGTTGGCGGAGGTCAGCGAGTAGGGCGGGGCTTCCACCGCCGCCAGGTTCCGGTAGGTGAAGGTTCGGAACCCGTCCGCCTTGCCGACCTCGGGCTTCCAGCGGTTGCCCGAAGTGATCGAGCTCGCCAGGGGCATGTTTTCCGCGATCTCGAGAACCGACAGCAAGGTCGGATAGGGGTTGCCCAGAACCCACTGTCCATAGAGTCCGTCCACGAACCGCCTGGGCAATCCGCCACCGTAGCCGTCGCACCGCTCGCGCCAACGCACCTCGACCACGCAATCCGCCGTCACGCCAGGGGCGACCATGTGCACGCGCGTACTCTCGCTCCGCCCCGTCTCCACCTTCCGCTCGGCGAAGTCCTTCCGGTTGTCGAAGGTTACCTCTCTGCCGTCGGGATAGACTGTGCGGCCCTTGATTCCGTACGCCAGCTTGGGCAGGTCCGGGAGGTTCGCCGCGCCCCGGCCCTCCTCCGAGAAGATCCGCGCCCGGTAGACCGTGACCATCTCCCGGACCTGGAATCGGACCCGCTCCTCCAAGACGACGGCGCCCTTGGGGCCGCTCTTGATGGCCCAGACCTCTGGGGGAATCGGGGCCCAGTCCGGGCCCGCGAACAGCTGGAGGGACAGCCACCAGCCGAAGACGATCGAACGCATTTTCACGCACTACTCCTGGGCATTTCCGGCATGCTGACAGGCGGTGTCGCGGCCTGACAAGCACCTTCAGGCGGCGTCTCCCCGACACGCGATCTCAGTTCTCGGCATTCTCCAGCATGAAACCTTCCACGCCACGACCCCTGGCCCCTGCAGCCCCCTTTCCCATCCTCGGCCTCAGCGGCGGGATCGCGGCGGGGAAGAGCCATGTGGCGACGCAGATGGCGGCCCTCGGGTGGCAGGTGCTCGACGCGGACGCCCTGGCCCGGGAGGCCGTGGCACCCGGCAGCGCAGGCCTGGAGGAAGTCAGCGCGGCCTTCGGGCCCGCCTGCCTCCAGCCGGATGGCGCCCTCGACCGCGCCTGGATGGCCGCCCATGTATTCTCCGACCCGGAGGCCCGGGAGCAGCTCAACGCGATCCTCCACCCCCGCATCGAGGCCCTGCTGGCCGCGCGGCTGGACGCCCTGCCCGCAGGCACCCGGGGCGCGGTCCTGGATGCGGCGCTCTGGGTGGAGCGAGGCCGCGCCCACCACTTCGACGCCTTCTGGACTGTGGACGCGCCCGAGGGCCTGCGGCTCGAACGGCTCATGGCCCGGGACGGCCTGGGCCGCGAGGCCGCCCTGGCCCGCCTGCGGGCCCAGGCCACCGCCCCCGAGCGGGCTTTGCACGCCGACCTGGTGATCCCCAACGACGGACGGGACCTGTCCGGGCTTCTGGCGGGAGCGGAGGCCTCCCTTCTGGCAAACTGGAAGGTCCGCCGCGCGCGGACCTGGAGAGCCCCCATGCCCGCACCCTTCACTTCCGACCAGCTGCGCCAGGTCCTCGCCACCCTGCTCAGCCGGGGCGGCGATTACGGCGAGGTGTTCGCGGAACGCCGGAAGGCCCACGCCCTCAGCATGGATGACGGCCGCATGGAGGACGTCCTTGCCTCGGAGACCTTCGGCGTGAGCCTCCGCCTGGTGGAGGGCGAGACCACCCGCTTCGCCGACCTCATCGCGCCCACCTTCGAGGAACTCCGGGAATCCGCCCACACCCTGGCCGCGCCTGGCACCGGTCCGGCCGCGGATATCCCAGGGCTCCGCAGCCTCCAGTTCCCCACGCCCAGCCCCGTGGCACAGGATCCCGGCCAGGTGCCCCTCGCGGACAAGGTCGCCCTGGTGCGCCGCGCCGAGGCCCTGGCCAGGGAACATGCGGAAGCCCTTCGGCCCGGCGCCCTGAAGCAGGTGTCCCTCGGGTACGGCGACAGTACCCAGCGGGTGTGGATCGCCGCGGCTGAAGCCTCGGCGAAAGGCTGGACTGGGCGCCTCACCGAGGACCACCGCACCCAGGTCGTGCTCCGGGCCAACGTCACCGTCGGAGATGGCACGCAGCTTCAGACCGGCTACCAGGCTCTGGGCGAGACCCGCGGGTTCGAGCTGTTCGCCGACGAGGCCGTGGAACGCACCGTTCGCGAGGCCGTGCGCCTGGCCCTGCAGTCCCTCGACGCGCAACCCGCCCCGGCCGGCACCTTCCCCGTGGTGCTCAGCAGCAGTGCCGGCGGCACGATGATTCATGAGGCCTGCGGCCACGGCCTCGAAGCGGATCTCGCCCTCGCGGGCATGAGCGCCTTCGCGGGCAAGCTGGGCCAGAAGGTCGCCGCCGAGGGCGTGACGATCATCGATGACGGCACCCTGCCCCACAAGCGCGGCAGCCAGGCGGTGGACGACGAGGGCAACCCCTCCAGCCGCGTGGTCCTCATCGAGAACGGCATCCTGAAGGCCTACCTCCAGTCCCGGAAGACCGCGCGCCGGATGAACACCGGACCCACGGGCAACGGGCGCCGGGAGAGCTACCGCCACCTGCCCATTCCCCGCATGCGCAACACCTTCCTCGCCGCCGGAACCGAGGCCCCCGAGGCCATCCTCCGCGACCTGGACCGGGGCCTCCTGGTCAAGCACATGGGCGGCGGCCAGGTGGACACGGTCACCGGCAACTTCGTGTTCCAGGTGACCGAGGGCTACTGGGTGGAGAACGGCGAGGCGAAGTACCCGGTGAAGAACGCCACCCTGAGCGGCTGTGGGCCGGACGTGCTGAAGGGCCTCACGCGGATCGGCTCGGACCTCCATCACTTCGACATCGGTACCTGCGGCAAGGATGGCCAGGGGGTTCCCGTCAGCGACGCCCTTCCCACCATCCTCTGCCCCGCCCTCGTGGTGGGCGGCACCGCCGAACCCCTGCCGAGCGTGCTTTGAACCTTTGAATTTGAAACCGCAGATGACACTCCCATCGCCGTTCTGCTGTTTCCCATCTGCGCCCATCTGCGTCATCTGCGGTTAGATCCAAAAGGTTTTCCATGACCCCCTTCGCGACCTTCATTCCCGAGTCCTTAGAAGAACGGTTGCAGGACGGCATCCGGCACGCCCTGAGCCTGGGCGCGGAGGGCGCCGAGGTCTTCCTCTCGGTTTCCCGCAGCCGCAAGGCCAAGGTCCAGAACGGCGCGCTGGAAGACCTCACGGTGAGCAAGCGGGGCGGTCTGGGCGTGCGGGTGATCCGCGCCGGGAGCAAGGGCTTCCGCACCGGGCTCGCCACCACCACCGACCTGGCCGCGTCCGACTTCCGGGAGCTCTTCGCCCAGGCCTGGGAGCTCAGCGCCCTCGGTGATGAGGATCCCTGGCTGCGCCAGGCCGACCCATCCGGCGCCGATGATCTGCCCAGCCGCTTCAACTCCGAGATCGAGACCACCACGCCCGAGCAGCGCATCGCCTGGGCCCTCGACCTCGAGGCCCAGGCCCGTCGGGCCTCCGCAAAAGTGGCCGCCGTCCGGGAATCCGCCTGGAGCGACGGCTCCGGCGCCAGCCTGCTGCTCACCCAGAAGGGCGTGCGCACGCCGGACGTCTGGTCCAGCTGCTCCGCGGCCATCGAGCTGGCCGTGGCCGATGCAGAAGAGCGCCAGGCCGCGTGGCACTGGGAGGTGGCGCGCCGCCCCAATCTCGACCTGGCCGCCATCGGCGCCGAGGCGGCCCTCAAGGGCGAGCGCAAGCTGAACCCGAAGCGCCTGCCCGCGGGCCGCTACGCCGTGGTGCTGCACCCGGAAGTGGCGGTGGATCTGCTGGGCATCGTGGCCGGCATGCTGGACGCCGAATCCGTGCTCAAGCAGCGCAGCCTCTTCGCCGGCAGCCTGGGCGTGGCCATCGCCTCCCCGCTGCTCACCCTCGTCGATGACGGACGCCTGGCCGAGGCGCCTGGCTGCCCGGCCCTGGGCACCGAGCCCTGGGACGCTGAGGGCCTGCCCACCCGGCGGAACGTGCTGATCAAGGACGGCGTGCTGCAGACCTACCTGCACACCCTCAAGACCGCCGCAGAGATGGGCATGGCCCCCACCGGCAGCGCGGGAAGGGGCATCGGCAGCCAGCCCGGCTCGACCACCTTCAACCTCTATCCTCTGCCGGGGGGGACCTCGCCCGAGGCGCTGTACGGCCTGGCTGGAAACGGCGTGCTCATCACCGAGATCATGGGCCTGCACACGGTGGATCCTGTCAGCGGCGACCTCAGCGTGGGCGCCTCGGGACTGCGCATCCGCGACGGCCAGCTGGCCGAGCCGGTGGACCAGATCACCTTCGCTGGCAACCTGAAGGATTTCCTCACGCGGATCGCGGCCCTGGGCAGCGACCTCCGCTGGTACGGCAGCAGCGCGGGGCTGAGCATCCTCCTCGAGGACATCGCCCTCGGCGGCGCCTGATCCCCCTCGCCCTCTCCGTTTCCTTCCATCGACTTTCGAGGTCACCATGTCCCTGAGCGCGGCCACGCAGTATCTCTCCTTCCCCCATCTCGAAGCCGGTCTGCGGGCCGAGCTGGAGCCCCTCGTGGCCGCCGCCAAGGCAGGTGATCCGGCGGCGACCGCCGAGCTGGAGGATCGTTTCTTCGAGCCCCTGGCCTTCGGAACCGGCGGCCTGCGCGGCTTCATGGCCGCGGGCCTGCGTCGCATGAACCAGCCCAACGTCCGCCGCGCCACCCTGGCCCTCGCCGCCGTGGCCCAGCGGCACGCGCCGGAGAAGAAGATCGCCGTGGTGGGCTACGACACGCGGCTCAACTCCGATGTCTTCGCCGGCGAGGCCGCCGCCGTCCTCGCCGCCGCGGGCTACCAGGTGTTCCTAGGCACGCGTCCGCTGCCCACGCCGTTCCTCTGCTTTGCCATGAAGGAACTCGGCTCGGCCTGCGGCGTGATCATCACCGCCAGCCACAATCCGAAGGAATACAACGGCTACAAGGCCTACAACGACCTGGGCGGTCAGGTGGTGGAGCCCTGGGACCTGGAAGTCGAGACCCACATGGCCGGGCTCCCCCTGGTGCCCGAGCCGCCCGTCGCTCCCGCCGGCCGCATCCAGCCCATCCCCGCGGAGGTCGAGCAGGCCTACCTCGCCCTGGGTCTGGACCTCCTCCAGCGACCCGAGCCCTTCGAGCCCGCCAAGGTGCTCTACACGCCCTTCCACGGCACGGGCATCGCCTTCGTTCCGACCCTGTTCGAGCGGGCCGGCATCCCGCTCTCCATCAGCCCCAGCCAGGGCATCCAGGACGGCACCTTCCCCACGGCCCCGCGGCCGAACCCCGAGGAGCTCGCCGCCTACGCGGCGCCGCTGAAAGAAGCGGAGGCCATGGGCGCGGAGGTGATCCTCGCCAACGACCCCGACGCGGACCGCATCGGCGTGGTGGCCAAGCGCAACGGGGCCTGGGAGCTCATGTCGGGCAACGACCTCGCGGCCCTCACGCTCGACTACCTCTGCGCCCACAAGGGCCGCCAGGGCGCCGTGGTCAGCACCGTGGTCACCTCCGACTTCATGGCGGAAGTCGCCCGCCACCACGCCCTGCCCGTGGTGTGGACCCTCACGGGCTTCAAGAACATCGCCGTCTGCATGGACCGCCTGGAGGACCTCGGCGAGGCCTACGCCTTCGGAGCCGAGGAAAGCTACGGCATGCTGCTGCCCCCCAGCCTGCGCGACAAGGACGGCGTCACGGCGGCGCTGGTGGTCGCCGAGATGGCGGGGCATTTCAAGGCGAAGGGGCTCACCCTCTTCCAGGCCGTGGACGCCCTCATGGCCCGGGTGGGCACCTTCCACAACCGCCTGGTGAACCTCGAGGATCCCCGTCCCGGCGGCGCCAAGCGCTTCGCCGAGGCCATGGAACGCATCCGTACCGCCGGCCTGGCTTCGCTGGGCGGTGAGCAGGTGGTCAGCTGGGAGGACTTCCAGACCGGCCAGTGGCATGGCGGACAGGGCACGGAAACGATCCTCGATCGTCCCGACAACCCCGCGGCCGCCCTGCCCATCCCCCGCAGCAACGTGCTGAAGTTCCGCTTTGCCAGCAGGGCCTTCGCCGCCTTCCGACCCAGCGGCACCGAGCCGAAGCTGAAGGTCTACCTCCAGAGCCGCACGGACGCGGCGGTGCTGGATCGTCTCGAGACCGAGGCCAGGTCGCTGTTGGGCCTCTGATCCCACGATCGGCGCCGCCCTTTTGCCTGCCAGCCGTCGCATTTCGCCGCAGCTGTGGCGATCCACCCGCGGGCGGCGCAAAAAAAATCACCAGCGCCGGAGCGCTGGTGATCCGTGGAGAGGAAGGTGCTACTTCTTCTTGATGGTGGTGAACTTGCCATCGGCCCAGCCGTGGCAGTCCTTGCACTGGGATTCCTTGTACTTGGGGAACATCTTCTGGGTCGCGGCGTTGAACTTCTTGTCCTTCGGCGCGCCCTCGTGGCAGGTGGTGCACTTCGCGCCCTTGACGGTGGTCATCTTGGCCATGGCGCTCGGCGCGATGGCAAGGGCGAGGATGGCGGTGAGCAGGGTGAAGCGGCGCATGGTGCTCCTCATGGGTGGGACTCGACAAGGATTCGAGTCAGGGGTGGGTTGCAATGGGTGTTCCGGAGTGGAGTGTGCGGGGAGCCGAGAAGCCGGTCAGTGACCGCAGTC
Source organism: Holophagaceae bacterium (assembly GCA_017859995.1). Lineage (GTDB taxonomy): Bacteria > Acidobacteriota > Holophagae > Holophagales > Holophagaceae > Geothrix. Next base: position 3,783 of record JAFJUR010000031.1, on the reverse strand, counting down.
ACAGGGGCCTGGATTCACTGCCCGTCGGCGTTCCGGTCGGCCTGCTTCTTCATCAGGTCGGCGTAGTACTCGGGGCGGGTCTCGCGGAGGTGGTCAGCCGAGGCGTTCCCTGTGAGCCAGGCCATGTCCATGGGGTAGACCTCGGGGTCGAAGATCACCAGGTACCAGTGCCAGACCAGGATGGAGAGGGTGGCCAGGATGGCTTCATACCAGTGGGCCGCGGTGGCCGCGTCCATCACCCAGATGGGGAAGTACTTCAGGCTGTAGTTCTGCGCCCAGAGCAGCAGGCCCGTCACAGCCATCACGACCGTGCCCCACATGAAGGCCCAGTACTCCATCTTCTCGGCGTAGCCGAACATGCCGAAGGTGGGCCGCTTGTCGATGAGGCCGAGGTTGTAGCGTAGGGCGTTCGCGATGTCCTTGGCGTCCTGCCAGCCCGGCAGAAGCTCCTTCACGATCACCCGGTCGCGCTTGTTCATGATCAGGTGGACGACATGCAGGCCCGTGGCGGCCATCATCACGATCGCGGCGATGCGGTGAATCCAGGCGCGGACGAGGCCGGCGCCATTCATGGCCAGCACCTTCACCCAGCCCGCTTCGGGGAACTTGAGGGCGAAGCCCGTGATGACCAGCAGGATGAAGCTGACCATGACCATGCCGTGGGTGATGCGGAACATCTTGTTCATGCGGGGCAGCTGTTCGCCCGTGCCGTGGTGGGGCTTGCGGCGCCGCAGCTTGGCCAGGTAGTCGAGGCCGTTGTGGAACAGCATGAAGCCGATGGTCATCGGGATGAGGGCGTAGTAGGCCCAGCGGATCCACTTCACGGAGACGTGCTCAATGCCGCCCGCCATGCGCACGTGGACCTTGCCCTGGGTGATCTTGTTGCCCACGCCCGGGTGGCACTGGCCGCAGGTCTGCTTGAGGTTCGCGGGGTTCACGGTGGAGCGGATGTCGGCGGAGGGGAGGATGTTGTGCACGCCGTGGCAGGAGGCGCAGTTGGCGGCGCGCTTCTGGCCGCCGCGGATCGCGAGGCCGTGGAAGCTGTCCTGGAAGGCCGGCACCTTGTCGCCGAAGCTGTAGCGGGAATCCAGGCGCTCATCGCCATGGCAGCGGCCACAGGTCACGGTGGACACCCGGGCGGCGTTCACCAGAGAGCCGGGCTCAGAAGGCGCCAGGATGGCGTGCTCCCCGTGACAGCCGGTGCAGGTGGGGGAATCCTTGGAGCCGCGCTTCACGGCCAGGCCGTGGACGCTGTCGGCGTAGACGGTCTGCACGTCGTTGTGGCAGATGCCGCAGGTCTCCGCCACGTTCATGCGGTTCACCCGGGCCTTGGGATCCTGGGAGGCGAGGATGTCATGGCTGCCGTGGCAGTCGGAGCAGGAGGGCGCGGAGGTGTTGCCCTTGGCCACGGCCCGGCCATGCACGCTCAGGCGGTAGGCCTCCACCGGCTTGGCGAAGGGGATCTTGTGCTTGGCGAGGAAATCCGGGTTGGAGTGGCAGGCGCCGCAGGTGTCGGCCAGGTTCTGCTTGGCCACCTTGGAGGCGGGGTTGCTGGCGCCGAGGATGACGTGCGGCGAGCCGTGGCAGGAGGCGCAGGTCGCGGCGTCGGTCATGCCGTTCTGCTTCGCGATGCCATGGACGCTCTTGCCGTAGGCCTTGACCTGGTCTTCATGGCAGGAGGCGCACTTCACCGGGGCCGGCTTGCCGGTGTGGGGCAGCCTCGTGATGCTGCTGTGACACCCGACGCAGCCCATGTCGGCATGCTTGGAGGCCTGGAAGGCCGCCAGATCCACCTCGTGACAGTTGACGCAGTCCTGCGCGCTCGGCGGGGCCGCGGCGAGCACGACAGAGAACAAGGCGGCGAGCAGCAGACGCATAACAACCTCACAAGTCCTCTATACCCTATCGCGACTTGACAGGAAGGTGTGACGTCCGGGTGAGCTCTGGTGATCTGGATCACGACATCCAGTTTTCACCGAGTCCCCGTGCCCTCTGCGCTGGGCCGGAGGTGGGGGTCACTTGCCCTTGTAGTCCTTGAGCCAGGCCAGATCCACCTCGGCGGCCTTGTGGCTGGCCTTGGCCGAGAGCAGGAATTTGCCCCGCTCAGTCATCTCCCCGCCCTTCTTGGGGGGCAGGACAGCGTGGCAGGCCTTGCAGTCCTTGATCTCGGCAAAACCCAGCGCCTGGGCCTTCTTCACGAAGGGCAGCTTGGCCTGGGCCGACAGACCGGCGAGGACGAATACCAGAAGGACGGAAGACCAGCGCGGCATGGGGGCTCCTGTTCCAGTGAAGGGGGTGGCACAGGATGGCATGCCCCAGCATGAACCACCATCGGGTCGGGCATGAAAAAAGAACGCCAGGGGGAGGACCCGCCTGGCGTTCTTCCCAATCCGTGAAACTGGATCACTTGCCCTTGTATTCCTTCAGCCAGGCGAGATCCACTTCGGCGGCCTTCTTCTTGGCCTTCATGTCGACGAGGAACTTGCCGCGCTCGGCGAGTTCTCCGCCCTTCTTGGCGACGCCCACGTGGCAGGCCTTGCAATCCTTGACTTCGGCGAAGCCGGCTTCCTGGGCCTTCTTGACCCACGGCATCTTGGCCTGGGCGGGAACGGCGAGGATCAGCGCCGCGGCGGCGATGAGGGTGGCGATGCGCATGGTGCCTCCTGGAACGGGTCCCGGAGGTTCCGGGACGTGTTGGGTCATGGCAGTGCAATAAGGGTACCCGGATTCCCCCCTCTCACAAGACCGGGGAGGTATTTTGTTGTCAGAGCACCAATTGCTCCTGGTATTCGCCGAAAACCCCGCGCATCGCGTCGCAGACTTCGCCCACGGTGGCCTCGGCCTTCACCGCCGCCAGAATGTAGGGCATCAGGTTGTCCGTGCCGGCGGCGGCGGCGCGGAGGTCGGCCAGGCGCGCCGCCGCGGCGGCCTGGTCGCGCCGGGCGCGCAGCTCCGCCACCTGCTGGCGCCGGGTCGCCCCCAGGGCCTCATCCACCCGCAGCAGGTCGGGCTTCGGTTCGCCGGTGACGGTGAAGCGGTTCACGCCCACCACCACCTGCTCGCCCTTCTCCACGCCCTTCTGATGCGCGTAGGCCGCGTTCTGGATCTCCCGCTGAGGGAAGCCCTTCTCGATGGCGCTCACCATGCCGCCCAGATCGTCCACCTTGGCCAGCAGGGCCACGGCCCGGGCCTCCAGCTCGTCGGTGAGGGACTCCACGAAGTAGCTGCCGGCGAAGGGATCCACCACGTCGGCCACGCGGGATTCGTAGGCGAGGATCTGCTGTGTCCTCAGCGCGATGCTGCACGGTGGTGCGCACGATGTTGTTGTCCGGCTGCTGGGCCGTGAGCGTGCTGCCCGCGGTCTGCGTGTGGAAACGCAACATCTGGCTTTTTGCATCGTTCGTCTTGAAACGCTCTTTCATGATCCGGGCCCAGAGGCGGCGGGCGGCGCGGAACTTGGCGACTTCCTCGAAGAACTGGTTGTGCGCATTGAAGAAGAAGCTGAGGCGCGGCGCGAAGGACTCCAGGCTCAGGCCCGCGTCCAGCGCCGCTTGCACGTAGGCGATGCCGTCCCCGAGGGTGAACGCGATCTCCTGGGCCGCGGTGCAGCCCGCTTCGCGGATGTGGTAGCCCGAAATCGAGATGGTGTTCCAGTTCGGCACCTGCTCCGCGCAAAAGGCGAAGATGTCGGTGATGAGGCGCAGGCTCTGGCGCGGCGGGAAGATGTAGGTGCCCCGCGCCATGTACTCCTTGAGGATGTCGTTCTGGATGGTGCCGCTCACC
>JAFJUR010000145.1 GCA_017859995.1 Holophagaceae bacterium | reverse complement strand
CCGAGGAGCCAGGGGGCCAGCCTGGCCTTGAGGCCGGCCGACTCCGCCTGCATGCGCCAGCCGCACCAGAGGACGATCACGAGGCCCAGGCCGAAGAGGTGCACCGTGGGCGAGTTGGTCAGCCGGTGCTGGAGACCGCCGTTCTCCCAGAGCTCCCAGAGGTCGCGGGCGCTGATCTGCTCGCCCCAATGGGAGGGCAGGGCGCTCCAGCCCGCGGCCCGGCGCAGGTGGCCGGCCCAGCCCAGGGCTGGGCCCAGCAGCACCAGCATCCAGCCGAGCATCAGGCCCCAGCCCCAGCGGGTGAAGCCGCCGCGCAGGGCGGACGGGAGGAAGGACCAGGGCCCCAGGGGCGTCAGCTCCTCCCGGGTGTGGATGGTGGTGGGGCGATCCTCAAGGCTCATGGGCGTCCGCAGGCAATCTCCCATCAAACCACACTTGACAGCTCCGGGACGGTTGGGGTTTCATCGCTTCCATGCAGCTGTCCTTCCCGACCCTTCGCCAGGGGCTCCTCCACGGGGCCTATTGGTGGTGGCGTACGGGCTCGGACGGCTCCCTGCGCGAGGCCTAGCGGCCCTGCCACCCCGGACCTTCCGAGCCCGACCTCATGGTCGGGCTTTTTTGTTGTGGAATGACACGATGACCCCTCAGCCCAGGCACCTGATCCGCCACCCGCTGCCCGCGGACCTCCTCACCCCCCTCGCGGCCTATCTGGCCCTCCGTCCGGCGGGGGCGAGCCTGCTGCTGGAATCCTGCGACCAGGGCGAACGGGTGGGACGCCACAGCTTCGTTCTGCTCGAGGGAACCGGGGAATGCCGGCTCGACGCGCCCGCCCGGGGCTGGGTGGAAACCCTCCGCGCCCTTGCCGGGCCTGGGCCCGGCGAGAGCCTCCACGATCCCGGCGCCGCGCTGCCGCCCCTGCGGGAGGCGCTGCCCGTGGGGGTCAGCTGCGCGGGCTACCTGGGCTTTGAGGCCATGGGGGCCCTGGAGCCGACCTTGCCCCTTCCCGCCCGGAACAGCCTGGGCCTGCCGGGCCTCTGGGTGCGGCGCTTCGACACGGCCCTGGTCTTCGACCACCTGCACCAGGTGGCCGAGCTGCAGACCCTGGATGCCGATCCTGCCGCCGGGTTCGCGCGGCTGGCCCAGCTGCGGGCGCGGCTGGCGGAGGGGGCGAAGGATCCCGGCCCGGGGCGGTCCGAGCCGGCCGTCCACCCGCTCATGGCCCGGGGCGACTTCGAGGCCGCCGTGGCCTCGGCCCAGGAGCGCATCCTCGACGGCGACATCTACCAACTGGTGCCCAGCCAGCGGTTCCGGGTGGACACGCCACCAGCGCCGCTCGAGGCCTACCGCCGACTGCGCCGGCTCAATCCGAGCCCCTACGGATTCCTGCTCGAGTGGGACGGCTTCGCGCTGGTGGGCGCCTCGCCTGAGATGCTGGTGCGGGTCCAGGGCGGCGAGGCGGAAACCCTGCCCATCGCCGGCACCGTGCCCCGGGGCGCGAACGCGGAGGAGGATGCCGCGCGCTTCGAGGCCCTGAAGCGCGATCCCAAGGAATTGGCCGAACATCAGATGCTGGTGGACCTGGCCCGGAACGATCTCGGCCGCGTGGCGGTGCCCGGCGGCGTCCGGGTGGAGCTGCCCCTGGCGCTGCAGCGCACCAGCCATGTGCTGCACCTGACCACCACGGTGAAGGCCCGGCTGAAACCCGAGGTGGATGCCCTCGACGTGCTGGCGGCGGCCTTTCCCGCGGGCACCGTCAGCGGCGCGCCCAAGCTGCGCGCCTGCCAGCGCATCGCCGAGCTGGAGGGCGAGGTCCGGGGGCCCTACGGCGGCGTGCTGTTGCGGCTGGGCGCGGATGGCGTGCTGGACACGGCCCTCATCCTGCGCACCGCGGTCTACACCGGGGGCGCGGCCTTCATCCAGGCCGGCGCCGGGGTGGTGCGCGCCTCCCGGCCCGAGGCCGAGTATTTCGAGACCCTCCACAAGCTCGGGGCCATCGCCCAGGCCCTGGGGGTGACCCTCGATGTCCCGTCCGCCGGAGGTGCCCGATGATCCTCCTCATCGATGCGCTGGATTCCTTCACCTACAACCTGGTGCAGGCTTTTGAAACCCTGGGCGCCGAGGTCCGCGTGGTGCGCCATGACGCCCTCTCGCTGGCAGAGGCGAAGGCGCTGGCGCCCGAGGCCGTGGTGCTCTCCCCGGGCCCCGGGCACCCCACGGAAAGCCCCGCCCACATGGCCCTGGCGGGGTCCGATTGGGCCGTGCCCCTGCTGGGCGTCTGCCTGGGCCACCAGGCCCTCGCCGCGGCCACCGGCGGCCGGGTGGTCCGCGCCCTCGAGCCGCTGCACGGCGAAGCCACGGCCCTGGCGCACGACGGCACGGGCCTTTTCGAAGGACTGCCCCAGGGCCTCCCCGTGGGCCGCTACCACAGCCTCATCGCCGAGCCCGCTTCGCTCCCGGCCTGCTGGCGCGTCACGGGCCGCAGTCCCGGCGGCGAGATCATGGCCATGGAACACCGCCATCTGCCGCGCTGGGGCGTGCAGTTCCATCCCGAAAGCATCCTCACCCCGGATGGCCCGGCCATGCTCGCCGCCTTCATCCGCCTGGCCAAGGAATCCGCCTCCAAGGAAGCACGCCGATGACCCTGCTGACGACTCACAATCCCATCCGGCCCCTGCCCGAGGCCACGGCCTCGGAGCTCATGCGCACCTTCATCGACCAGGATACGGACGCCCTGCTGGTGGGCGCCTGCCTGGCCCTCCTGGCCCAGCGGGTGCCCGAGGCCCATGAGCTGGCGGCCTTCGCCGACGCGCTGGCCGAGGTCGCGGTGCCCTTTCCGGCGGTGCCCGACCTGGCGCTGGACACCTGCGGCACCGGCGGCGACGGCTCCTCCACCGCCAACCTCAGCACCCTGGCGGCCCTGCTGCTGGCCCACCTCGGCGTGCCCATCGTCAAGCACGGCAATCGGGCGGCCACGGGGGTGTGCGGCAGCGCCGACCTGCTGGAGGCCCTGGGCTACGACCTGGCCCGCGCCAGTGCCGACCTGGCCGAGGATCTGAAAGCGCGGCACTTCGCGTTCCTCTTCGCGCCGGCCTACCATCCGCTGCTGGGCCGGCTGCGGGAGATCCGCCGCCGCCTGGGCATCCCCACGATTTTCAACCTGCTGGGCCCGCTGCTGAACCCAGCCCAGCCACCGCTGCAGCTGCTGGGCGTGGCCCGGGAGGAGCTGCTGGCGCCCATGGCCGGGGCGCTGGCCCGGCGGGCCAGCCTGCGGCGGGCTTTCGTGATCCACGGAAAGGACGCTGAAGGGAAGGGCCTGGATGAAGCCTCCATCGAGGGCCCCACCACAGTCCTCGCCGTAGCCGAGGGCCGCGTGGCCGCACCCCAGGTGCTGGTGCCCCGGGAGCTGGGCCTCACGCCGCCTGCGCGGCATGCCCTGCGCGTGGCCGACCGGGCCGAAGCCCTGGCCGTGGCCCGGGGCCTGTTCGCCGGCTCGTCCCATGCCGACTTTCGGCCGGCGGTGGCCGACGCCGTGGCCCTCCAGGCCGCCCTGGGGCTGCACCTGCACCGGGGGGCCGGCCTCGACGGCCTCGGCGATTCCATGAGGGAGGCCCGGCTCCGGCTGGACCGCGGGTTTCCGATTCCCTTCGCCCATCCCATGGAGGTGCGGCCATGACCCGGCTCCCGGATCCCACCAGCCTTGTCCGCGGGACGGGCTTGGGGGCTCATTCGCATCTGCAGCGGGTGCTGGTCTCCGAGCTAGCCCGCCTGGCGGGCGCCGGCCCGGCGCCGACCTCGACCCGGCCTCCCCTCGCGGAGCCCGGCCCCTTCGAGGCCGCCCTGCGCCGGGACGCGGCGGCCCACGGGGGGGCGGTGATCGCCGAGTACAAGCAGGCCTCGCCCTCGCTGGGTCCCTTCGCCGCAGGCACGCCGCTGCTGGGCCAGCTCCAGGCCTACCGCGACGGCGGCGCCTCGGCCTTCTCGATCCTGGCGGAACCGGCGCACTTCCGCGGCTCGGCGGAGCACGTGCAGGCGGCGGCCCCGCTCCAGACCCCCCGGCTCTACAAGGGTTTCGTGATCTCGGCCCTCCAGCTGGCCGAGGCCGAGGCGGCAGGCGCCGAGGCGGTGCTGCTCATCGCGAGGGTGCTCAAGGACCACACGGCAGCCTTCGCCGATGCGGCCAGGGCCCGGGGCCTGGAACCCCTGGTGGAGCTGCACGACCTGACGGAGGTGCCCTTCGCCCAGGCGGCCGGCGCCCGGCTGGTGGGCATCAATGCGCGGGACCTGGCGACCTTCACCCTGGGCGAGACCACCGCCGCGCCCCTGCGGCGGGCCTTTCCAGAGGCGGTCCTCATCCGCGAATCCGGGCTGGCCACCCCCGAGGACGCCCGGGCCGCGCTGCGCGCCGGCTTCGACGCGGTGCTGATCGGCGAGGCGCTGATGCGCAGTCCCGATCCGAAGGGCTTCCTGGCCCGCATCCTGGCGGACCTGCACGAGGGGGCCCTGTGAGCCTCCTCGCCAAGGTCTGCGGCCTGGTCCGCGCGGAGGACGCCTCCTACGCGGCAGAGCAGGGCGCCGACCTGCTGGGGTTCGTCTCCCACGCGGCCAGTCCGCGGCACTGTCCCGACCTCGGCGTGGCCGCGCCGTTCCTGGACCGCGCGGTCCTGGTGATGGTGGCGGAGTGCCCCGAGGCGGTGCTGGCCTCCGCCCATCGCTTCCGCTTCCGCCGCGTGCAGCCGCACCTGCCGGCGGGTGTGCGGGCAAGGGGCGTCCGGCTGCTCCGGGAGGCGGGGCTCTTCGTTCTGCTGCCCTGGGCCGATGAACCCGGCCAGGATCTGATCGACGCCGATCTCTACCTGTGGGAGCCCAGCCCCGCCCTCACCGGCGTGACGGGGGGCTCGGGGATGGGCCACGGGATGGCGCATCCGCCGCCGGGGGACTTCCTGCTGGCGGGCGGGCTGGACGGCGCGAACCTGCGGGACCGCGCCCTGGCCCTGCCGCCGGCGAGCCGGCCCCGCTGGCGCGGCGTGGATGCCGCCAGCCGGCTCGAGGCCGAGCCCGGCCGCAAGGATCCCGCCAAGGTCTCGGCCTTCCTTTGCACCCTCCGCGCCCTGGAGTTCCCATGAGCGACACGTTCAGCCTCCCCACCCGGTTCGGAACCCAGGCCCTCGGCGGCTGCTACGCTCCGGAAACCCTCATGCAGCCGCTGCTCGACCTGGAGACGGCCTTCCGACAGGCGGCGGGCGACGCCGACTTCCTGTCCGAGCTGAAGGCCGAGCTGCGGCACTTCGTGGGCCGGCCCACCCCCCTCACGCCCGCGCCGCGGCTGGCCGCGAAGGTTGGGCTGAAGGCGCTCTTCCTCAAGCGCGAAGACCTCACCCACACCGGCGCCCACAAGATCAACAACGCCTTGGCCCAGGCCCTGCTGGCGCGGCGCATGGGCAAGACCGAGATCATCGCCGAAACCGGGGCGGGTCAGCACGGAGTCGCCACCGCCGCCGCCTGCGCCCGGCTGGGCTTGGCCTGCACGGTCTACATGGGCGTCACCGACATGGCGCGGCAGGCGCCGAACGTGGCCCGCATGCGGCTCTTCGGGGCGAAGGTCGAGCCCGTGGCCGCGGGGCAGGGCACCCTCAAGGAGGCCGTGAACGAAGCCCTCCGGGCCTGGGCCGGCCAATGCGACCGGGCCCACTACATCCTGGGCTCGGCGCTCGGGCCCCATCCGTTTCCGACGCTGGTCCGCAGTTTCCAGACGGTCATCGGCGAGGAGGCCCGGGCTCAGGTCCTTGACCAGGCTGGAAGCCTCCCGGAATGCGTGCTCGCCTGCGCCGGCGGCGGCAGCAACGGCCTGGGCCTGCTGGTCCCCTTCCTGGACGATCCGCTGCGGCGGCTCGCCGTCGAGGCTGGCGGCCATGGCCACGCACTCGGTGAGCACGCGGCCCGCCTCGACGGGGGCCGCATGGGCGTCCTCCACGGCTGCAAGACCCTGCTGCTGCAGGATGACCATGGCCACACGGCGGAAACCGCCAGCATCAGCGCAGGCTTGGACTATCCGGCCCTGGGGCCCGAGCTGGCGGCCCTGGCGCTGGATGGACGGGTGGAGGTGCGCCGCGCCTCGGACGAGGAAGCGCTGGCCGGCGCCCGGAGCCTCTGTGAAACGGAGGGCATCCTGCCAGCCCTCGAGAGCAGCCACGCCCTGGCGCTGCTGCCGGCCCTGGCCGCCGAGGGCGTCGCCACGGTCCTGCTGGGCCTCAGCGGCCGCGGCGACAAGGACCTGTCCACCTACCAGTCGCGCCTGGGGATCTGAGATGAACGTGAATCCGCTCCTTCCCTTCATCATGGCCGGCGATCCCTCCCTGGCCGCGCTCCCGGGTCTGCTCGCCGAGGCCAAGGCCCTCGGCTTGGCCGCGCTGGAACTGGGCCTGCCCCATTCGGATCCCATCGCCGACGGCCCGGTGCTGCAGGCGGCGGCGCACCGCGCCATCGCCGGGGGTGCCACGCCGCTGCGGGTGCTGGAGGCCCTCGCGGGCCTCACGGCCAGCCCCGACCTCATCCTCTTCACCTACCTGAATCCACTCCTGCAGCTGGGGGCGGATCGCCTCATCGCGCTGCTGGGGCCCACGCCCGTGAAGGCGCTGCTGGTGGTGGACCTGCCCTTCGGCGAGGAATCCGAATTGGAGGCCGGGCTGCGCGCAGCCGGATACCCCATGGTGCCGTTGCTGGCGCCGACGACCTCGACGGAACGGGCCCGCCGCCTGCTGGCGGAGCGTCCGGATCCTGGGCCGACCTTTCCCTTCGCCCAGCGCTTCGCCTACGTGGTGGCCCGCCTCGGCGTCACCGGCACGGGGCAGGATACGGACCTGGTGCCCGTGGCCCGCCGGGTATCCGAGCTGCGCGCCCTCACGGCGCGGCCGCTGGCCGTGGGGTTCGGGCTGTCGGACCCCGGGAGCCTTGCGGCCGTGCGGAACCTGGGCGCCACGCCGGTGATCGGGTCGGCCCTGGTGGGCGAACTCGCCGGGGGGCGTCGCCTCAGGGAGGCCCTGCGGCCGCGCATGGTTGACGATCTGTAGATCGCGAAACGGGGCTCCGGTTCCGGCCCTGCGGGAGTGGTTGCAGGACGGTGACGTTTTGGTATTGTGGTCCATCTTCTCCCTACGGAATCGGCTGGCGACAGCCACTCACCCCGGGACACCGGGTCAGGAGCTCTGCCCCTATGAGCCATCGTTCACGCCTCA
>JAFJUR010000250.1 GCA_017859995.1 Holophagaceae bacterium | reverse complement strand
TGCCGGCGATAAGGAGCCTTCCGAGCGGCGCCCGCGAGGTGGCGCTGCCTCCCGCGGGCTGCTGCTGCCTCGCGCCCGGGGCGACGCCCCGGGGCCTGGCCGGCGAAGCCTACCGCCGCGCCCGCGCCCAGGCCGCCTGGGCCCTCCAGTGCCTGGCCGCCGTCCACCCGGCGGAACGCCTGGGCCCAGCGCCCTGGCAGCAGCTCGCGGGGCGGGTCGCCGCCGCGCCCGAAGCCTTCCTCGCCGCGCTTCCCCGCCTGGATCCTGACCTCCTCTCGGTGGACCTGCTCGCGGCCCTGGACCAGGCCCAGGACGGCACCTCGGCCTCCCCGGCCTTCCCCCGGGTGACGGTGTGGCATTCCGACGAGCGCCAGCGGGTGAGCCTGGTGGCTCCCGAGCACTGGCTGCTGCTGAGGGATCCTTCGCCCTTCCACGCCACCCTCCGGCTTCCGGGCCAGCCGGACCTGCACCTGCGCAGCGTGCCGATGGATGACGGCCAGGTGGCCGCGGTGCCCCCGGGCCCCGGCCGGATCGGAAGGGGCGCCCTCACCCTCCAGCGCCACGCCCCGGATGGCGGCGCCCTGGCGGCCGCGCTCCAGTTCCTTCCCCCGGAGCCCGGTCCCGCCGCGCCGAGGTGCTCTGGCCTCGCCCTGCTCACCAACGGACGGGGCGGGATGGCGCGCTTGTCGGCGGACTTCGGTGCCATCGCCTCCAAATACGACTGCCTGCTGGCCGCCAACCTGCATCCCACCGCCCCCTCCGACCGGCACGTGCTGGCCAAGCGGGCCCGGGCCTGGGTGAACGCCGATGGCTTCATCTCGCCGCTCGATGGCGGCAACCTGGTGCGCTTCGAGGCGGGTCCCCCGGCGCGCTGGACCTTCCTGGCCAATGCCGGGGATGGCCGGCAGGTGGAGGTGCAGCTGGAAGCCTGGATGCCCGAGGACCAGAACGCCCTTCGCCTGCGGGCCTTCCGCCCCCTCAACCCGGGCGCCGCCTCGGACCTGCCCGGCGACCTGCAGGTGAGCCTCACGCTGCGCCTGGACCTGGAAGACCGTTCCTTCCATGGGGAGACCCACCTGGACGGCGGGCTGGAGGCCCACTTCCTCGCCAGCACCGCACCGCTGCCGGACCGCCCTGGCTTCCGTTTCGCCCCCGCCGCCGGGAGATGCCTGGAGGCCTGGATCGAGGCCGGCGAGGGCCGGTACCACCCGCAGCCGGAGGCGAGCCGCAACATCGCCCATCCCGTAGAGGCCTCCCGCGGGCTGGCCGCGGCGGGGGACGCCTGGAGCCCTGGTTGGTTCGACCTGCCCCTGCCTCCCGGCTCGGAAGCGACCCTCGGCCTCAGCGCCGAGGCGGGTCGCCTGCCGGATCCACCCGAGCCTCAGCTTCCGGGCGCGGGGAACGACCTGCCCGGGCGGCTGCGCCGGGCGCTCCCGGCCTTCCTCGCCCGGCGGGACGACGGACTCACGGTCATCGCGGGCTACCCATGGTTCCTGGACTGGGGCCGCGACACGCTCATCGTCTGTCGAGGGCTGCTGGCCGCGGGCCAGGCCGAGGAGGCGGGCCTCATCCTGCGCACCTTCGCCGCGCTTGAGGATCGGGGCACCCTGCCCAACATGCTCGGCGCATCGAGCACCGCGGACCGGGACACGTCCGACGCGCCCCTCTGGCTGGCTGTGGCCTGCGAGGAGGCCGAGGCGCGGCTCGGCCCCGCCTTCATCCATGCCGAGGCCGGCGGCCGGACGGTGCTGGAGGTGCTCACCTCGCTCGGCGAGCACCTGCGCCTGGGCGCCCCCAATGGCGTGCGCATGGACACCGCCTCGGGCCTGCTGTGGAGCCCGGCCCACTTCACCTGGATGGACACGCGGTACCCCATGGGCACGCCGCGGGAGGGCTACCCCGTGGAGATTCAGGCCCTGTGGCTTCGCCTGCTGCGGCTGCTCGACCGCCTGGGCGCGCCCAGCGACGGCGAGCCCTGGGCTGGCACCGCCGCGCGGGCGGAGGCCTCGCTGGAAGCCTTCTGGCTCGAGGACCGGGGCTGGTTCGCCGACGTGCTGCTGGCCGGCCCGGGCCTCGGCGCCAAAGAAGCCCTGCCTGCCGACCACCTGCGTCCCAATCAACTGCTTCTGGTCTCTCTGGGTCTCATCGGGGGCGACCGGGCCCGGCGAGCCGTGGCCGCCTGCGCCCGCCATCTGCTGGTGCCCGGCGCCCTGCGCAGCCTGGCCCCCCTGCCCGTCGCAGTTCCCCTGCCGGTCGCGGCGCCCTGGGGCGGCCTCCTCAACGACCCCAGCCGGCCGTACCAGGGACGCTACGAGGGAGACGAGGATAGCCGCCGCAAGCCCGCCTACCACAACGGCACCGCCTGGGTCTGGCAGCTGCCGCTCCTGTGCGAGGCCCTGGACCGGGCCTGGGACGGCGACCCGGCGGCGCGGGCCACCGCCCGAGCCTGGCTGGGGTCCGTGGCGCCCCTGCTCGACACCGGCTGCCTGGGCCAGCTGCCCGAGATCCTCGACGGCGACGCGCCCCACGCGCCCCGCGGCTGCGACGCCCAGGCCTGGAGCGTCAGCGAGGCCCTGCGGGTTTGGGAGTTGCTGGTCGGCTGAATG
>JAFJUR010000249.1 GCA_017859995.1 Holophagaceae bacterium | reverse complement strand
GAGAGGAAGATCATGGGCGCGTGGTGCAGGAAGCCCAGGCTGCGGCGCAGATCTTCTTCAGCCCCGTAGATGGTGTGCGTGTCCTTCTCGACCAGATCCCACTTGTTCACCACAAGGATCACGGCCGCGCCGGCCTCCTGGGCGTAGCCGGCGATGACCGCGTCCTGGTGGGTGGCGCCCTCCACGGCATCGAGCAGGAGCAGGCTCACGTCGGCCCGGGCCATGGCCTGCTTGGCCTTCAGGATGCTGAGCTTCTCTGCGCCTTCGTGGGTCTTGCCCTTCTTGCGGATGCCGGCGGTGTCGATCATCCGGTAGACCCGGTCCTTCACGTGGAAGACCGTGTCGACGGTGTCGCGGGTGGTGCCGGCGACCTCGCTGACGAGGCTGCGCTCGTAGCCCAGCAGGCGGTTCGTCAGCGACGACTTGCCGACGTTGGGTCGGCCGATGAGGGCGAAGCGCAATTCGTCGGACAGAGAGTGGATGGCCGCCTCTTCCGGGGTGCGATGGAAGGGCAGGCGGGCGCGGAGGGCCTCGATGAGCTCGGGAACGCCGGCGCCGTGCGCCGCGGAGATGGCTAGCACCTGGTCGAAGCCCAGGCCGTAGAAGCCGGCGTCCGGCGCGCCGCCCTTCATGCCGTCGAGCTTGTTGATGACGAGGAGGATGGGCTTGCCCAGGCGGCGCAGCCGGGCCGCGATCTCCTCGTCGCCGGCGGTGAGGCCGTCGTGGCCGTCCACCAGGAGGATGGCGACGTGGGCTTCGCCCAGGGCCGCCTCGGCCATGCGGGTGATGCCCTGGGTGATGACATCGTCGCCCTCGAAATCGAGGCCGCCGGTGTCCACCAGCTCGAAGACCTCTTCAGCGCCGCCGTCCTCGCCGAGGCAGGTGACGCGGCCGTAGCTGCGGTCCCGGGTCATGCCCGGCAGGTCATGGACCAGGGCCGCCCGGCTTCGGGTGAGCCGGTTGAAGAGGGTGGACTTGCCCACGTTCGGGCGTCCGCAAAGGGCGACGAGCGGCAGTTTCATATGCGTTCCAAGCCTTTCAGTCTATCGCCCATAGGCCGAAAGGGCACGGACGGATTTCGGAAGGGGTGGGTACAGTGAATCCCATCCCGCCTGGAGCCGCCATGCGCCGCCCGCTTCCCATCCTGCTGATTCCCGCGCTCACGGCCGTCGCGCCCCTGCCAGCGGCGCCGACGCCCAAGGTGCTCAGCCCGGCGGGCACTGTGGCGCGGCAGATCGAGCTGTTCAACGCCCACGACCTCGAGGGGTTCCTCGGGCTGTTCGCTGAGGAGGTCGAAGTGTCGGTCATCCCCGGCTCGGCAGCGCCCGCGGGCAAGGCGAAGCTGCGGGAGCTCTATGGGGCGCGGTTCCAGGCGAACCCCGACCTCCATGCCTCGGCCACGGCCCAGATGGTCTCGGGCGAGTTCGTGATCCAGAAGGAGAAGATCTCGGGCCGCGCGGGAAAGCCCAACCTGGAGGCGCTGGTGATCTACCAGGTGAAGGCCGGGAAGATCGTGCGGATGTGGGGCGTGGGGGAGTAGGGCCTCAGCGCTCCACGAAGGCCTTGAGCCGCCCGAGGGCGTCATCCCACTGGCGGGAGAGGCGTTCCAGGTAGTGGTGGGCATCGTCGAGGCGCCTGGGCTCGAAGGTCCAGATGCGTTCCCGGCCCTGGCGGCTGCTCCGGACCAGGCCCGCCTCGGCCAGCACCTCCAGGTGCTTGGTGATGGCCTGGCGGGACACCTCGAAGGTGGCGCTCAGGCGCGTGACCGAGACGGGCCCGCCCGAGCAGAGGCTCACGAGCAGGCCGAGCCGGGTGGCGTCGCCGAGGGCCGCGAAGAGGGGGGCGGCGTCTCTCACCTTGGCGGGGGTGATGGCCTCAGGCCGAGACATGGCGCTCGACGTTGACCAGCTGCTGGGCCCAGCCGCCGTCGTTCATGCGATAGGCCTCGTCGCGCCGGTGCGCGGGCAGTTGGTCGAAGCCGGATTCGGTCACGCTCAACCGCGTGCCCTCGTCCACGGCCTCTAGCCGGAACTCGACGAGCGTGGTGGGCTCACTCCGGTAGTCCACACCCGGATCCACGGCGTAGGGGTGCCAGCGGAAGGAGAACAGGGATTCCGGCGCCATCGTCTCCACCACGACGTCCATGGTGAGGTGCTCATAGCCGGGGTAGGTGATCCTCCCCTTGGTGTGCCGGCCGGGGAGGAAGGGGCCTTCCAGCTTCACGCGGAACCAGGTGCCGAATTCCCCGGCGTCGGTGAGTGCCTGCCAGACGCGGGTTTGGGGGGCGCGCAGGAGGATTCGTTTCTCGATGCGGTCGGTGCTGGATGGGCTCATGCGCAACCTCCGAGTTACATGTTAGGAGGGCGCGGGAATGGTGCAACCCTTTGGTTGCGGTTTTGGGAAGCACCGTTCTCCGCCTTTGGGCTCGACCCACGCCGTCGGGGGCTCGAACGAATCCGCAGCGTCCTGCGGGCTTGCGCCTGCCGGTCTGGCCACCCCTGTTCCGGCCCTCCACTGGAGGGCCTCCACGACGGGGTGACCAGCCCACTCGACGTTGGATCCCGGCCACGCATGCGTGGCCGGGGCGGGTCCGAGCCCCGGCAGCCCC
>JAFJUR010000248.1 GCA_017859995.1 Holophagaceae bacterium | reverse complement strand
TCTCTATCCTGAGGTTTTCGCCGAAACCGCCGCGAAGCTGGCGAAACAGCACAAGCTGCACTGCGAGGTGCTCGACGTGCCGGCGCTCGAGAAGGGCGGTTTCCGCTCGGTGCTGGCCGTGGGGCAGGGCAGCGTCCGGCCGCCGCGGGTGGTGAAGCTGGAATACAAGCCCAAGGAGAAGCCCAAGAAGCACGTGGTGCTGGTAGGCAAGGGCGTCTGCTTCGATTCCGGCGGCCTATCGCTGAAGGACGCCTCCGGCATGGAGACCATGAAGGACGACATGACCGGCGCGGCCATCGTGCTGGCGACCCTCGTGGCTTGCGCCCAGCTGGAGGTGCCGGTCCAGGTGACAGGCCTCATGGGTCTGGTGGAGAACATGCCCTCCGGCTCGAGCTACAAGCCCGGGGACGTGCTCCGCAGCCGCAGCGGGAAGACCGTGGAGGTGCTCAACACCGACGCGGAAGGCCGCCTCGTCTTGGCGGACCTGCTGCATCACGCCGGCGAGCTGGGGGCTGACCACATCGTGGACCTGGCCACCCTGACGGGCGCCGCCCTCATCGCCATGGGCGACGGCGTCTCGGCGGTCATGGGCACGGACCAGAAGCTGGTGGATCACCTCATGGACGCCGGCGGCTCCGTGGGTGAGTACCTCTGGCAACTGCCCCTCGTCGAGGAGTACACCGATCTGCTCAAGAGCCCCCTGGCTGATTTGAAAAACATCACGGGCATCCGGTGGGGGGGCACCATCACGGCCGGGCTCTTCCTCCGGGAGTTCGTGGGCCAGGCCTCCTGGGCCCATGTGGACCTCTCGGGCAGCTGGTCCGGGAAGGAGCGCGACTACCGCACCCACGGGGGCAGCGGCGAGGGCCCCCGGTTCCTCCTCGAGTGGCTCATGGACTGAGGTCGCCCTCGGCATCCTGGAAAAAGGGGGCCATCGGCCCCCTTTTTTTCAAATTGGTGAAGATGTCCCTCTTGACCGCGGGGCACGGATGGGGATTTATTGAGGACTGCCCTCAAGCCACCTGAGCCCCTCACCCCCCTCGGAGTTCCCATGGAAGCGATGGAGACCCTCACCAAGGCCGACCTGTCCCGACACCTGATGGAACGGCTGGAACTGGGAAAGAAGGACGCCGACATGCTGGTGAACACCTTCCTCGAGAGCATCATCGAGTCGCTCCGAACGGGCGATGGCGTGGAGCTCCGGGGTTTCGGCAGCTTCCGTCTGAGGGACCGGCGGGCCCGCCAGGGCCGCAATCCCCGCAGCGGGGAAAGCATTCAGGTGCCGCCCAAGCGGGTGGTCTATTTCAAGCTCGGCAAGGAACTTCGCAGCAAGCTCATTGACGAGTGAACCTTCTTCCAACGGAGCCACCATGCGTCTTCGCAAGCTGATCCTGGCCCTCCTCGCCGTGGCCGCGGTCGCGACCCCGGTCTTTGCCCAGAAGAAACTCTCCAAAGAGGACAAGGCGAAGCTTCCACGGATCGCCATCATCGAGTTCAAGGCGGCCCCCGACTGCTGGCACGGCTGGCGCCACGGCGGCTGGGGCAATCAGATGGGCACCATCTCCAACCAGCTCCGTGACCTCTTCACCACCGAGATCATCGAGAAGGGCAAGAACAAGATCCGCGTCATCGAGCGGGAGCGTCTGGCGGAGATCCGCGAGGAGCTGAACTTCCAGCAGAGCGGCGAGGTGGATACGGCCACCGTGCAGAAGATCGGCAAGCTGCTGGGCGTGAAGTACGTGATGACCGGCAAGATCACCCGCTTCGCCTACAAGGAGGGCGGCTTCAGCTCCGGCTGGGGCGTGGGCGCCCTGGTCAGCAAGGTCACGGGCGACGGCATGGCCGGCGCCGTGGCGGGCAGCGTCAACGTCAAGAAGGCCTCCTTCACGGGCCGCCTGGACATCCGCCTCATCGAGGTGGAGACGGGCGAGATCCTCGGGGCCTGGAAGGACGAGGACAAGGTCTCCGACACCAGTGTGAAGGTGGCTGGCACGGGAGCCGAGGTGTCCTACGACGAGGAGCTGGTGAACAAGGTCTTCGAGCCCATCGTCCAGCGCATCACGCCCAAGCTGCTGCGGGCCACCGTCTCGGCCAACGAGGACGAATAGGCTGGCCTGATCCCTACCGGTTTGGACGGGGCCCCGCGGGGCCCCGTTCGTTGTCCTGGTACCAGGTGTCCACGGCCCCTCCGATGGCCGCGGCGTAGCCGGCGCCCAGGGCTTCCGCGCAGTGGAGGTGCCAGGTGGGCACCTCGATGACCCGCCCAGACTGGAAGCGGGCGGCGAGAGCCCGCTGCACCTCTGGCGGCGCCAGGCGGTCCTGGCTGGCGAGGAAGCACAGGCTGGGTGTGGCGAACCGCAGACCACTGGTGCGGCGCAGCAGATCCGTGTCCGCGGGGTCGTAGGCGCCCATGCGGCCCGCGGCCCGGGAGGCGACGGCGCCGATGGGAGGGGCGAGAAGGTGCCACCAGCGGTCCTCGGGGCCCCGCACCAGGCGCTCGGCGAAGCTGCGGCTGCTGGCTGGAGCTCCTTCCCAGATGATGCCCGCCAGCGGGCCCCGGCCCTCCCGCTCCAGATCTGCCAGGGCCAGCAGGCCCACGGAGGCGCCGAGGCTCC
>JAFJUR010000247.1 GCA_017859995.1 Holophagaceae bacterium | reverse complement strand
CACGCCCACCACCACCCGGGCGATGCCCGCCTGGATGAGGGCCTGGGTGCAGGGGCCCGTGCGGCCCTGGTGGCAGCAGGGCTCGAGGGTCACATAGGCCGTGGCGCCGGCGGGATCCTCGCCGTGGGCCTCGGCGTCCCGCAGGGCCATGATCTCCCCGTGGGGATCGCCGGCCCGGGTGTGCACCCCGCGGCCGATGATGCGCCCGGCCTTCACCAGCACGCAGCCCACGGGGGGATTCGGGCTGGCGAGGCCCACGCCCTTGAGGCCTTCCTGGAGGGCCAGGGCCATGTAGTGCGCGTCCCCCTGGAGGGAAACCGGGTCGGGCCAGGGGCCGCCCGTGGCCAGGGCCCAGGCCAGCTCGGGGGTGAGGGCCGGGGGGGGCGTCGGCTCAGGCATCGAGCAGGCCGTCCACGAAGGCTTCGGCGTCGAAGGGAATGAGGTCGTCCACGCCCTCGCCCACGCCTACGAAGGCGATGGGGAGCCTCAGCCGGTCCAGGATGGGCACCACCACGCCGCCCTTGGCGCTGCCATCCAGCTTGGTGAGCACCAGGTCGGTGACGCCCGCCGCCTGGGCGAAGGCCTCCGCCTGGACGAGGCCGTTCTGGCCCGTGGTGGCGTCGAGGACCAGCAGCACCCGGTGGGGCGCCGTGGGAATCACCTTCTGGAGGCTGCGCCGGATCTTGTCCAGCTCCTTCATGAGGTGATCCTTGGTGTGCAGGCGCCCGGCGGTGTCAATGAGCACCCAGGGCGTGCCCTTGGCCTGGGCGCTGGTGGCGCCGTCAAAGGCGATGGCGGCCGGGTCGCCGCCCATCTGGTTGCGGATGACGGGCACCCCGGCCCGCTCGCCCCAGCGTTCCAGCTGGTCAATGGCGGCGGCACGGAAGGTATCTCCCGCCACCACCAGCACACCGTCGCCCCGGGCTTTCAGGTGGGCGGCCAGCTTGCCCAGGGTCGTGGTCTTGCCCACGCCGTTGACCCCCACGAGCAGCACCACCTGGGTGCCTGCCGCCGTGAACGGCTGGGCGGGGCGCTGGCGCAGGAGCTTCAGCAGTTCGTCTTTCAGCACGGCCTTGGGATCAATCTCGCGATCGCCCTTCAGCTCGGCGCGAAGCCGCGCCATGAGCTGATCCACGGCCTTCACGCCGAGATCGGCCTGGAGCAGCAGGTCCTCCATCTCCTCCAGCTGGGCCTCGTCCAGCCGCCGCAAGCCGAGCAGGCGGCCCATGGGGGCCAGCACCAGCTCCTGGGTGCGCTTCAGGCCCTTCTTGAACTGGTTGATCAGGCCGCCGAGCAGACCCACGGACACCTCGCGAACCTCCAGTCTACCCAAGCCTTGGGGGATCTCTGGATCCAGAATCGCCGGCTTGGCGGTACCCTGGGCGGGCTTCATCCTGTCGAGACAGCCACGGACTGGAGGATCGATGACACCCCTGCCCCTGCCGGCCCCGGATCCACTGCCCTTGCCCATGGCGCCCGCCGCGCTGAAGGCCCTGCTGCTGCTGACCTTCACCCTGCACCTCATGGCGGTGAACCTTGGCGTGGGCGGCAGCGTCATCACCGCCCTCCACGCCCTGCGCGGCACGCCGCGGGACCGGGACCTGGTGCGCCGCATCGCGCCCATGCTGCCCTCGGCCGTGACCTTCGCCATCACCCTGGGCGTGGCGCCCCTGCTCTTCCTCCAGCTCACCTACGGCCCCTTCTTCTACACCGCCTCGGTGCTGACCGCAGTGCCCTGGCTGGCGATGATCTTCCTGCTCATGGCGGGCTACACGCTGCTCTACCGCTTCACGGGTTCGGCGGGATCCGAGCGCCTCCACGCCGCCAGCGGCATCGCCGGGGCGCTGCTCCTGCTGGCCGTGGGGCTGATGCTCGTGAACGTCACCACCCTCTCGCTGCGGCCCGACCTCTGGGCCGCCCACGCCGCGGCCTCGCCCCACGGCCTCCGCATGAACACGGCGGATCCCACCCTCTGGCCAAGGTACCTCCACATGGCGGCGGGGATCCTCGCGGTGGCCGGGCTCCTGCTGGCCGGCTGGGGCGCCTGGCGGGACCACGCCTTCGCCCGGATGGCCGGCCTGCGCTGGTTCATCGGCGCCACGGCCAGCCAGGCGGCCTGGGGCACCTGGCTGCTGGTCAAGCAGCCGAAGCCCGTGCTGGACCTGCTCCTGGACGGGATGTCGGCCCCCAGCCTCACCCTGTGGCTCGGCGTCGCCTGCGGGGCCCTGGCCCTCTTCATGGCCATTCCCGCCAGCCAGGAGGGTTCTTCCGCCCGGGCGGTGTGGGGGCCCTTCGGCCTGGGCCTGGCCTCGACCCTGGGCATGATCGTCCTGCGGGACCAGGCGCGGGACGCCAGCCTCGCCGCCTTCGGCTTCCACCCTGGAGCCCTGCCCCATCGCACGGACTGGCTGTCCCTGGGGGTGTTCGGCCTGACCTTCCTGCCCCCATGAACCATCCCGTGTGGGACATCCCCTTCCTCGGCAGCGGCTGGATCATCGGCATCATCAGCATCATCCACGTCTCCATCGCCCACCTGGTGGTGGGGGCCGGAATCTGGCTGGCCTGGCTGGAGGGCCGGGCCCAGGTCGGCGGCGACCGGGTGCTCTCCGGCTGGCTGCGCCAGCGGACCCGGGCCCTGCTCTGGCTGTCGAGCATCTTCGGCGCGGGCACCGGGGTGGGCATCTGGGTGGCCATCGGCCTGGTGAACCCCACCGCCACCCAGCACCTCATCCGGGGGTTCGTCATGGGTTGGGCCATCGAATGGCTGCTCTTTGCGGGCGAGATGGCCACGCTGATCGTGCTGGTGCGGGCCTACGACCGCCTGCGGCCCCGGCAGCGCCTGGCCGTGTACTGGCTGTACGCGCTCTGCGCCTGGCTGAGCCTGGTGGTGATCAACGGCATCGTCACCTTCATGCTCAGCCCCGGCCAGGGCTGGACCACCACCCACGCCATGTGGGACGGTTTCTTCAATGGGACCTACCTGCCGAGCCTGCTGCTCCGCACGCTGGTCTCCCTGGCCTTGGGCGGGCTCTGGGCCCTGGCCGCGGGCGCGGTGGCCGACGCGGACCTGAGGCCCCGGATCCTCCAGCCCACAGCCTGGTTCACCCTGGCGGGGGTTCTGCTGGCGCCCTTGGCCGGCTGGTACTACTTCCGCAGTTTCCCCCCCGCCGCCCGGGAGCTGGTGCTGGGCAACCTGCAGGGCGCCACCGGCCTGGCCCAGGGGTTCCGCTGGGCGCTCTGGGGCCTGGGCGCCTTCCTGGTGCCGGCGCTGCTCG
>JAFJUR010000246.1 GCA_017859995.1 Holophagaceae bacterium | reverse complement strand
CAGGGCGTCCAGCCGCTTTCGCCGGAAGCGGGGATTGGGGATGGTCCGCTCCAGGGCCTCCTTGGTGGCGGGCGGGTGGGTCAGGCGGGCCGTGAGCCAGCGGTTGCCCAGCTCCATCACGGCGGCCACGTCGCCTTCGTTGCCCCAGGCCCAGCGCAGCGCCGTGAGCTTCAGGGCCCGCTCCACCGCCAGGTCGCCCAGGTGCCGGACCTTGTCCACCACCGGGTCGTGCTTGGGGGGCACATAGGCGCGGACCCGCTTGAGGAGGTGGCGCATCTCCTTGGGGAGGGCCGCCAGGCGCGGACCGATCTCGGGGTGATCCCGCCGGGTGTCGGCCTCGTCGGCCAGGGTGCGGAGCAGGGGCAGCAGCAGGGCTGCGTCCCGGCTGGCGTAGCTGATCTGGGCGTCGCGCAGGGGACGGAGCATCCAGTTGGAGTCCTGCTCCTCTTTGGGGATGTCGATGCCCAGCTTGAGCTTGGCCATGGTCTTGAGGCCCGGCTGGGGGTAGCCCAGGGCGCGGGAGAGCAGCATGGTGTCGAAGATGCTGTCAGGTACCACGTCGTAGATGCGCTTGAAGACGATGCCGTCGCCGGAGAAGTCATGGACGATCCAGGGCACCTGCGCCATGGCCTGCAGGGCGGGCTTCGTGAGGTCGCCCAGGGCCAGCGGATCCACCAGCCAGGCCTGGTCGTGGGTGGCCACCTGGATCAGGGCGAGCACGCAGTGGTGCATGCCGGTGAGGCTGCATTCGATGTCGACGGACAGCACGCCCGCCGCGTGCCACAGGGGCAACGCCTCCTGCAGCTTCTCGGGGGTATCCACGAAGGTCGTGGGAAGGTCGAAGTGATCGAGCGCCATCCAACCAGTGTGCCGCAGATGATCCTCCATTAGGCTTAAGAGTCACCAAGGCCTTCCGGGGAATCCCATGAACCGCTCGCTCTTCTGGACCACCTTCGCGACCGTCTTCCTCGCCGAAGTGGGCGACAAGACGCAGCTGGCGGCGATGACCGCCACCGTGCGCAGCGGCCAGATCTGGACCGTCTTCCTGGCCGCCAGCGCGGCCCTGGTGTGCGCCACGGCCATCGGCGTGATGGTGGGCGGCGTGCTGTTCAAGTACATCCCCGAGGCGGCCATCAAGTGGACCGCGGGATGCGCGTTCATCGCGGTGGGCCTGTGGGTGCTGATCAAGGGGTGACCCGGCTCTTCTACGACGGAGCCTGCGGCTTCTGTCGCGGCTGGGTGCGGTTCGTCGCCCGGCGGGATGCCGGGGGCCGGATCCGCTTCGCACCCTTGGGCGGCGAGACCTTCGCCCGACTGGTGCAGGCCGATCGGGTGACAGAGTTCCAGGACACGCTGGTAGTGCTCACCCCGGAAGGCCGGGTCCTGGTGCGCTCCGAGGCGATCCTGCATCTGCTTGAGGTTCTGGGAGGAAGGTGGCGCCGGGCGGGCCGCCTGCTGGCCCGGGTGCCGAGACCCCTGCGCGACGGCATCTACTGGCTGGTGGCGCGCCTGCGGCCGAGGACAGCGGCCTGCCCCGCGGCCCCGCGAGGAGGGGACGGGCGCTTTGAGCCATAGATGCAAAAAAATGTCACAAAGCCGGATGTCTCCGCACCGAAAGGGTTAACAACAGCACCGCGGTCCTGCCAGGCAAAGCCCGGCAGGTTCCTGTCCTGTTCCAACCCCGGGGCCGCCGCGCGGCCCCCAGCGCGGCTCTGCCGCTCGGAGAAACCATGATCACGAAGCTCATCGGCGCCGCCACCCTCTTCACGGCTGGTTCCCTCATGGCCGGCCCCGCCACCCTGGGCGCCGCCCCCGTCGAAGCGTTCGGTGCCGAAGCCGCCTTCACCCAGGCGGGCGAGTGTGGCGCCAAGGACGCGAAGGAGGAGGGCAAGGCCCCCGCCAAGGATGCGAAGGCCAAGCACGCCAAGGCCAAGGATGGCTCCTGCGGCAAGGGCTCCTGCGGCAGCAAGGACATGAAGAAGGACAAGAAGGACGGTTCCTGCGGCAAGGACAAGAAGGAAGGCTCCTGCGGCAAAGGCAAGAAGGAAGCCGAGAAGAAGTAGGCCCGGGGGCGGAGGATGACCATGACTCAGGACAGGTTCACCGGCGTGGGGCTGGGCCTCCGCAGGCCGCACCTCGACGAGGTGGCGCGGCGGGAGGAGCACGGCGTCCCCTTCTGGGAGACGTGTCCTGAGAACGTGGTCGGGGATGGCGGCCGGCAGCACCGGCTCGCTTGTGCCATCCTCGACCGGGATCCGGTGCTCACCCACGGGCTGGCCATGTCCGTGGGTGGGTTCGACCCCTGGGACGACGAGTACCTCCACGGCCTGGGTGCGTTCCTCCTCCGCACTGGCACGCCCTGGCACTCCGAGCACCTCTGCTTCACGAGCGTGGATGCCAGCCACCTCCACGAGCTGCTGCCCCTCCCCTTCACCCGGGAGGCGGCGCGGCACACCATCGCCCGGGCTCGGGACCTCCAGGCCCGCCTGCCCGTGCCCCTCCTGCTGGAGAACATCACGTACTACGCCGAGCTGGGGGCCGCCGAGATGGACGAGGCGGACTTCATCACGGCGGTGCTCGAAGGCGCGGATGTGGGCTGGCTGCTGGATGTGAACAACGT
>JAFJUR010000030.1 GCA_017859995.1 Holophagaceae bacterium | reverse complement strand
CCTTCCACCCGGAGGTCTCGGTGATCCAACTGAGCGAGGTCCACAAATCCTTCACCGTGAAGGATCGCAAGACCCGAACCACCAAGCGCATCGACGCGGTGCGCGGCATCTCCCTGACGGTGAAGCCCGGGGAGATCTATGGCCTGCTCGGCCCCAACGGCGCCGGCAAGTCCACCACCCTGAGGATGATCGCCGGCCTGATGGACCCAGACACGGGCACCATCGATGTCTGCAGCTACGACACCCGCAAGCACCCTGAGGCCGTGCGGGGGTGCATGGGCTACCTCAGCACCGACATGGGCGTCTACACCCGGTTCACGCCCCGGGAGCTGCTCCGGCTCTTCGGCGAGTTCCAGGACGTGGATCCCGTCACCGCGGAGCGCCGCGGCCTGCACCTCCTCGACAAGCTCCAGCTGGCGGACTTCGCCGACGTGAAGATGGAGGGCTTCTCCTCGGGCCAGAAGCAGAAGGTGAGCATCGCCCGGGCCCTGCTGCACGACCCCAAGGTGGTCATCTTCGACGAGCCCACCACGGGCCTGGATGTGCTCACCGCCAAGACCGTGCTCGACCTGCTGCGGATCATGCGCGAGGAGGGCCGCACGGTGATCGTGTCGACCCATGTGATGCCCATGGTCGAGGACATCTGCGACCGGGTGGGCATCATCTTCGACGGGAAGCTGCACGGCGACGCGCCGCCCCGGGAGATCCTGCAGTCACGGCGCGCCAAGACGCTCGATGAGGTCTTCTTCCAACTCGCGGCTGAATCCGAGGGAGGCAACTAATGAAGGGCGCGCTGCTCATCGCCAAGAAGGAGTTCCTGGAACTCTCCAAGGACAAGAAGACGATGTTCCTCGCCTTCGTCCTGCCCTTCCTGCTCTACCCCGCGATCTTCGGCATGATGGCCAAGATGGGCAAGCGGGACGAGGCCCAGAACCGCAACAAGGCGAGCCGTGTCTACGTCGCCGACCCCTCGGGCGTGGTGCTTCCTCTGCTGAAGGCCGACCCCAGGCGCTTCGATCTGGTCTCCCGGCCCGAGGGCGATCCCCGGCAGGCCCTGAAGGACCAGAAGCTCGACCTCATCGTCGAGGTGGACGCCAAGGCCTCCGAGGCCCTTCAGAAGCAGGAGACCTTCACCCTCGCGGTCACGGTCGACCAGAGCGAGCGTGCTTCCGAAGTCGCCCTCAAGCGGCTGAAGGAAGTCCTGGAGCCCCAGAAGCAGAGCTGGGTGCGGATGCGGCTCGAGTCCCTGAAGGCCTCCGCCCAGCTGGCCGAACCCCTCAAGCTCGACGTCAAGGACGCGGCGGATTCCGCGCTGAAGGCCGGCAAGGTCCTCGGCATGCTGCTGCCCTACATGCTGATGATCATGATGTACACCGGCTCCATGCAGCACGGCATCTACGCCACCGCCGGCGAGAAGGAGCGCCACACCCTGCTGAGCCTCATGGCCACCCGCCTGCCCCGCAAGCAGATCATCCTCGGCAAGCTTCTCTACATCTTCTCCATGGGCGTCATCTCCGCCGTGCTCAACCTGATCAGCATGGCGCTCTCGGCCCCGTTCATCGGCGGGGGGGAGACCTCCGGCACGCTCACCACCGTGGCCGCCATCGCCAATCCCATGACCCTGACCCTGACGTTCCTGATCATGGTTCCCCTAGGGCTTTTCTTCTCGAACTTCATCCTGCTCATGGGCATCCAGGCCAAGAACACCATCGAGGCCGGCAGTGCCATCACGCCGGGGATCTTCCTGGTCGTGTTCCTGGGCGTCTTCACCATGGCGCCCGGCGTGGACAAGATGGCCTTCCTGTCCTACGTGCCCGTGGTGAATGTCTGCCTGGCCCTCCGGAAACTGTTCAGCCAACAGTTCAGTTGGATGGAGTACCTGATCGCCTTCACCATGACCGTGGGCCTGGCGGGCCTCATGACCCTGGTCTCCACGCGGGTCCTGAACCGGGAGAAGGCCCTCTTCAAAGCGTGAGCCCGGGCCTGGGTTTCGGGACCGGAGTGGGAGTCTCGCGTCGCGAGGCCGGGATTTGCCCCGGAAAAGCTGTCACTCTATAGTTTCCCGAAGGCTTCCAAAGGATTCCGCATGGCGACGAAGGCGAAGACAGATACGGCCCCCAAGTCCACCCCCGCACCCGCTCAGGCTCCCCAGTCGGCCTTTGCCGCCAGCTATGCCAAGGCCGTGAAGCTCTTCGAATCCGGCAAGCACGCCGAAGCCGTGAAGGCCTTCGAGGGCCTGCTCCAGGAAACCCAGGCGGCCGGTGACTGGGCCGTGAAGCGCCGGGTCCAGGTGTTCCTCGCCATCGCCGAGGCCAAGCTGCATCCCGCCAAGGCCGCCGCCGCCGACCCCGCCTCGGACATTCAGGCCTGCCTGAACCGCGGCCAGACCGACGAGGCCCTCAAGCTCGCGGAGAAGGCCGTGAAGGCCCACCCGGCCTCCGGTTCCCTCCACTACCTGCGGGCCGTCGCCTTCGCCCAGGCCGAGAACACCGAGGCCTCGGCCGAAAGCCTGAAAAAGGCCGTGGAGCTGGACGGCGACCTGGTCTTCCAGTGGCACATGGAGCCGGACTTCAACCCCATCCGCAAGTCCCCGCTCTTCGCGTTCACCGAAGGCCGCTGAGCCCCGGGAGCCCGGGCCCATGGCCAGTCCGACGGTCCTCCACGCCGACCAGCCCTTGCGGGTGGTGGCCCTGGGGGGCGGCACGGGCCTGGCCGCCCTGCTCCGCGCCCTCAAGCGGGAGGCGGGACGCAGCCGGGATCCCTGGAAGCTCACGGGCATCGTGACGGTCTCCGACAACGGGGGCTCGTCGGGGCGCCTGCGGGACGAGCTTGGCGGCATTCCCCCGGGCGACCTCCGCAACTGCTTGTCGGCGCTCACCATGGAGGACTCGGCCCTCTCGGATCTGCTGAACTACCGGTTCAAGGGCGAGGGCAGCCTGGCCGGGCACTCCCTCGGCAACCTTATGCTCTGGGCCCTGGCGGACCTCACCGGCGACTGGGTGCGGGCCATCCGCCAGCTCTCGGGCGTCCTCGTGACCGTGGGCCGGCTGTTTCCTTCCACGGTGGTGCCCGTCACCCTTTGCGCCGAGGACATGGACGGCCGGCGCTACCTGGGGGAGACCGCCGTGGGCGCCTGCCCGCCGCCCCTGGCGCGCCTGTGGCTGGATCCCCGGGAGGCCGAGCCCCTGCCGGAGGCGGTGCTGGCCCTGCTACGCTCGGACCTCATCCTCCTGTCCCCGGGCAGCTTGTACACGTCCACCATCTCAAACCTGCTCATCGACGAACTACAGGAGGCCGTGGAATCCTCCCGGTCCCCGGTGCTTTACGTGGCCAACCTCATGACCGAGCCCGGCGAGACCTCGGGCCTGGACCTGGAGAACCACCTGGCTGCCATCTCCGCCTTCGCCCGGACCCGGATCAGCGCCGTCATCGTCAATGCGACCCCCCTGCCCCCCGACATGCTGGCCCGGTACCGGGAGGAGGGCGCCGAGCCTCTCATGACCGAGGCGGATCGCGTCCTGGGCATCCCGGTCCACCGGTTTCCCCTGCTGGACCCGGAAGCCCCCATGGCGCGGCACCACCCCGACCTGCTCAACCAGGCCATCCGCGAGGTCCTGGGCAGGCTTTGACCTCTATTGCCCCGGCCCAGGGTGCCGATAGGGCGGGAGGGGCCCCCGCCGGGGTGGTATTTCCCGAACGAATGTGATTTTTATGACAAGGATCCGGGTAGAATCGTCCCTGCGGGAGGCAGCAATTGGCGCTGAGCGGTGATCTGGCGACCATGGGGCTGGAGGACATCTTCCAGTGGCTGGCCGTGGGCAAGAAAACCGGCGTCCTGGAACTGAAGGGCCCCCTGCACACCAAGCGCGTGGCCTTCCATGAAGGACGCATCACGAGTATTTGGTCCTCTGACCCGCGGGAATACCTGGGCCAGTACCTGCTGGCCTTCAACCGCATCACCGAGGACCAGCTCCGGGAGGCCCTGGCCACCCAGGAGGACGAGCAGCAGCTGCTGGGCCGCATCCTCATCAACCGCCAGCTCGTGACCGAGGCGGAAATCCGCCGCATCGTGCAGCTGAAGGTCGAGGAGAGCATCTACGACACCTTCCTGTGGAACGTCGGCAGCTTCGAGTTCCATGACGGCGCCGGCTCCCACCAGAAGTCCATGCTCCTCAGCCTCGACGTCACCGGCATCGTGCTCGAAGGCGCGCGCCGCCTCGACGACTGGAAGCGCATCCGCAAGGGCATCAAGGGCGGCGACGCCGTGCTGGCGCCCATCTCCGAGGCCATCGCCGAGCGGCTGCCCCTGGCGCCCGAGGATGCCGACATCCTCGCCCGCCTCGACGGCTACAAGCGCGTGGACCAGCTGGTGCTGGAAATGCGCATGCCCGAGTACAAGGTGAACAAGCTTCTGTTCGACCTCCACGAGAAGGGGCTTGTCCGCATCACCAACCCCGGCGGCAACCTGGGCGAGAATCCCAGCCTGCAGCTGCAGCGGGCCCGGGCCCTGGTCGAGAAGCAGAAGCTCCAAGAAGCCCAGGAGGAGCTGCGCCGCATCCTCAAGGATCAGCCCCGCCACCTGGATGCCAGCAAGATGATGGCCGTGGTCCAGGATCTCCTTGAGGAGAAGAAGCTCGACCACGACCTCGTGCCCGAACTGGTGGTGAGCCTCGACGAGCTGATGACCACCAACCTCGGCCCCAACGAGGCCTTCCTCGCCAGCCGCGTGAACGGTCTGTGGTCCATCCGCGACATCCTCTCCATCGCCCCCTTCGAGCCCGATGAGTGCCTCGCCATCTTCTCCAGACTGCTGAAGCGTGGGATTCTCAGGACCAGCAAACCCGCCCAGGGGGGCGATCAGCTCGGAGCCCCACGCTGAGAGCCCTCCCGCCACCGGAGGCCTCATGCGCATCGCCCTCTCCCTGCTGCTGATCACCCTGCCGCTCGCCGCCGCGAAGAAGCCCACGGTCGCCCAGCTTGAGACCCAGGTGAAGCGCCTCACGGAGGAGCGGGACGACTTGAAGCAGCGCCTGGCGGCCACCGCCGACCTGCAGCAGGAGCTCGCCGCGGCCCGCAAGGCCCGGGATCTGACCCGCGCCGAAATCGATGCGACCCACAAGGAGGTTGAGCAGCTGCGGGCCACCCTCAAGGAGAACCAGGGCGGCGGCGACGCCATCCTGAAGGAGCTGCAGGACGCCAAACAGGCTGCCGCCGAAGCCCAGGCCGAAGCCACCCGCCTGAAGGCCGAGAATGAGGATCTGCGCCGCAAGACCAGCGCTGTGCCGGCGGAGGGCGATCTGGTCCAGCCCGGCGAAGACATCCTTCCCGCCCGCCCCATCAACCTCAACCGGGCGACGCCCCGCCTCAAGGGCTCGGGATTCCTGTCCAGCCGACCCAAGGGCGTGGTCGTGGTGAACGTGCTCATCAGCGAGAAGGGCGACGTGCTGGCCGCCCGGCTCGTCCAGGGCCTGCCCGGCGATTCGCCCGAGGCCCGCGACGCGGGCGAGGCCTGCCTCGAGGCCGCCAAGCGCCTGGTGTTCGATCCAGCCGCCTCCAAGGACGGCAAGGTGAAGTTCAAGATCTGGCAGGGCGTGGGCTTCTACCTGGATTAAGCGCGCCCGTCGAAGGGGCTGGGCTCGCCCAGGCCCCAGCGGGCCTCATACCAGACCTTCTCCAGGCATAGGCCCTCCGGCGGCGCCGTAAGCCCGGCCCGGGTCCGGTCCCGGGCGGCGAGCACCTCCCCCAGGGAATCCGCCCGTCGGCGCCCGCGCCCCACCTCGACCAGGGTGCCCGTCATGATGCGCACCTGATGCATGAGGAAGCTGGTGCCCTCGAACACCAGGTCCAGGCCGCCCGGCACGGGTTGGAGCGTGATCCCGTGGAGGGTCCGCACCGGCGTCCTGGCCGCGCACTCCACGCAGCGGAAGCTCGTGAAGTCGTGGGTGCCCAGGAGCGCCGGCACGGCGGAGGCCATGGCCTCCAGGTCGAGAGGGGCGGCCTGGTGCACGTGCCAGCGGATCGGGGCCAGCAACGGATCGGCTGCCGGGCCTAGCCCGAGGCGATAGATGTAGCGCTTGGCGACGGCGTGCTGGCGGGGGAAGAAGCCTTCGGGCGCCGGCTGGACCGCCATCACCCGGAGATCCTTCGGCAGGTGGGCATTCAGCGCCGCCAGCAAGCGGTAGGGCTCCCAGACGCGGTTCGCCTGGATCAGCACCCCCTGCGCCCGGGCGTGCACACCGGCGTCGGTGCGGCCCGTGCCCTGGGGCATGGGCGCTTCGGGGTCGAGGGCGCGGAGCGCCTTCCAGAGCTCCCCCTGCCCGCTGCGCAGCACGGATTGGATCTGCCAGCCGTGGAATCCGGCTCCGGCATAGGCCACGGTGAGGAAATAGGGGACCGACATCGCTCCATGATAGGTCGGGTCAGCAGGAAGGAGGCCTCAGGCTCCCCGATCCCGCGTTCTACGGGGATTTGCGAGATCCATGAGACTTAGTCTCGAGCATTGACGGCCACTTCGATGTTCCATGGTCGCGGAGACCTCCCAGGGACGCCGATCTCCCGTTTTTTGGAGAAGAAAACCCTTGACCACGCTGCATCCACGGCGTAGCTTCTTGGCAGTTTATGAAATACAGCGTTCATCGGCCTTTCGGGGTCCTTGATGTTTAAAAACCCAGTAAATACGGACGTCTCCATCCAGAGGTGTTTCCGTTTCTCACAACCCGGGGACTCAGTTCCCCAAATTCGGAGGTTTCCATGAACAAGGCTGAACTGGTCAGCGCCGTCGCCGACAAGGCCGGCATCACCAAGGCCCAGGCCGCCGCCGCCCTGGATCAGGTTCTCGGTGGCGTCGCCGCCGCCCTGCGCGCGGGCGACAAGGTCACCCTCGTGGGCTTCGGCACCTTCTCTGTCGCCAACCGCGGCGCCCGCACCGGCCGCAATCCCCGCGACAACAAGCCCATCAAGATCGCCGCCAAGAAGGTTGCCAAGTTCAAGCCCGGCAAGAAGCTCGCTGATGAAGTCAACGGCAAGGGCGGCAAGAAGCGCAAGTAGGATCTAAGCGATCCGGATCTCTTCCGGATTACCGAAACGACGGGGCCTGTTTCGACAGGCCCTGTCGTTTTACATCAGTGTTTTTTGTCAGGTTATTTCCATGGCTTAGCCAGAATGCCTGGAGACAGCTCCTCAGGGCATCTGCAGCCTGGGCCACCCGGAAAATCCCCATTACGCTGTGCATACGCCTTTCCTGGCCTCGACGCAGCCTGCCGCAATTCAGGGTCGGCCGGGGCCGATCCGATGAAGGGTTATCCGACGAGGTTCCGATGTCCGACGATGCTCCCGCCCAGAAGAAGAGCCTGCTGAAGCTCATCATCATCATCGTGGCCGCCGTGGCGGTGCTTGGGGGCGGTGGCGCAGGCACCTGGTGGTATCTGAAGAAGCGAGCCGCGGCCAAGGCGGCGGAGGCCGCCGAGAAGCTGAAGGCCGAGGAGGCGCATGCCCAGGCGGCAGCCGCGGACCCGGCCCATGAGGGGGTCGATTCAGAAGATTGCGAAGACCTTGGCGAGGTGAAGGAGGGCCACGGGGCCGAAGCCTCCCCTGTCATGGTGCTGACCCGGACCCTGAACCTCACGGGCCCGAGGCGGAACGCCTTCCTCCGCTGCGAACTGAACATCCTGTTCTGCGACACGGAGCTGGGAAAGCTGGTGTCGGGCGAGAAGCCCTCCGCGGAGAAGAGCCTCATCCAGTCCATCGTGCTGGGCGTGCTGTCGGGCAAGAGCGTGGAGGAAGCCTCCGACGCCGAATCCCGCGAGACCCTGCGCAAGGAGATCAAAGACAAGCTCAACGAACAGTTCAGGCCCCACCCGCCCAAACCGGGCGAAAAGGAAGACCCCAAGCACAAGAAACCCAAGCGCCCCATCAAGAGCGTGCTCATCGTGGATTGGGCCATCCAGCAGTGAACCGGGGACTCCTGGCACGGCCGTTGCGGTGCCGGGAGCCTGGGTCCATGCTTTGACAGGACCGACGGGAGCGACATGGCCAAGCGGGGGGATCGGATCGAGAATGATCGCGTGCTCAGTTTCGAGCAGGTGGTCGTCGACCTCATGCCCTTCATCGACACCCCGCTCCGGATGGAGATCCAGCTGGGCCAGACCCGCATGACCATCCGCGAGCTGCTCGACCTCGAGGCCGGCTCCCTCGTGGAGCTCAAGAAGAGCGCCGGCGAGCCCATGGACGTGCTCTGCAAGGACCGGGTGCTGATCCGCGGCGAGGTGACCGTGCTGGAGGACAGCCTGGGCCTGCGGGTCACCGAGATCGTGGATTCCGACCGGAGGGTGTGAGGCGAAACCTGTGGCATCCTGAGGGTTCGCCATGGATGCCCCCCGCCTCAGCGCCCCGCCGCTCGCCCTCTGCCTGGGCGGCATGGATCCGTCCGCCGGCGCGGGCCTGCTGCGAGACGCCCTGACCCTCGCCGACCTGGGCTGCCTGCCCATGGCCGTGAGCCTGGCCGAGACCCTCCAGAACGGATTGGCCTGCAGCCGCATCGAGCCGCCCTCCATGGATCCGGTGCAGCGGGTGGAGACCCTGGCGCCGCACCTCGTGGGCCGCTGGGGCGCCAAGCTCAGCCTCTGCGCCCTGGAACCGCCCGCCTTCCGCCGTCTCTGCGCCACGCTGCGCCACCTGGCCCCGCCGGTGCGCATCTGGGATCCCATCCTGGCCCCCAGCGCCGGCGTGGGGCTCCATGACGGCGAAGACCTGCGCCGCATGGCTTCGGACCTATTGCCCATGGGCGGCTGGGTGGTAAGCCCCAACCGGGGGGAGGCCGCGGCCTTCGCGAACCTGCCCCCCGACGCGATGCGCTCCGCCACGCCCGAGGCCCTGACCACGCCCTGGCTGGAAGCCGGCGCCGCCGCGGTCTGGCTCAAGGGCGGCCATGCCGCCGGCGACGAGGTGCAGGACCTCTGGGCCACCGCCGAGGGCCTCCAGGCCCTGGATGCGGCGCCCCGGCTGCCCGGCGAGCGGCGGGGCACCGGCTGCTTCCTGTCGGCGGCCTGGCTGGGGCTCCGGCTCCAGGGGAGGGATGATCTCGCCGCCGCCCGGGAGGCCGCCCGCCTCCTGCGGAGCCGCTGGTCCGATGCGTTCACCCCCGGCGGCGCCGGACGGCCCCTGTTCGCCCCCGCTCCCACCGCCCTGGGGGCGCCATGACCGGCACCGAGGGACGGGGATTTCTTCTGCGGTCCGCGCCGGACGGCCCCTGGGCCGGCTGGGCCGGCGCCCGGTTCCTGGATGAGGGCCTGGCCTCTGTCCACGCCGCCCCGGGCCGCGCCCTGGCCCGGCTCATGAACCTGGTCTCCCTGCTGCCCGGGGGCTTCGGCCTCGTCTGGGACCACCCTCCCGCCTGGATGCAGGCTCTGCCGCCGGAGTCCCGCCAGGGCTGGTGGGAGGCCATCACGGCCATCCCCCGCCTGAGCCTCCACCTGCCCCCGGAGATCGCCGCCCAGCTGCCTGGAGGCGCCTTCCGGGGCTGGGTCCACGCGCCGGACATGCCCGAAGGCCCACTGGGCGACCTCTGGCGCCAGGGCGTCGTCGGCTGGGTGCCCCGTACCGGCCCCGTCTGGCGGCTGCCCGACCTGGGACCCACGGCGCCCGGGGACGAGGTTCCCGCGGGATGGCTGTGGGGCGAGGCCACCCTCGCCCTGGGCGCCCTGTCCGCCCTGGCCTCGGGCGAGGCCCTGGTGGCCGCCATGTCCGAGGCGCAGGGCGCCGCCGAGCGGGGCCTCGCCCAGCGCATGGCCTCAGAGGCCTGGGTGGACCTGCCCTTCGCCCGCCGCGCCGTGGGCTGGCGCCTCTCCCTGGTGGGCGGCGCCGAGTTCCTCCGCGCCGGAGGCACCTGGCCCCTGGTCCTCGGCCAGCTGCGGGCCCTCCGCGCCCTGCTGGAGGAACGCCTCCGCACGCCCATCCACCTGGGGGCCTGCAGCGACTTCCAGGTGGCCGCCCTGCTGGGCCGCCAGGCGCTGCGGGAAGGCCTGCCGTGGCGGGCCAGCCTGCCCCTCCCCCCGGCGCCCGGCGCCTTCACGCCCGGCCTGGCCGCCGATCCCCGGGACGCCGTGCCCCTGGAGGCCCGCACCCTGCAGCCGCCCGCCTGGCCGGATTCCCTGAACCACCCGCCCGTGGCCCTGCTCCGGGTGCCGGCGGTCCCGCCCGAAGCGGGCGCCCAGACGCTCCTCGCCCAGACCCAGCCGGCCCCCGCGCTCCGCTGGCTGCCGCCGGAGCTGCCTCCGCCCGGACCCTTCGATCCGGACCGGCCCTGGGCCCCCGCGGCGACCTTCCCCTTCCCCGCCGATCCCGGGAATGGGGTGCAGCGCGGCCTCTTCGAAGACCTCGGCTGATACGCTGATGGCCGGAGTGCCCATGTCCGCCGAGCTCATCGAGCAACGTTCCAGGATCCGCATCGCGACGCTCTCGATCCTCGCCGGGGCCTGCGTCCTGGGCCTGAAATACCTGTCGTACGTCCTCTCCGGCTCCGTGGCGCTGAAGTCCGACGCCATCGAGAGCATCGTGAACGTCGTCGCCGCCGTGTTCGCGCTGGGCGCTGTGATCTTCGCGGGCAAGCCCGCCGACAAGGAACATCCCTACGGCCACGGGAAGATCGAGCATTTCAGCGCCGCCTTCGAGGGGGGCCTCATCTCGCTGGCCTCCGTCTTCATCCTGTTCGAGGCGGCCAAGGGCCTGATCTACGGCGTGGAGCTGAAGGACCTCGGCCGCGGCCTCGCGGTGAACCTCCTGGCGGGCGGCCTCAACGGGCTGCTGGGCTGGTTCCTCCTCACCCAGGGGCGGAAGAAGCGCTCCAAGGCGCTGGAGGCCGACGGCCACCACATCCTGTCGGATTTCTGGACCACCGTGGGCATCGTCACAGGCCTCATCGCCGTGAAGCTCACAGGGATCAAGTGGCTGGATCCGGTCATGGCCATGGTGGTGGGCCTGCTGCTGGCCCGCACGGGCTTCCGGCTGGTCAAGGAGTCCTCCCAGGCCCTGCTCGACATGGAGGACCCGGACGTGCTGGGCAAGGTGCTGGCCTCCATGAACCGGGTGCGCACCTGGGACATCATCGCCGTGCACGAGATGCGCACCTTCCGCAGCGGCCGCTACACGCACGTGGATGTCCACATCGTGGTGCCGGAGTTCTACCCCGTGCGCCAGGCCCACGACCTCTGCGAGACATTCGGGAAGAAGGCCCTGGAGGAGGAGAACATCGAGGGCGAGGTGCACACCCACGTGGATCCCTGCGGCCGCCTCTACTGCGAGCGCTGCCCCGCCGAGGCCTGCCTCATCCGCCGGGCCCCCAAGACTCAGGACGCCGCCTTCGTGCTGGAAGAGGCCATCGCCCTCGGGCCGGCCTGACCCGTTTCCCGCCCCTCCCTTCTCCGAGGCCCCCATGACCGAGCCCCTGCTGATCGCCAAAGGCCCCTCCGACCTGGTCCTGCTGCCCCGCATGGCCAACCGCCACGGGCTCGTGGCGGGCGCCACCGGCACCGGCAAGACCGTGACCCTGCGCACGATGGCCGAGCGCTTCTCGGCCATCGGCGTGCCGGTGTTCCTGGCGGACGTGAAGGGTGACCTGCCCGGCATCTGCCAGCCCGGGGGCGACAACCCCAAGGTGGCGGAGCGCGTCGAGCAGCTGAAGCTCGAGGGCTTCGAATACGCGGGCTTCCCCGTGGCCTTCTGGGATCTCTACGGCGAGCAGGGCCACCCGGTGCGGACCACCGTGAGCGACATGGGGCCCCTGCTCTTCGCGCGGCTGCTGAACCTCAACGACACCCAGGGCGGCGTGCTGAACCTGGTGTTCAAGATCGCCGACGACAACGGCCTGCTGCTGCTGGACCTCAAGGATCTGCGCGCCATGCTGCAGTTCGTGGGCGACCACGCCGCCGAGTTCAAGACCCAGTACGGCAATGTCTCCACGGCCAGCATCGGCGCCATCCAGCGCGGGCTTTTGGAACTCGAGAGCCAGGGCGCCGAGGCCTTCTTCGGCGAGCCCGCACTTGATCTCGACGACCTCGTGCAGACCGACGCCAAGGGTCACGGCGTCATCAACATCCTCGCCGCCGACAAGCTCATCAACGCGCCGAAGCTCTACGCCACCTTCCTGCTCTGGCTGCTGTCGGAGCTCTTCGAGCGGCTGCCCGAGGTGGGCGACCCCGAGAAGCCCAAGCTGGCCTTCTTCTTCGACGAGGCGCACCTGCTCTTTAACGATGCGCCGGATGCGCTGCTGGACAAGATCGAGCAGGTGGTGCGCCTGGTGCGCTCCAAGGGCGTGGGCGTCTACTTCGTGAGCCAGAATCCCCTCGACATTCCCGAGAAGGTGCTGGGCCAGCTGGGCAACCGCGTGCAGCACGCCCTGCGGGCCTTCACGCCCCGGGACCAGAAGGCCGTGAAGGCCGCCGCGGAGACCTTCCGCGCCAACCCCGGCCTCGACGTGGCCACCGCCATCACCGAGCTCGCCGTGGGCGAGGCCCTGGTGTCCTTCCTGGACGAGAAGGGCCGCCCCGGCATCGTGGAGCGGGCCTTCGTCTGCCCGCCCCAAAGCCGGCTCGCGCCCATCACCCCCGCGGAGCGGCAGCAGGTCATCCAGGCCTCCGTGCTGGCGGGTCACTACGAGCAGGCCGTGGACCGGGAGAGCGCCTTCGAGAAGCTCAAGGCCCGCGCCGAGGAGGCCATGAAGCAGGAGGCCGCCGAGGCCCAGGCGAAGGAAGCGGCCAAGGCTTCGAAGGAGCCTGCGCGGCGCTCCGACAGCATGATCGAGGCCTTCGGCAAGAGTGTCATCCGCGCCGCCGGCAGCTCCATCGGCCGCCAGATCATCCGGGGCGTCATGGGCTCCATCTTCGGCGGCGGTGGACGCCGCCGCTGAATCACCAACAAACCAGGAAGCCAGCCATGGATGAACACGCGTGAGGGCCCATGCCCATCTGAGTTCATCCAGGTTCATCTGTGGCGAAGTCAGGCCGCCTGATGCCTCAGCGCGTCGATGGCGGCCATGAGGGCCTGGGGATCGCTGGCGGCGTGCAGGTTCTGGCGGAAGCCGTGGCCGCCGGGCACGCCCTTGGTGAACCAGGCCCCGATCTTCTTGATCTTGTGCAGGGCCTCCCGGGGCTCCAGCAGGTCCAGCAGGATCTGGAAGAGCCGCAGGGTGGCGTCGATGCGCATCTCCGTGGTGACCCCGAAATCCGGATCCAGCACCTGGCGGAACAGGAAGGGATTGTAGAGCGCGCCCCGTCCGATCATCACGGCAGCGCAGCCCGTCTCCGCCACCATGCGGAAGGCGTCGGCCGCGGTGTTCACATCGCCGTTGCCGATGATGGGGTACGACGTGCCCGCCTCCACCGCCCGGGCGATGATGCTCCAGTCCGCGTGCCCCTCGTACTGCTGGGCCCGGGTGCGCGGATGGATGGCCAGGGCCTGCACCCCCACCGCCTCGAACATGCGGAGGAAATCCATGAACTCGCCGCGTTCCTTCTGGGACGCGTCCCAGCCGGCCCGCATCTTCACCGTCACGGGCACCTTCACGGCCTTCACCATCCCGGACACGCAGCGCTCGGCCAGCCGGATGTCCCGCAGCAGCGCGGACCCCGCGCCGCCCTTGGTGACGTTGCTGGCGGGGCAGCCCATGTTCAGGTCCACCAGATCCGCGCCCGCGGCCTCGCAGAGCGCCGCGCCCTCAGCCAGGGCCTCGGGACGTCCACCGGAGATCTGCATGGAGAGCGGCCGCTCGCCCGTGGCCGCCATCATCTTCTCGGCCTTCACCGCGTGCCGGATCAGCGCCTCGCTGCTGATCATCTCCGAGACCACCAGGCCCACCCCGCCGATCTCGCGGATGAACTTCCGGAAGGGCTGGTCCGTGATCTCATGCAGCGGGGCCATGACGAGGCGGTTCGGCACCTCGACGTCGCGGATCCGGAAGGGGCTGTGGGGGAAGGTCACGGGGCGGCTTTCTCAGGACCTTCCAGTCTAACCCGGGCCGCGGGAAAGGCCCCGGACGACTTCCTCGGGCCAGGAGCTAGGCCTGTCCTTCCTCGGCGACCACCCCCGCCCACCTGGACTCCCCCGCGCCACGACCCAGCTTCCGGCGCAGCCACTGCTCCGCCGGGAGGGAGACGTACCGCGCCACGAGCCAGCCCAGCAGCCAGGAGAGGAGGAGGGCCGGGACGTACCAGAGGATGCCCCAGCGCAGCCCGCCGCCCTGGGCGCGGAACCGCTGGACCACGAGGAGGACCACGAACATGTGCGTGAGGTAGATCTCGTAGCTCAGCCGGCCAAAGGAGGCCAGCCAGCCGGTGCCCGGGATGCGCCAGGGCCCGCCCCGGCTGGCCCGCCAATGGCAGGCGAGAACGAGGCTGAGGGCAGAGGCGGTGAGGAGGAGCATGGTGCCGTTCCCAATGAGGCGCCAGATCCGGCCCTCGAAACACAGCACGCCGACCAGCCCCGCGCCGCCCAGCGCCCCGCAGAGGCGCTGGATCCACCGTTTCGGCTGGCGGACGCGATCCGCGAGCAGGGCCCCCAGCACGCCCATGGCGATGCCCGCCATGCCGGGCAGGTAGGCCTTCTCCTGCCAGATTTCGTTTCCTGCCAGGGCCGCCCGCGTGGCGGGCAGGGAGAGGGCGAGGAGGGCCAGGAAGGCCAGGAGAACGCCCTTTCGGCGCAGGCCCAGGCACACCAGGGGGAAGCCCAGGTAGAAGACCTCCTCGATGGAGAGGGACCAGAGCACGTCCCAGCTGCCCGGAAGGTAGCCCACCTGGCCTTCGTACCAGTTCAGGTGCAGTCCGAACGCTGACAGGGCGGCCCGCGGCAGGGACTGCTGGGCGCGGGCGATGACGTAGTCCTTCGCGCCGAGGGCATGCAGCAGGCTGAGCACGGCCACCAGCACGACCAGGCAGGGGAGAATGCGGGCGGCGCGGCGGGTGTAGAAGTTCCGGACGTGGAGGCCGGCGAGGCTGCCCCAACGCGAGATCGAGTTGGACGCGATGAGGAACCCCGAGATCACGAAGAAGATGAAGACGGCCTCGTAGCCGTTGTAGATCATCGCGTTGAGCAGCCATTTGGGCAGGAAGGCCGCGAGCACGCCCTGCTTCAGGGGGATCCTCAGGCCCACGTGGTGCAGCACCACGAGCACGATGGAGAGCCCGCGCAGCAGGTCGACCCCGGGGTTGCGGGCGGAAGACACGGCTTCATTCGGCGCGCAGGATTCGGCCAAGGGCCCTCCATCGTCAGCTGACGCCTGGGCTCAGCCCGGCTTGGGTGTCGGATCGGGAACGGGAGCGCGCGGCTCCCGCCGGGGGCCTCAGCGCCGCGGGGGCGGCTCCTGCAGGTTCGCCAGGAACTCGTCGTTGGTCTTGGCCTTGCCCAGGCGATCCACGAGCAGCTCCATGCTCTCGCTGGGGCCGCTGGCGCCGAGGATCTTCCGCAGCACCCAGATCTTGGCGAGCTTGGCGGGCTCGATGA
Organism: Holophagaceae bacterium; assembly: GCA_017859995.1. GTDB lineage: Bacteria > Acidobacteriota > Holophagae > Holophagales > Holophagaceae > Geothrix. Next base: position 3,156 of record JAFJUR010000030.1, on the reverse strand, counting down.
GCAGGTCTTCCTTGCGCGTGCCGGACTTCTGGATGTCCATGGCCGGGAAGATGCGCTTGTCGCTGAGCTTGCGGTCCAGCACGATCTCGCTGTTGCCCGTGCCCTTGAACTCCTCGAAGATCACGTCGTCCATGCGGCTGCCGGTCTCGATGAGCGCCGTGGCGATGATGGTGAGGCTGCCACCCGCCTCGATGTTGCGCGCCGCGCCGAAGAAGCGCTTCGGCCGCTGGAGGGCATTGCTGTCCACGCCGCCGGAAAGCACCTTGCCGCTGGGGGGCACCACGGTGTTGTACGCCCGGCCCAGGCGCGTGATCGAATCCAGCAGGATCACCACGTCCTTCTTGTGCTCGACGAGGCGCTTGGCTTTCTCGATGACCATCTCGGCCACCTGGACGTGGCGGGTGGCGGGCTCGTCGAAGGTGCTCGATACCACCTCGCCCTTCACGCTGCGCTCCATGTCAGTGACTTCTTCCGGCCGCTCGTCGATGAGCAGCACGATGAGGAATACTTCCGGATGGTTGGCCGTGATGGAGTTGGCGATGTTCTGCAGCAGCACCGTCTTACCCGTGCGCGGCGGGGCCACGATGAGGGCGCGCTGGCCCTTGCCCAGGGGCGTCATGAGGTCCATGACGCGGGTGCTCAGCTCCTGGGCATCCCGCTCCATGCGCAGATGGTGCTTGGGGTAGAGGGGCACCAGGTCGTCGAAGTGGAGCCGCTCCTTGGCCGTCATGGGCGGATCGAAGTTGACCGCGTCCACCCGCAGCATGGCGAAGAACTTCTCGCCCTCCTTCGGGGCGCGGATCATGCCGGACAGCGTGTCGCCGGTGCGCAGGTTGAACTTGCGGATCTGGCTGGGCGAGATGTAGATGTCCTCAGGGCCCGCGAGGTAGTTCTGGTCGGGGCTGCGCAGGAAGCCGAAGCCCTCCGGCAGCACCTCCAGCACGCCCTCGGCGAAGAACTGCCCTTCGCGCTCGGCCTGGGCCTGCAGCACCCGGAACACCAGCTCCTGCTTGCGCATCGAGAGCGGGCTGTCGATGTCCAGTTCCTTGGCCAGCTCGGCGAGCTTGCCGATGGACAGTTCCTTGAGCTCTTGCAAGCTCAAGGCAACCGGAGGCTGAGAAGGGGTGGCCATAGGTCACCTCGGGGGTAGGGCGAGTCAGGAGTGGCTCGGGATTGCAGACAGGATAGGTCAGAATCCCCGTTCGTCCAAATCCCCTTGCACATCGTCAACGAAGGCCCTGACCCGGGCCACGAACGCCTTCGGGCTCTCCACCGGGTAGGCGTGGCCGATCCCGGGCACCACCTCGAAGCGGCTGCGGGCGATGCCCCGGGCCGTCTCCAGGCACTTCCAGGGGGGCGTCAGCAGGTCCTCGGCCCCGCTCAGGAGCAGCACCGGCGCCTGGATTCGGGCCAGACGGTCCCGGATGTCCCAGCCCAGGGTGCCCCGGATCTGGTGCAGGTTGCCGTGCTGGGGCCGGTCCGCGCCGGTCACCACCTGGTGGTAGGCCCGCAGCACGCCGTGCCGGGCCTCCAGGAAGGCGTCGCCCCAGAGGAAGGGCGCCACCGCGTCGAACTGCATGAGCGGCCCGCCCACCTCCAGGCAGCGGGCCCAGTGCTCGGCCTTCAGACCCATGGCGAAGTCGAACCGGGGCATGGCGCTGGTGAGCACCGCTCCAGGGAAAGCGTCCGGGTGGGTGGCGAGCAGCTCCAGGCTCATGGCACTGCCGTTGGAGAGCCCCACGAGCCACGGGCGGCGCACACCCAGGAGCTGGAACAGCTCCCAGGCCTCCGCCGCCAGCAGGGCTGTGGGATAGGGCCCCGCCTCCGGGGCGTCGGACCGGCCCTGGCCGCGGCTGTCGAAGGTGAGGATGCGGAACCGGTCCGCGAGGCCCGGCAGCACGCCCGCCCACATGGTGGTGTCCGAGAGCAGGCCGTTGAGGAGCACGAGCCAGGGCCCGTCGGGGTTCCCCTGCACCCGGTAGTGGAGCTTCACCCCCGAGGACAGCGTGGCGAAGGTGGGCTGGGCGCGCATGCTAGCTCCGGAGGTCCGCGGGCTGGTACTGGTGCTCGAAGCGCCAGAGGCCGCCCTCCCAGCGGATCACCGTGCAGCTGGCCTTCTTCACCTCCAGCTGCCGGCCCGTGAGGTGGAAGATCAGGGCCCCGAGGAAGGGCTGGTGGCTGATGAGGGCCAGCACCTCGCGGTCCCCGGCCTCGGCCACGAGGCCCCGAAGCCAGAGATCCACCTGGCCGGCACGGCCCTCGGGCTGGAGGTCCACCCGGGTCTCCATGGGGAAGGCCCCCGCCGCCTCCTGGAGACAGGCCATGGTCTCGGCGGCGCGGCGGTAGGGGCTGTGGAAGCCCCGCGTGGGGACGTGGCCCCGGGCCACCAGGCCCCGCATGGCCGCCCGCGTCTTCGCCCAGCCGTCTTCGGTGAGGGCGCGGTCCGCGTCCCGCTGGCCGGGGCGGGGATCCTCTGCGATGCCGTGGCGGATGAGGAGCAGGGTCTGGCTCATGCTCCGATGTTAACGCCTCCGCTTCGCCTTCCAGGCCACCCGCGCCGCGTGGCGGCGGTGGGCAGCCAGATAGCGGGCGTCCTCCGCGTAGGTCGCCGGGTAGATGGGCGGCACGGGCTGCGGCCGCAGGGCCTCGTCCACATTGGTGAAGGTGAACACGCAGCTGTTGGAGAGGTTCGTCTGGGTCCGGTCGCGGCTGACCCGGATGATGTCGGTCTCCACGCACACGCTGGTGCGGCCCGCGAACACCGCCCGGCTGAGGAACTGCAGCTTGTCGCCCATGCGCACGGGCTGAAGGAAGTTGATGCGGTTCACTGCGACGATGACGGGGCGGTGGGGCGCCACCTGCTCGGCGCAGATGGCCGACTGCTCGTAGGCCTGGCGGATCAGGTGGCCGCCGAAGATCTTGCTGGGGACGTTCTCGTGCTCGGGGTAGGTCCGCTCCCAGCCACTGGTCACGCAGGTTCCGGCCAGGAGGCCGCTGAACCCGGGTGAATCCTGGGCCGCGTGGAGGCCCGACAGCAGGCCGAACTCCTCCCGGCTTGGCGGCTCCTGGGCCTGGTGGAGCTGCTGGCGGTAGGCCTCCCGGCGGGCGATGGCGCGCTCCCACCGGCGCCGCCCCAGCTCATCGGGCGGCTCGAAG
>JAFJUR010000144.1 GCA_017859995.1 Holophagaceae bacterium | reverse complement strand
GCTCTGGCAGAAGGGCACCGCCGTGGACCGCCTCTTCAGCGCCATCGAGCTGCCCTTCAAGTCGCCGGGCACCGGCGCCCGCTGGGTGGGGAAGGGCGGTCGCCTCATCCCCGTGCCCGCCTCGCCCGTGGGCCTGATGACCTCGCCCCTGATGCCGCTGGGCGCCAAGCTCCGCATGATGCTGGAGCCCTTCCAGCCCGTGCGCCCCGGCGAGCCGGAAGAGGGGCTGTCGGCCTTCATCACGCGGCGCCTGGGCAAGGGTGTGGCCACGGAGCTGCTGCCGTCCATGATCGCGGGCGTGCTGGCGGCCCCGGCGGAGATCCTCTCGGTGGACGCCATCCCCAAGCTGCGGCAGTGGGAGGCCACGGGCAGCCTGGTGAACGGCATCCGCAAGGGCGGCGTGAGCCACATGGTGGTGCCCGAGGGCGGCATGGGACAGCTGCCCATCCGCCTGGCCTCGAAGCTGCCGGCCGTGCGCGCGGGCCTGCGGGCCGAGCGCCTGGAGGCCCTGCCCGGCAACCGCTGGCGCGTAATCGGCGGCGGCGAGGTGCGCGAGGCCGATCGCATCGTCCTGGCCCTGCCGGCCTACGAGGCGGCGGTGCTGTTGGGTGCCGTGGCACCCCAGAGCGCCGGGGCCCTGGCGGCCATTCCCTACACGTCCGTGGATCTCTGGCACAGTCGCCACACGCCGCTGCCCGCGCTGAAGGACAGCTTCGGCTTCCTTATCCACCCGCCCGAAGGCCGGGGCTACCTGGGTTCCCTGGTGCCCTCCTGGATGGATCCCCAGAGTGCGCCGGAAGGCGTCATGCAGCTGCGCAGCTTCATCGGCGGCGCCTTCGGCAAGCCTGCGGACCTGGAGGCCTGGGAGGGCATCTTCGCCCGTCTCCGGCACTGGATCCCGGCCCTGGGCGAGGCCACCGCCGTGCGCCATGAGCGGGCGGACAAGGCCATCCCCCGGCCCGAGCTGGGCCACCGGGCCCGGGTTCAGGCGGCCCTGGAGGGCCTGCCGGCGGGCGTGGACTGGCTCAGCAACGCCCGTTTCGGCCCCGGCGTTCGGGACATCCTCGAAGGCCTGGAGACCTGGGCCGGATAGGGCAAATCCCCCGCCCAGGTACGGTGACAATCGATCGGGTCGAGCGCAGAATGGGGGCCTTCTCCAAGGAGCCTTTCCATGCGCCAGGCCTTCCTCCTCCCTCTCCTCGCCTGTGCGGCGCTGGTCGCCCAGTCACCCAAGCCCGAAGCCAAGGCGGACGCGAAGCCTTCCGCCGAAGTGAAGGTGGGCACCGCCGTTGAAAAGATGGAAATCCAGGGCGAAGCCACCACCTTCAAGGTGGCCGCCGGCACGAAGATCTACGCCTGGACCCGCGTCACCGGGGCCGCCGACAGCACCGTGACCGTGGTCTTCAGCAAGGGCGACCGCACCTCCAAGCAGGAGCTGAAGGTGCCGCGCTCCCCCTACCGCACCAACGCCTACCGCACGTTCCGCACCGGCGATGACGGCGAATGGACCGTCAAGGTGATGGCCGCCGACGGCGCCGAGCTGGGCACGGCCACCTTCACGGTCGCCTTCGAGTAGGCCCACTGACCCACCTGGGGATTCCGCCCATGACCATGCTGTTCGAGGGGGCCCTCCCCGTGGGGGTTTCCATGTGGAAACTTGCGCAACCCTGGTGGGAATTCGTGCTGCGGGGCCTGCTCGTCTACGGGTTCCTGCTGATCACCCTGCGCCTCACGGGCAAGCGCCAGGTCGGCCAGCTGGCGCCCTTCGACCTGGTGCTGCTGCTCGTGCTCAGCAACGCGGTGCAGAACAGCATGAACGCGGGAGACAACACCGTGGCCGCCGGCTTCGTGCTGGTGGTCACGTTGCTGGCCGCCCACGGCCTGCTGTCCTGGATCACATGGCGCAGCAAGAAGGTGGAGACTCTGCTGGAGGGCCGTCCCCAGATCCTGGTGCACAACGGCCTGCCCGACGAGGCCATGTTGGCCTCGGGGCGCATCACCCACCACGAGCTCATGGCGGCCGTCCGGCAGGCGGGCCTGTCGGATCTGGCGGATGTGCGCGTGGCCATCCTCGAGACCAATGGCCGCATCAATGTCATCGCGAAGGGCGCCGGGGCGGGGGTCGGAGTCGGGTCGGCGGACGCCTCTTGACGGAACGAAAAAAAGGCGAAAACTGGAGGACATGACCCCCCTCCCGCTGCCTCAGGATCCTCCACCCCTCTTCCAGGGCCTGGCCGTGGAGCCGGAAGAGGCACGGTCCATCCTCCGCCCCCAGAAGGACGACCGGTACGGCTTCGGGTTCGCGCTCAGCCCCTACCGGGGGTGCGCCCACGGCTGCCGCTACTGCTACGTGCGGGACTACCCCAACGCCCTCCATACCCGCGATGAATGGGGCGGCTGGGTGACGCCCAAGCTGAACGCCCCCGAGCTGCTCTGGGCCCAGCGCCACCGGCTGCACGGCGAGCGGGTGTTCATGGCCTCGGCCACGGACCCCTACCAGCCCCTGGAGCGGCAGTACCGCCTCAGCCGCCGGTGCCTCGAGGTGCTGCTGCTCTGTCCCACCACCGAGGTCATCCTGCACACCCGCTCACCCCTGGTGCTGCAGGATCTGGAGCTGCTCAAGGCCTTCGGGGACCGCCTCTCGGTGGGCCTTTCGATCCCCACCGACGACGACACCGTGCGCCAGGTGGTGGAGCCCCACGCCCCCGCCATCCCCAGCCGCTGGGCCGCCGCCGAGCGGCTCTCGGCGGCGGGCATCGCGGTCTGCATCGCCGTGGCGCCCCTCATGGCCGTGCACGATCCCCACGCCTTCGCCCGCCGCGCCAAGGCCAGCGGGGCCTCCAAGGCCTGGGTCGGAGGCCTGCGCCTCCTCGCGCAGGATCCCTTCTACAAGACGCTGGCCGACCATGGTTGGCTGAAGGTGCTGACCTCGGACTACGCCGAGGAGGTGCGATCCGCCTTCCAGGCCGTCTTCCCCGGGCGCCGTCGCGTGAAGAAGGCACCAGAGCCGCCCGCCCTGCCGGTCCGCGCCCCGGTGCCGCAGCCGGGCCTCTTCGACCGGGTGGGCTAGGCGTGCGGTGCCTTCCGTCGGATCAGCCCAGGGGGTGGGTCAAGGCCGCGGCCACCGCCAGGGGCACGAAGGGAAGGAAGGTGTCCAGGGTTCCCGGCCAGTCGGCCAGCAGGGCCCGGGCCGTGACGCTGCCGGTCTCCAGGGCGTGACCCTCCAGCAGGCTCCGGAACAGTTGCTCCTCTTCCGGGCGCCAGGGGATGGGCGCCAGGTAGTCGCGGTTCACGCGGGCCTCGTGGTCCCGCCGCAGGAAGAGGCAGCCGCCGGTCATGCCCGCCCCGGCGTTGGCCAGCACGCGGCCGAGGATGGCCACGGCGCCCCGGGTCATGTACTCGCAGGCGTGGTGGCCCGTGCCCTCCACCACCGCCGTGGCGCCGCTGTTGCGCACGGCGAAGCGGTCCCCCGCCAGGCCCCGGGCGAAGAAGCGGCCCGCGGTGGCGCCGTAGAGGGCCCCGTTGCCCAGGATGGCGTTCTCCTCTGGAACGAAGCTGGCGCCGGGGGCGGGGCAGAGGGCGAGGGTGCCGCCGGACATGGACTTGCCCACGGAATCGTTGGCCTCGCCCAGCAGTCTCACGTGCAGCCCCTCCGTGAGGAAGGCCCCGAAGCCCTGGCCGGCGCTGCCGGTGAAGGTCAGGTCCAGCCCGCCGGGGACGGCCAGATCCTGGCTGGTGCGGCGGCGTTCGCGGACCCCTTCGGCCACCTCGCCCGCCAGGGTGGCCAGCACGCCCCGGTCGTCGGTGCTGATGCGGAAGGCGAGCTGCTGCCGGGCTCCGGTGTCGAGGAAGGGCCGGGCCGCCTCCACCAGGGCCCGGTTGAGCGCGCCCACGCCATCCCGCTGGACCGGCGTGGCCTGCGCGCCGGGGGCCTCCGGCGGAGGATCGAGGAAGGTGGAGAGATCCAGCTTCCGGTCCCGCACGAAGGCGGCATGTTCCGGCGCGACGGTCAGCAGGTCGGTGCGGTCGCGCAGGTCCCCGAGGCTCGCCAGGCCCAGCCGCGACAGGTGCCGACGCACATCCTCGGCGAGGTGGGCGAGCATGCGCTCGATGGCCTCGGGGCTCCCCTGGTAGCGGGCCTTGAACTTGGGGTCGTGGGTGGCGATGCCGGCCGGGCAGGTGTTCTTCTCGCAGATACGGGCCATGACGCAGCCTTCGGCCACCAGGAGCAGCTTGCCGAATTCGAAGCCCTCGGCGCCGAGGATGGCCGCGGTGATGAGGTCCTTGCCCGTGAGCAGCCCGCCGTCCACCCGCAGCTCCACCTGGTCGCGCAGGTGATTTTCCCGCAGAGCCCGGTTCGCCTCGGTGAGGCCGAACTCCCAGGGCAGACCCGCGTGCTTCATGGAGCCCAGCGTCGCCGCGCCGGTGCCGCCGTCGCCCCCGGCGATGTAGAGGATGTCGGCCCCGGCCTTGGCCACGCCCACGGCGATGGTGCCGATCCCTGTGCCCGAGACCAGCTTGACGCTGATCTTCGCGGCGGGATGCACCTGCTTCAGCTCGTAGATGAGTTCTTTCAGATCCTCGATGCTGTAGATGTCGTGCAGGGGCGGCGGCGAGATCAGGTCCACCCCCGGCAGCGAGAACCGCGCCCGGGCGATGGTCTCGTCCACCTTCACCCGCATGAGCTGGCCGCCTTCGCCGGGCTTGGCGCCCTGGGCCACCTTGATCTGGATCTCCTGGCCTGACACCAGGTATTCCGCCGTGACGCCGAAGCGGGCGGAGGCCACCTGCTTGGTGGTGGCGGTGAGCCCGTCGGTCCAGTAGTAGGGATTCTCGCCGCCCTCGCCGCTGTTGCTGCGCCCGCCGAGGGCCTCCATGGCCAGGATGAGGTCGCGCTGGCTCTCGGCGCTGACGGCGCCGAAGGACATGGCCCCGGCGCCGAAGCGGGCGAAGATCTCGGACCGGGCTTCGACCTCGGGCAGGGGCAGGGGCGCCACGGCCTCGCGGAAGGCCAGCAGGTGGCGCGGGTTGATGGGCTCGTCGGCTTTCAGTGAGGCCAGGTACTCGCCATAGACCGTCTGGGCCTCGGACCCGTCGGGGTCGAGCGCCACCAGGCGGTGGATGAGCCGGGCCCGGGCGGAGGTCATGCCGTGGCGCTCACCCTCGTCCAGCCGGGGCGATTCGCGGAACTGATGGGTGTGCAGCAGGCGGTCCTGGAAGCCGGACTGGGCCGCCAGGCTGGTCTTCAGCAGCACGTCGCCCGCCAGTTCTTCGTAGCCGATGCCGCCCAGCGGGCTGGCGTGGCCGGGGAAGAAGGTCTCCATCAGCTCGGGCCCCAGGCCCACAGCGGTGAAGAGCTTGGCGCTCATGTAGCTCTGAACCACCGAGATCCCCGACTTCGCCATGATCTTCAGCAGGCCCGACTCCAGCGCGGCCACGAGGTTCTGCTCCCGCTGGTCCGGCGTCAGGGCGCCGAAGGAGGGGTGCTCGTCCCGGCGGGCGATCTCCAGGGCCAGCGCCGGGCACACCGCCGATGCCCCGAAGCTGATGAGCGCCGCCAGGTGGTGGGAGGTGCGGGCCTCCGCCGTCTGCATGACGAGAGATGCGTTCAGCCGCAGCCCCGATTCGTTGAGGGTGTGCACCACCGCGCGGAGGGCCACGAGACCCGGGATCGGCGGGCGCTCCACCGTGGCGTCGAGGTCGCTGAGGATGATCACGCTGGTGCCTGAGGCCACGGCCTCCTTCACGTCGGAGGCCAGCCGGGCCACGGCGGCGTGGAAGCCGGTCACGCCCTCCTTGCGTTCGAAGAGCATGGGGAAGGTGCGCGGGATGATGTGGGATTCCGAGGGCCGCAAGCTCTGCATGCGGGTGAGGAAGCGCATCTGGCCCAGGTCGAGGATGGGCCGGGGCAGCTCCAGCGCCTCGGTCAGGGGCACCAGGTCCTTGGGGAAGAAGATGTTCGGCGCCCGGCCCAGGAAGACGCGCAGGTCGGTGATGTTGCCCTCGCGAAGGTAGTCCAGGGGCGGGTTCGTGACCTGCGCGAAGTGCTGGTAGAAGTAGTCGAAGAAGGGGCGCGGTTCCGAGGAGAAGACGTTGGGCCGCGCGGTGTCGCCCATGGAGCCGATGGCCTCCTTGCCCGTGGCGATCATGGGATAGAGCACCTTCTCGAGCTCTTCCCGCGAGCAGGTGAAGAGCGTCTTCCGGAAGGCGCTCACGGGGCCTTCCGGCGGCGCGCTTTCCGGCAGGGTGCCGATGGGCGTGGTGCGGGCGTCGAAGGCCGCGTCCCGGTTCTCCCGCGAGAGGCTGGCGTCGCGGAAGTGCACCCGGCCCGTCTCGAGATCCAGCTTCACCCCGGTGCCCGCGTACACAATGCCCTTGCGCTGCACCCGGGTCTCGTCGACCGGGAAGGCCCCGGCCTCGGAGGCGAGGATGAAGCGGTCATCCGTGAGGGTCCACCGGGCCGGGCGGAAGCCGTTGCGGTCGAGGCGGGCGCCCACGGTGTTGCCATCGGAGAACATGACGATGGCCGGCCCGTCCCAGGGCTCCATGGCCCGGCTCCAGAACGTGTAGAAGTCTGTCTGGCCCTCGGCGGGGGGCATCATGATGGCGAGGATGTCCTCCATGTGCGGAATGCTGCTGCGGTAGAGCAGGGCCTCAGCGATCTCGTTGAGGCTGCCGGAATCGCTGATGGAGCCGTGGGTCACGAGCTGGTCGGCCTTCAGCCCGATGGACATCTCCCGCGAGATGGCCCGGGAGCGGTTCCCGGCGATGGTGTTGATCTCGCCGTTGTGGGCGATGAGCCGGAAGGGCTGGGCCTTGTCCCAGGAGGTGCGGGTGTTGGTGCTGAAGCGGCGGTGGATGAGAGCGAAGCGCGTGACGTAGCGCGGGTCCTTCAGGTCGAGGTAGAAGCGGTCCAGGTCCGCGGACCGCGTGAGCGCCTTGTAGACGATGGTGCGCGCCGAAAGGGAGGCGAAGAAGAACTCCCCCTGGATGCCCTGCTCCCGCAGCTTGGTGCGAAGCACCTGCTTGGCGGAGTAGAGCAGCTTGTCGAAGGAGGCGTCGGTCCGGCAGTGGGCCGGGCGCCGCAGGATCACCTGGCGCAGGGTGGGCAGGGTCCGGCGGGCCTCGTCGCCGAGGACCGAGGCATCCACGGGCACCTCCCGGGCGGAGAGGCACACCAGGTCGAAGAAGGCGAAGGTGGCAGTGAATGTCTCCAGCGCCTGGCGCAGCCGATCCGGATCCCGAGGCATGAACAGGCTGGCCACGGCGATCTCGCCAGGACGATGGCCCAGCAGGTCGAAGGGGATGTCGGTCATCACCCCGGCGCCGTCGCTGGAGACCTGG
>JAFJUR010000143.1 GCA_017859995.1 Holophagaceae bacterium | reverse complement strand
TCCTTGTGCCGCGTCTCGATGGACTTGAACGAGCAGGCGATGGCGATGGGGCCGATGAAGGTGGTCAGCAGCCAGAGCACGAGGCTGATGCCATCCATGCCCACGCTGAACTTCACCCCGAGGGACGGGATCCAGTTCCAGGCGGCCGCCCACTGGACGGCGTCGCTGGCGCGGTCGTAGCCGAACCAGAAGAGGACGCTCACCAGGAAGCTGGCGATCATCACCAGCAGGGAGCCGATCTCGAAAACCCGGCGCTGGTCCTTGGGCACGAGAAGCAGGACCAGCGCGCCCAGTACAGGCAGGAAGGTCGCCACCAGCATCAGTGTCGTATTAGCGGTGAACATGGGGACTCCAACCAATGAGGCCAGGCAGGGAAGGCTAGACGAGGAATTTCCAGAAGGCGAAGACGAGGAAGCCGATGAACATCACGAAGGCGTAGTGCTGCACCCGGCCGCTCTGCAGGCCCCGGAAGACCTGGCTCGTCTCGTGGACGATGTACTCGGTGAGGTCGACGGCGCCGTCCACCAGGTACTCATCCGCCCAGTGCATGAGGTCGGCCCAGATGATCGTGACGCGGGCCGCGCCGTTCACCATGCCGTCCACCACCCAGGTGTCGAAGCTCCAGAGCTGGGCGGAGAAGCGCTTGATGGGGTTGATGAGGGCCCACTCGTAGAACTCGTCCACGTAGTACTTCGCGTTGACCCAGCGGTAGAGGTTGGGGAAGCGCGCCACGAAGGCCTTGGCGCGACCCCAGCTGGGATCCTTCTTGTAGATCACCCAGGCCAGGAGCATGGCGCCAGGAGCCCAGATCAGGGTGGCCCAGGCCATGAGGCCGTACTCGATGGCGGGAGGCACGTGCTCGCCGTGGTGCACTGGGGCCACCTGGTAGAGCAGCGGCTCGATCCACTTGGAGAAGAGCTCGGCGGGAACGATGGGGAACACGCGGTGCAGGCTTTCGGGGTAGTTCAGGAAGCCCCCGACCACCGCCAAGCCGGCGAGGGTGGCCACTGGGAGCCACATGCGCCAGGAGACTTCGTGGGGATGGTGACCAGGCACGATGTCGTGGTCTTCCGGATCGTCGTCGTGGTGGGCGTGATGCTGGTCCAGCTCATGCACATGGTTTCCGACCGGCGCGTGTCCGTGGGCGCCATGGCCGTGGTCGTCGTGGCCGTGATGGGCCTCCGACTGGACGGTCAGGCCGTGGGGATCGTTGCCCGCGCCGCGGTACTCGCCGTAGAAGGTCATGGCGATGAGGCGGGTCATGTAGAAGGCGGTGCAGAAGGCGCCCAGCATGCCGAGGATCCAGGCCACCAGGTTGAGGGTGGGGCCCGTGTAGTGCCCGTGCTGGTACCAGCCCTCGAAGACCTTCCAGAGGATCTCGTCCTTCGAGAAGAAGCCCGAGAAGGGGAAGATGCCCGCGATGGCGAACGTGGCGAGGATCATGCTCATGGCCGTGATGGGCATGAGTTTCTTGAGCCCGCCCATGTTCCGCATGTCCTGCTCGTGATGGCAGGCCGCGATCACCGCGCCGGAACCGAGGAAGAGGCTGGCCTTGAAGAAGGCGTGGGTGAACACGTGGAACATGCCGGCGCTGAAGGCACCCGCGCCCATACCCATGAACATGAAGCCCAGCTGGGACACGGTGGAATAGGCCAGCACCTTCTTGATGTCGTACTGGGCCAGGCCCATGGTGGCGGCCACGAAGGCCGTCAGCGATCCGAAGGCCAGCACGACCATCAGGGCCACCGGCGCGTTCACATAGATGAAGTTCAGCCGGGTGATCATGTAGAGGCCGCTGGTCACCATGGTGGCCGCGTGGATCAGGGCCGACACCGGGGTGGGGCCCGCCATGGCGTCCGGCAGCCAGACGTAGAGGGGGATCTGCGCGGACTTGCCCATGGCGCCCACGAAGAGGCAGCAGCCGATGAGGTTGAACCACCAGGTGGGACTCGCGGTGTGGCCGTAGAGCGTGAGGGCGGGCATGTTCGCCACCTCGCGCACCGAACCCATGAGGGTGTCGTAGTCGAGGCTGCCGAAGACCTGGAAGATCAGGAAGAACCCGATCATGAAGCCGAAGTCGCCGATGCGGTTGGTGACGAAGGCCTTCTTGCCCGCCACCGCCGCGTACTCTTTGTCGAAATAGAAACCGATGAGCAGGTAGGAGCAGAGACCCACGCCTTCCCAGCCCAGGAACATCATCAGGATGTTGGCGCCCAGCACCAGGTTCAGCATGCTGAACACGAAGAGGTTCATGTAGGCCATGAACCGGTAGTAGCGCCCGTCATTGCGCTCTTCGGCCATGTAGCCGGTGCTGAAGAGGTGGATGAGGAAGCCCGCGCCCGACACGAGGAGGGCCATGCAGCCGCTCAGCACGTCGAACTTGTAGGCCCAGGCCACCTTGTAGGTGCTGAGGCCGCCCATGACCCGGGCGCCGCCGATGTCGAGCCAGGTCCAGAGGGACTGGTGGATGGAACGCCCGTCAGCGGGCAGACCGATCAGCTGGACGAAATGCCACAGGGTGAGCAGGAAGGCCAGGCCGACGCTGCCGAGGGCCAGGGTGTCCACAATGGCGGTGTTCCGCAGCCGGCGGCCGCTGAGGCCGTTGATGAGGAAGCCGAAGAAGGGCAGGAAGGGGATCAGCCAGAGCAGGGTGCCCGGCTGGGAGGCGGCGTTGGCTACGGCGTGCGTCAGGGTCATGTCGGCAGTCATGGTCGTCGTCATCCCTTCAGCAGGTTGATGTCGTCCACCTGGACGGTGTCGCGCTTGCGGTAGAGGGCCACCACCAGTGCGAGGCCCACGGCCACCTCGGCCGCCGCGAAGCCCATCACCAGCAGCGCGAAGGACTGGCCGGAGACGGACCCGCTGTGGCGGGCGAAGGCGATGAAGTTCAGGTTGGCGGCGTTGAGCATGAGCTCCACGCACATGAGGATCACCAGGGCGTTGCGCCGGATCAGCACGCCGATGACGCCGATGGAGAAGAGCAGGAACGAGACGAGGAGAACCGCGTTGAGGCTGACCATCACACCCGCTCCGTCTTTGCCAGGACCACCGCGCCGACCAGGGCCACCAGGAGGATCACGCTGAGGATCTCGAAAGGCAGCAGGTAGTCGGCGAACAGGCCGCGGCTCACCGCCTGGGCGTTCTGCTGGGCCACGTTCAGCCCCTTGGCCAGCTCGGGTCGGAGCACCAGCGCATCAGGGGAGGCGGCGCCGAAGATCACCTTGCGGAACACGCCCACGAAGACCGCGGCGCCTGCCAGCACGACCAGCACGGCGTACCGCGACTGGAGCTGGAAGACTTCCTTCTCAGTCTTCTTGCTCATCTCGACGAGCATGACCACAAAGAGGAAGAGCACTACGATGCCGCCCGCATAGACGAGGATCTGGGCCATGCCCAGGAATTCCGCTTCCAGGGACAGGAAGCAGCCCGCGATGCAGAGCATGGCGAAGAGGAAGCCGAGCACGCTGTGCACGGCACTCCTGGAGGCGACCATGAACGCGGCGCCGCACAGGGCCATGACGCCAAAGATGGCGAACATGTTCCGGCCGATCGTTTCGATGAGATGTTCCATGGGCGTCCTCGGGGATGCTCGAAGGGGAGGGTCAGTCTTCAGCGACGCTGAACTTGCCTACGGGCGAAGGCTCGAACATGTTCTGTCCCGCCCCTTCCATGCCCAGGGAGAAGTCCTCCCGGTTGTAGGCCGCCAGCTCGAACTGGTGGTTCAGGATGATGGAGTCGAAGCCGCAGCTCTCCACGCAGAACTCGCAGAAGATGCAGCGCTCCATCTCGAAGTCGTAGCGCACGGGGAAGGGCATCTTTCGCCCCTCCTTCTTGCCCTTCTCGATGGTGATCACCTGGGTGGGGCAGATCTTCTCGCAGGCCAGGCAGCACACGCACTTGATCTCGCCCTGCTCGTCCTTGAGAAGCGTGAGACGGCCTCGGTAGCGGGGCTGCACCTTGGCCACCACCTCGGGATACTCCGAAACGATGTGGAGAGGCACCTTCCGGCGGTTGGCCGTGAAGAACACCTTGCTGAAGTGCTTGCCCGTGATGGCCAGGCCCTTGGCGATGTCGAAGGGAATGAGGGTCCTCAGGATCTTGTTCATGGATGGCCCCTAGACGGCGAAGCAGCGGACGACGGCCGCCAGCAAGAGGTTGAACAGCGCCATGGGGATCAGGTACTTCCAGGCCACGCTCATGACCTGGTCGTACCGGTAGCGGGGGATGGTGCCGCGGACCCAGATGTAGGTGAAGAGGATGAAGATGATCTTCACGACGAAGAAGATCGCGTGGGGCTCGGCGAACCAGGAGAGAGCCGCCGGGATGTAAGGGTTCACCAGGCCCTGGAGCCCGAAGGGCAGCAGCCAGGGACCACCCAGGAAGAAGCCCGAGGCCAGGGCCGCCACCACGGTCATGTTGATGTACTCGGCCAGGTAGAAGAACCCGAACTTCATGCCCGAGTACTCGGTGTGAAACCCGGCCACCAGCTCGTTCTCAGCTTCGGGCATGTCGAAGGGGAGGCGGTTGGTCTCAGCGAAGCCGCAGGTGAGGTAGATCAGGAAGCCGAGTATCTGCGGCACCAGGCCCCAGAAGGGCAGGCCCGTGGCCATGCGGGCGGACATCTCGCCGAAGTTCAGGCTGGCCGACAGCACCACCGGGGCGAGGAGGCTCATGGCCAGGGGCACTTCGTAGCTCACCATCTGGGCGGCGCTGCGCAGGCCTCCCAGCAGGGGATACTTGGAGTTGGAGGCCCAGCCCGCGAGCACGATGCCGTAGACGCCCACGCTCGCCACGCCGAGGATCCAGAGCAGGCCCACGTTGATGTCGGCGATGCCGCCGGACACCGGCAGGCCGCCCACGAAGGGGAACCAGGCGGGGAAGGTGAAGAAGACGCCGGGCACGAAGGAGACGGCGGCGAACACCACCACGGCGGCCACCATGCTGAGGGCCGGCGCGATGAAGAACACGAACTTGTCGGCCTTCGCCGGGAGGATGTCCTCCTTGAGGATGAGCTTCAGCACGTCGGCCACGAGGCCCGGGATGCCGCGCCAGTAGGAGAGGACGGGGATGCGGCCCCACTTCCACATGCCGCGGTTCATCCACCCGGTGATGCCGACGTGGCCGCTGGCCACGCGGGTGGAGCCCAGGCGCTGCTGGAGGTGTCCGAGCACCTTGCGCTCAGCGAACACCGTCAAGGGGACGACGACGAATACGAAGATCACCACCAGCAGGCACTGGATGAGCGTGATCACGATGGACTGGGTCAGGGTCGGAGTCGGCATGGCTTGGGATCCTCTGTCGCCTATCGGTCGATTTCGCCGAGCACGATGTCCAGGGTGCCGATGGCCGCCACGATGTCGGCGATCAGGCCTCCCTCGGCCATCTTGGGCAGGGATTGGAGGTTGATGAATCCGGGGGCCCGCACGTGGAACCGGTAGGGGTTGCCACTGCCCTTCTCGCCCACGAGGTAGTAGCCGATTTCGCCCTTGGGCGCCTCGGTGGCGTGATAGACCTCGTTGACCTCGGCCTTCAGGATCTTCGGCAGCTTGGCCATGACCGGCCCTTCGGGCATGCCGTCCATGCACTGCTGGATGATGCGGGCGCTCTGCCGCATCTCGGCCATGCGCACCAGGTACCGGGCGTAGGTGTCGGCCTCGGTGCGGGTGGGGATTTCGAAATCCATCTCCGCGTAGGCCGCGTAGGGGAACGCCTTCCGGATGTCGTAGGGCACGCCCGCCGCGCGCAGCACGGGGCCGGTCACGCCCATGGCGATGGCATCCTCGGCACTCAGCTTGGCCACGCCGATGGTGCGCTTCTTCCAGATGCGGTTCTCGCTGAGCAGGTTCTCGTATTCCTCGATGCATGCGGGGAACTTCGCGAGGAACTTCGTGACCATCTTCTCGAAGCCGGGGGGCAGGTCCTCGCGCAGGCCGCCGATGCGGAAGGCCGTGGTGGTGAGGCGCGAGCCACAGAAGGCCTCGTTCATGTCGAGGATGTCCTCGCGCTCACGGAAGGCGTAGAGGAAGACCGTCATGGCGCCGATGTCCAGCGCGTGGGTCGCCAGCCAGATCAGGTGGGACGCCAGGCGGTTGAACTCATTGAGCATCGTGCGGATGTACTGGGCGCGGCGAGGCACGGTGATGCCGAAGAGCTTCTCGTTGGCTTCGGCCCAACCCAGGTTGTTGGCCACGGCGGAGCAGTAGTCCATGCGGTCGGTCCAG
Organism: Holophagaceae bacterium; assembly: GCA_017859995.1. Classification (GTDB taxonomy): domain Bacteria; phylum Acidobacteriota; class Holophagae; order Holophagales; family Holophagaceae; genus Geothrix. The sequence goes on along the minus strand of JAFJUR010000143.1, from coordinate 1,152 downwards.
ACCTGGCCCTGGAAGAAGGTCTGGTTCTCGCAGATCTTCTCCACGCCGCGATGCAGGTAGCCGATCACGGGCCGGCAGTGGGTGATGGTCTCGCCATCCAGCCGCAGCTTCACCCGGAGCACCCCGTGCGTGGACGGATGCTGCGGCCCCAGGTTGATCTCCATTTCCTCGTTCTTGAACACGGATGCTCCTAGTTCAGGGGAAACCGCGCCACGGAGGCACGGAGATCACGGAGGGAAGGCACCGAGAAAGGCACGGAGGAAATAAGGTTGAACCTGGGCACTTTGGCATTCTCCGCGTTCTTCTCCATGCTCATCTCCGTGCCCTCTGTGTCTCCGTGGCGCATCATCTTCACTCCGCCTTGGGCTGCTTCAGGTTGATGCCCATCTGGCCGGCCTTCTGGAGGGCGATGCGCTCGATCATGCCGCCCCGGTCCTCGCGGAAGGCGATGTCGCGCTGTCCCCAGCCCACGACGGGGTAGTCCTTCCGCAGGGCGTGGCCCTCCCAGTCCTCCGGGCAGAGGATGCGGGTCATGTCGGGGTGGTTCGCGAACCGGATGCCGAGCATGTCGTAGGCCTCGCGCTCCATCCAGTTGGCGCCGGGATAGACTGCCACGGCGCTCTCGGGCATGAAGCCCTCGGGTACCAGGATCCGCAGCCGCAGGCGCTTCCGGCGGCTGATGCTCGTCAAGTGGTAGACCACGCTGAAGGCGAAATCCTTGGCGGCGGGATAGTGCGTGCCGGTCTGGTCGGCCAGCATCTCGTAGTTCAGCTTGGCGTCCTGGCGGCAGAGCTGGAGGGCCTCCAGGATGGCCTCCTTCGCCACCTGGCAGGTCAGCTCGCCGGCCTGCTCGAAGATCTCCTCCACCTTGTCGCCGAGGAGCTCTTTCAGCCGGAGCAGGTCCGGATCCGTCGCCTCCTGGGGCCAGGGGGTCTTCATGTCGTTGTCGTCCTTGCGGGGGACGGGACGGACGGGGGGCTTGGGCGCATCCTTGCCCTCGGCTTCAGCTTTGGCCTTGGCCGTCTCGAAATCCGCGAGCATCTTCTGCCACTTGGCCTCATCGGCCTCGGCGGCGGCCTTCACCTCGGCCTGGTAGGTCCGCAGGCTGGGCAGGGGCACGGTCTTCGGCATGACGATCTGGCGCTGGGGGGA
>JAFJUR010000029.1 GCA_017859995.1 Holophagaceae bacterium | reverse complement strand
TCCAAGATCCCCAAGTGCCCCCCGCTGGAGCTGGCCGGCACCGTGGCCTGGGTGGACGCCAGCCACGGCCTGGTGATCGGCATCGCCTTCGAACCGGGCAAGGAGGGTCTCCTGGGGCCGGTCCGCAGCCTCGTGGCCAGCCGGGCCGGCGCCATCCCCGTCGGGGTGCCCCCCAAGGCCCGCCGCCAGATCGAAGAGCCTTCGGAGGAGGACGAGGTCCCCCTGCACCGCCCGGCGCCCCGGAAGGACCCCGAGCCGGCGCCGATCCTCGCGGCGGCCGCGCCGCCGCCAGCCGCTGCGCCCAACCCTGCGCCCAATCCTGAGCCTGCCGCGTCCCCAGAGGACCCGACCCCCGTGGACGAGCGGGCCTTGGCCCTGCTGCGGGTCAAGAAGCGGACTCGAGGCATCCTCCTCGCCATGCCCGGCGGGCCCGACCGCGAGGCCCTGGCGGAATTCCTCGGCGAGGATGGCTACGGCCGCGTGCTGTGTGCCGACACCCTGACAGACCTGCTTGAGCACGTGGAGCGCCCCGGCATCCACCTCATCCTGGTGGACGGCGGCGTGGTCGAATTGCAGGGCCTGGCCCTGGCCTCCCTCCTGCGGCACCGCCTGGAAGACGAGATGCCGCCCGTGGTGCTCGCCGAGGCGTCCGTGGACGCCGAGCTGGTGATGGGCGCCCAGGAGACCGGCGTGGCGCAGATCCTCGTGAAGCCCTACGACCTCGACCACGATTTCCGGCACATGATCGAAGCGCACCTGGGCCTCGCCTAGCGCCTCAGCTAGAGCCCCGGTCAGGCGGCATCGGCTAGTCTTGTGTCATGGCCTTGTTCGAACGCACTGTCGCCGAGCGGTACCTGAAGACCCACCGCAAGGGGGCCTTCGTGCGCACCATGGTGCGCTTCGCCCGCGGCGGAACGGCCCTTGGCGTGTTCGCCATGGTGGTGTCGCTGGCCCTCATGAACGGCTTTCTCGAAGAGATCCAGGCCACGCTCTTCAGCGCCACCGCTCACTTCACGGTGTTCAACCTCGTGGGGGACATCCCGGATACCGAAGGCGCCCTCAAGGCCATCCGCGCGGTCCCCGGCGTCCAGGCGGCCTCGCCCATCCGGCTCGAGAAGGGCCTGCTGCGTCGCACCGACAGCGACCTGCCGCCGGAGGCCGTGGTGGTGAAGGCCGTGGATCCGCCCACGGCCCACAGCACATCCAGCATCTTCGACTCCATGCAGCCCGCGCCGATCGAGCAGCTGAAGGAGGGCGAGATCGCCCTGGGCAAGGAACTGGCCCAGAAGCTCGACATCAAGGTGGGCGACACGGTGGCGCTGGCCTTCTTCAAGCTGGAGCTGGGCCTCGGCGGCCAGCAGCCCAAGGTCGCCGCCTTCCGCGTGGCGGGCATCTTCCACAGCCACAGCTCCGAATACGACAAGAACTGGGCCTTCATCCACCTTGGGGACGCGATGCGAATCGCCAAGACCGAGGGCCGCGCCGAGATGATCGAGGTCCGCGCCAAGGGCATCGACGCCATCGCCGAGGTGAAGCCCCGCGTCATCGAGGCCCTCGGGCCCGCCTTCCAGGCCACGGACCTGCGCGAATCCAACAAGGCGCTCTTCGCCGCGCTGACGCTGCAAAAGTGGGCCTTCGCCTCCATCCTCGGCCTCATCGTGCTGGTGGCGGCCTTCAACATCGTGTCCTCCCTCGTGCTGCTCGTGACCGAGAAGCGCCGCGACCTGGGTGTGCTGCTGGCCCTGGGCGCCACGCCGCGCCAGATCCAGCGGCTCTTCGAGTTGCAGGGCTTGCGCATCGGCGCCGTGGGCACGGCCTGGGGGCTGGGCACCAGCGTGCCCCTGTGCTTCATCCTCGACCGCTACAGGCTCCTGAAGCTGCCGGCCGCCGCCTACGACTTCCTCACCTACATGCCCTTCCGGTTCAAGGTGCTCGACATCGTGGTGGCGGGCCTCTTCCCCCTGGTGGTGTCCTGGTTGGCGGCGCGCTACCCGGCCCGGAAGGCCGCCGCCTTGGATCCCGTCGACGCGTTGAGGGCGGAATGATCGGACAACCGCTTTCCATCCAGGGGCTGCACAAGACCTATCCCGGCAACGCCCATCCGGTCTTCGACGGCTTCTCCCTCGAGGTCGAGGCGGGCAGCCTCTGCGCCATCGTGGGCGTGTCGGGCGTGGGCAAGACCACCCTCCTCAACTGCGTGGCGGGCCTGGACCACTGGGAGTCGGGCCGCATCCTCATCGGGGGCGCGGAAGTTCCCGAAGGCGCCGAGGCCCGCGCCCTCAACCGCCGCCGCCGGGTGGGGCTCGCCTTCCAGCAGCCGCACCTGCTGCCGGAGTTCACCGTTCGGGAGAACCTCCGCATGCCGCTCATCATCGACGGCGACGTGAGCCCCGAAGCCGAGGCCTGGATCGGACAGCTGCTGTCCACCGTGGGCCTCGGCGAGCTCGGCGAGCGCCTGCCCGGACAGCTCTCGGGCGGCCAGGCCGCCCGGGCGGGCCTGGCCCGCGCCCTGGTGCGCAAGCCCGCCCTCTGGCTGCTGGACGAGCCCACCGGCAACCTCGACCCCGCCACCGCCGAGGAGGTGTTCGGCTTCCTCCTGGGCCTCCACGCCGACCTGCGCCCCACCACCTTGCTCGTCACCCACAACCTGGGGCTCGCCGAGCGCTGCATGCGGACCGTGCGGCTGGGCTGAAGGCCCGCGTCGATCAGTCGAACTGGGCCAGCTTCAGCCGAAGGTCCATGAGGCTGAAAGGCTTCGTGACCACGCTCACGTCCGAGTAGCGTGCCAGGATCCGCTCCTGGCGCTCGTCCCGGTAGCCCGTCGCCATCAGCACCGGCAGGTCCGGGTGCAGCAGGCGCAGGCGGTTCAGCGTCTCCTCTCCGTCCATGCCCGGCATGCTGAGATCCAGGATCACCAGGTCCGGGATCAGTCCGGCCTGCACCCGCTGGATGGCCTCCAGACCGCCGCTCACGGCCACCACCTCATGGCCGAGGACCTCCAGCATGCCCGGCACCGTCCCTCGGATCAGGTCGTCGTCATCCACCAGCAGGATGCGGCGCCGGCCCCGGTGGGCGGCCACTTCATGGGCCGGCGAAGTGGAGGAGGATGAGGGCCGGAACATCCCGCGGAAGCAGAGCCGGATCTCCGTGCCCCGGCCGGGTTCGCTCTGGATCTCCACCCGCCCACCGTGGGCCTTCATAACGCCGTAGACCAGGGCCAGGCCCAGCCCCGTGCCCTTGCCTGCGGGCTTGGTCGTAAAGAAGGGCTCCATCGCCCGTTGCAGGACCTCCGGCGGCATGCCGACGCCCGTATCCCTCACCGTGAGGGTGACCTCGCCGTCGGGTCCCGGGCGGGTGCAGAGGCTCAGCCGGCCGCCTGAGGGCATGGCATCCAGCGCGTTCACGCTGAGGTTCATCAGCGCGTTCGAAATGGAGCTCGCATCGCCGATCACCACCGGCAGGCCCTCCTGCAGGTCGAGGTCCACGGCGACCTTCTGCAAGGTCGTCCGCGTGAGCAGCGCGGCCTCCTTCCGAACCACCTCGTTGAGGTCCATGGGCTTCGCCTCGGAGACATCCTTCCTCGCGAAGTCCGTCAGGCCCTTCACCAGGTCCCGGCCCCGGCCCGCGGCGTGCAGGAGGATGTCCATGGACCTCGACAGCCCGGGGTCGTCCTGGTGCTGCTCCTTCAGCATCGATCCCAGGGACATCACCGCCGCGAGCACGTTGTTCATGTCGTGGGAGATCCCGCCCGCCAGGGCTCCGAGGGACTCCAGCTTCTGAGCATGGGCGACCTCGGCCTCCAGGTGCTGCCGGTCGAGCGCCGCCCGCCGACGGTCGGTCTCGTCCTTGATGAGGTTCACCAGCACGTACTCGTCGCCCACCAGCACCCGCTCGGTGGACCAGAGGACGAAGACCACCTCGCCACTCCGGGTGCGCAACTCAGCCTCCAGGTCCTGGATTCGCCCGGCCTCCGCGAGCTGCTGGAGCGCGGCCATCCGGTCCTGCGGCCGCACCCAGATGCCCAGATCCACGCTCGACCTTCCATGCACCTCCTCGAGGCCATAGCCCACCAGGCGCAGGAAGGCGGGGTTGGCGTCGATGATCTGACCCGTCACGGGCCGGCTGAGGACGATGCCCGCGGGCGAGGCCTTGAACACTGCCATGAACCGGGACTGGCTGGCGCGCAGGGCCTCCTCGGCTTCTTTCCGGTCCGTGATGTTGTCGAGCACCGCCACGAATTCACCCGGTGCAGGCCGGTAGAGGGACACCATCAACCAGGTGCCCAGGGCCGGGATGTGGGTTTCGAACTTGGCTGGCTGACCTGTCCGCACCACCTCGCTGACCCTGGCGGGCAGCCCGGCGAGCTCCTCCCCGAACCCGGGAAGCACCTCGCTTCCCCGGCGGCCCACCACGCCCTTCAGCCCCGTCACCTGCTCGTAGGCCGGATTGACCGCGAGGTACACCCAGTCGGTGGGCTGCCCCGCCTCCTCGATCATCCGGCAGTGGGCGAAGCCCTCCGACATGTTCTCGAACAGCGAGCGGTAGCGGCCCTCACTGGCCTGGAGCGACCGCTCGGCCCGTTTCAGGGGCGTGATGTCGGACACCATGCTCAGCAGGTGATCCTCCCCCCCGAGGCGGATGCACTCTCCCGACATGAGCAGGTCCCGGAGCTCGCCATCCTTCCGCAGGCACTGGAACTGGAAATTCCGGATCCGCCCCTCCTGCCTCACCTTTTCGAGGATCTGCTCGCGTTCCTCCGGATAGAGGTAGAAGCCCGCCTCCACGGCCGTCCGGCCGAGCAGCTCCTCCCGGTTCACGCAGAAGATCTCAAGGAGGGCGTCGTTCACCTCCACCAGCCGGGTGTCCGACATCCGGGACACCGCGATGCCCAGCGGGTTGGAGCGGAAGATGGTGGCGAACCGGGCCTGGCTCTCCTTCAGGGCAGCCTCGGCCAGGCGATGGGCCTTCGTCACCTGGGCCGTCTCCAGGCTGTGGCGGAGGGCCCCCGCCAATCGGGCGGGCCGATCCTTGAGGACGAAGTCCGTGAGCCCGCTGCGGAGCAGGTCCATGGCCTCCTCTTCGCCGATGCTTCCGGACACGAGGATGACGGGCGTGTCCGGCAACCGGCCGATGATCAGGGTGAGGGTGTCTCGGAAGTTCAGGCCCGGCAGGTTGTAGTCCGAGAGGACCGCGTCCCAGGTGGTGTCCTCCAGGGCCTGCAGGAGGGCGACCTGGCTGTCGACCCGATGGAAATCCGCCTCGATGCCATGGAGCTTCAGGCTCCGCTGCACGAGCAGGAAGTCCGCCTCGGAATCCTCGATGGCCAGGAGCCTGAGCCGGGACATCACGGGTGCGCCTCCTTGCTGGGCGGATCGTTCACGGCCATCCAGTAGACCCCCAGCCGCGCGACGGTCTCGGCAAACTGGGCGAAGTCCACGGGCTTCCTCACGAAGCTGTTGGCGCCCCCCACGTAGCTCTTCAGGCGGTCCTGATCCTCGTCGGACGATGTCAGGATCACCACCGGAAGCAGCCGAGTGCGCGGATCCTGGCGCAGACGCTGCAGGACCTCGAGACCGCCGACCCGCGGCAGCCCCAGGTCGAGGAGCACCACGGCCGGAGGCTCCTGGCCCTCTCGATCGGCGAATTCACCTTCGTGCAGGAGGAAGTCCAAGGCCTGCTGGCCGTCCCGCACCACTTCCACCTCATTGGCCAGGTTCACCTTGGCGAGGGCGCGCAGGGTGAGCATCTCGTCCTGCGGGTTATCTTCAACCAGCAGGATGCGTCGTACGGTCATGGGTTCGCCTCCCTGGGGTGGGCGCCGGACAGCGTGAAGAGGAAGGTGGCGCCCCGCCCCGGCTCGGAATGGGCGGAGATCTCGCCGCCGTGCCGCCGGACGATGCGCTGGACGGTGGCCAGGCCGATGCCGATGCCCGGGAACTCGTCCTGACGGTGCAGCCGCTGGAAGGGCTGGAACAATTTGGTGGCATGGGCCATGTCGAATCCCGCGCCATTGTCGACCACTCGGAAACAGCGCAGGCCGTCATGCTGGATCACGTCCAGCCGGATCTCGGGCGCCGTTTGCCGGGCGGTGTACTTCCAGGCATTGCCCAGCAGGTTCCGCAGCACCACCAGCAGCATGCGGGCGTCGCCGCGAGCTTTCAGGCCCGGCTGGATCTGCCACTTGACCCCGCGCCCGGGTTCGCTCTCCTCGAGCTCTTTCCGGACTTCCTCGGCCATCCTCGACAGATCGACGCCCCGGCGCTCCATGGCCCCCTGGGTGCTTCTCGACAGATGCAGCAGGCCGTCGATGAGGGCGCCCATCCGCTCGCTGCCCACCTGGATCTGGCGCAGGTAGGCGGCGGCCTGGGCGGGGAGATCCTCGCCATGGTCCTCCATGAGGGCCTGGCTGAACCCGTTCATGGCCCGCAGGGGCGCCCGCAGGTCGTGGGACACGGCATAGGCGAAGGCATCGAGCTCCGCGTTGGCGGCCGTGAGTTCGGCGGTGCGCTCCGCGACCCGCTGTTCCAGGCTGGCGTTCAGGCGTTCGATCTCATCCTGGGTGCGCTTCTGCTCGGTGATGTCGCGACCGGCAACCACCGAGCCCACGATGGCGCCGTGCTCGTCCCTGATGGGCGCGAAACTGTAGCTGCCCACCCAGCTCTCGCCGGTATCCTTCCGGCGCAGGGCGTATTCCGCGTTCGACGCCGTCTCGCCCCGGAGCGCCCGGGACACGGCCCACTGGTCGAACGGCGCGGGCGATCCGTCCGGCAGGAACACGTCGAGGATCTCGGGGTACTCGGCGAGGGTGCGGGCACAGTCCGCCTTGCTGCGGAACTTGTGGAAGGTGGCAAAGGCCTCGTTGAATTCGATGAACCGGCCTTCCTGGTCAGAGATGAAGACCGCGTCCGTCATGCTGGCCAGGGCGGCTTCCAGTTTCGCGCGGCTCGCCTGGAGCTCGGCTTCCGCCCGGCAGCGCTGGGTGATGTCCACCAAGGTCGAGAGGATGTAGGCCTCGCCCCGGATGGTGAGGAGCTGTGCCGCCAGTTCCGCCACGAAGGTATCGCCGTTCTTCGTCAGGAAGGCCTGCTCCCATCCCCGCACCACGCCATGGTCCCTCAGTTGCTGGACGAACCGCTGGCCGCCCTCCGTCGTGGGCCAGATCCCCATGGTCCGCGCCGACCGTCCGATCGCATCCTCCCGGCTGTGCCCGGTCAGGGTCTCCCAGGTGGCGTTCACATCCAGAAAAATGCCGTCCTCCAGCCGGGACAGGGCGATGGCGGCGGGGTTCTGGGCAAAGGCCAGGTTGAACATTTTTTCCGATGACCGGAGCTGGTCCTCGACCCGTTTCCGGTCGGTGACATCCTGGAGGGCGCCGATGATGCGGACCACGCGGCCCTGCTCCACCACCGGAGAGCCCTGGGACCGCACCCACTTGCGGAGGCCCTTGGCGCTCTCCAGCTCAAGCTCCAGATCGAAGGGCCGCGCCAGGGCCACCGCGTCCGCCAAGGCCTGCTCGAGCTGGGCGCGACTGGCCGGCAGGAGGTAGGCCAGGCCCATGCCCACGTTCACCGGAACAGCGGGATCGAGGTCGTAGATCCGCGCCGCCTCATCCGTCCAGACACCCTCCCCACTGATCACATCGAACGCCCAGCCGCCGACCTTGGCCACCCGGCTCATGCGGGCCAGGAGCTCCCCCTGGGATTTCAGCGCGTCCTCCTTCAGACGCCGCTCGGTCTCCAGATGTTCCACCACCCGCTGTTCGGAGGCTGCCAGCCGGTCGTGGATCCGGCCGAAGAGCGCCGCCATCCCCAGGAAGACCAGCACCGAGGGCAGGTAGTCCACGGAACCCTTGTCCGGGGACATGGCGGGGAGGTAGAAGCACACGATAGCCAGGAGCGAGGCGATGAGGCCGGAGGACATCGCGCCGGCGAATCCCCCCACCCATGCGCTCAGGAACACCGCCGGGTAGAAGAGGAACCAGATGAACGGCTTGAGCTGCCCCCAGAAAACCCACTGCACCGCGCAGGCCAGAAAGGGCATGGTCAGGGCCACCAGCATGCGCTCTGTCCGGCTGAGTTCCAGGGGTAGCGGACCGAGCCGGCGGGACCGGGCGCGGGATAGGATCATCTGTTCAGTGCCCTCGCCGCTCCGCCGCGCCTGGTGCAAGGCCCCGGCGAGAAGGCTCACCAGCACGCCGTTCAGGACAAGCACGAGCCAGTGGACGGCATCGACTGAGCTGAGTTGAAGCTTCAAACGGGGCGACATCAGGAAGAGGTTCACCTCCAGTGCCGTGACGATGGTCGCGAGCAACCCCGGGCCCTGCCCGCCGATGAAGGCGCAGATGATGATCGGCAACAGGAAGGCCACCAGCAGGGGGCGGTCTCCGAAGGCATCGCCCAGATACAGACGAAGCGCCAGGGTGGTGGCCGGAAGGATCAGCGCCAGTCCGTAGCGGAACAGACGGGAGGCCCACCCTGGCGTGTTCACGAACCAGATTCCTGTTCCCGCCTCCGCCGCGCCCCTGAATCGATCGCCTGGAACAGGTCCGCTCATGGTCGGCCGCTTTCCAGGCCGCAGGGCTTCCTGTGGCGATCCACCGGGAAACGGTGACTCAGGGCCTGGACCATGGGCATCCCCATCGCGGAACGGTTTGGTCGTGCGGGAGTGAACCTGTCCGTACCTTACCTGATCTGATGATCCGTCATGTCGTCGCGTGAAGAACTGGTTTCAAACGCTGCCCCTGGTCGGCTTGAGAACGACCAACCCGGCGACTCCGGAGTCAATCCAGAGATCCGGGCCGCAGGCCCCTGCTCCGTCGGTCTTCCAACAGTTCTGAAAGGATCACCGCCGCCGCCGCCGCGTCCAGCATGGCCTTGCGCTTCTCGGGCTTCACGCCCCGCTCGCGCAGCAGGCGCTCGGCCTCGGCACTGCTCAGGTGCTCGTTCACGAAGCGCACGGGCAGGTTGGCGCGGGCGGCCAAGGCTTCACCAAAGGCCCGGGCCGCCGGGGCCGTGGCGCTTTCGACGCCATCCTTGTGCCGGGGCAACCCCACCGCCAGGGCCTGCACGCCCTCGTCCTTGCAGAGCCGCGCCAGGCGGTCGAGGGTGCGCGCCTCCTCCTGGGGCCAGACCTCGAAGGGCGAGGCGAGGATCTCAAGCTCGTCCGAGAAGGCGAGGCCGATCTTCTTCGTTCCGTGGTCGATGGCAAGCCAGCGCATCCTGCCATCCTAGCGGCATGGCCCCCCAGCACCTGACCTTCGCCACCGCCCTGGGCCGGATCCGCCTGACCTGGACTGCCCGGGGCGTCTGCGGCCTCCGGTTCGCGGCGGGGCCGGATGCAGAGGAAGCCCGCCAGGCGCCGCCCTGGGTGATGGAGGCCGTCCGGCGCCTCATGGTCCATCTCCGCGGCCAGCCCCAGAACCTGGCGGGCATCCCGCTGGATCTGTCCGGCCTCACCCCCTTCCAGCGCCAGGTGGCCGACCTCCTGCGCGCCACAGCCCCCGGCCAGACCCTCAGCTATGGCGAGCTCGCCCTGCTCGCGGGCCGGCCCGGCGCGGCCCGGGCCGTGGGCCAGGCCGTGAAGGCCAACCCCATCCTCATCCTCGTGCCCTGCCACCGCGTGGTGGCCGCGAACGGGCCCGGCGGCTGGAGCGCCTTCGGATCGCCGGAGCGGAAGGCGCGGCTGCTGGCGCTGGAAGGCCTCACATCCGGTTGATGTCCCGCATCTCCAGCACGGCCTTGGGCGCGCCTTCCAGGGCCGCATGGATCATCGCTTTCCCAAGCTGCTCGGTGGTGGTGAGGCTGTCCGGGGAGACGGCCTTCAGCAGGGGGAAGAGCGGCGCCAGCACGCGGTAGAGCACCCGGTACAGGCGGGTCCGCGAGGTGATGCCGTGCAGGGGCCGGATGGCGCCGGGGCGGAAGAGATAAACGGCCTTGAAGGGCACCCGCAGAAGGGCGTTCTCGGTCTGCCCCTTCACCCGGGCCCACATGATGCGGCCCCGCTCGGTGCTGTCGGCGCCCGCGCCCGAGATGTAGGCGAAGGTCATCTGCGGATTCAGCCGCGCGAGCGTGGTCGCCGCGGCCAGCGTCACGTCGTGGGTGATGCGGTGGTACTCCGCTTCGCCCAGACCCGCCGAGGACACGCCCAGGCAGAAGAAGCAGGCGTCCAGATCCGTCAATTCATGCTCGATGGCGGCGTAGTCCAGAAAGTCCTGGTGAATCACTTCCCGCAGCTTGGGATGCGTCCGGCCCGTCGGGCCGCGGAGGACCGTCACCACCTGGGTGATCCGCGAATCCAGGAGGCATTCCCGCAGGACGCCCTGACCGATCATGCCCGTGGCGCCGAAGAGAACGACCTTCACCGCGCACCTCCCGGAACAGTCTGGGGCTTGAGGCCATTGGCCGTGGCGCGGATGGGGACTTCCGCTTCCGATTTCCAGGGAAGCGAGGGCCACCAACGCGCGAGCGTCGGCAGCGTTTCCAGCTCGAAGCCCTCGCCGGGCCGGGGCGTGGCCACGGTGATTCCGGCGCGACCCGCCGCGACCAGCACCCGCTCCATGGGTTCGGTCCAGCCGTGGGCGGCGAGGTCGAAGAGGCCCCAATGGACAGGCAGCAGCACCTTGCCCTGCACCATGCCGTGGGCCTGCACCGCCTGCTCGGGGCCCAGGTGCCAGTCCGGCCAGGCCTGGCCGTAGGCGCCGGCCTCGATCAGGGTGAGGTCGAAGGGCCCCAGACGGGTCCCGATGTCGGCGAGGCCGGGGAACATGCCCGTGTCGCCCGAGTAGTAGACCCGGTGGGCGGGGCCCCGGAAGGCGAAGCCGCCCCAGAGCGTCCGGTCCTTGTCGAAGAGGCTTCGGCCCGAGGCGTGGCGGGCGGGCGTGAGGGTCACCTCCAGGTCGCCCACGCGGGTGGCCTCCCACCAGTCGAGCTCGGTGATGCGCGCCGCCGGCACGCCCCAGGCCTCGAGCCGGGCCCCGACGCCCAGGGGCACGATGAAGCGCGTGTCCCAGGCCCGGATGCGCCGGATCGTCTCGCGGTCCAGGTGGTCGTAGTGGTCGTGGGAGATGGCCACCACCTGGGGAATCGGAACCGCCTCGAGGGGGATCAGAGGCGCGTAGAAGCGGCGCGGTCCCGCCCATCCGAGCGGGGAGGCACGCTTGCCCCACACCGGATCGGTCAGGATCCGGACGCCATCCACGTCCAGCATCACCGTGGAATGGCCCAGCCAGGTGGCGCGCAGGCCGCTGGCCGGGGCCGAAGCCAACTCGGAGGCCTGGGGCCGGATCGCCGGCAGAGCCGCCTTGGGCGTCGAGTTCGCATCCCGCTTCAGGATGCTGGCGAAGGCGCCCAGGAAGTCGTTCCACAGGGGCTGAGGGTTGCGGAAGCGCCCGTCGCGCCATTGGGGTGATCGCTGCATGCGCAGCCTCCTTGTGTCATGGAAGGTCGGTTCGGCGCTCCACCAGACGCCTGCCACGGCGGTCAGGAGGAGCAGGATCAAGGCTTTCCGGCGGCGGCCGCTGATGGCCATGAATCAGACTCCAAAGAATTTGACGTTTTTACAAATAATGTCAAAAGGCCAGTATTGACATTTTGACGAATATTGTCAATACTCTTTCCATGCGGGAAGCAAAGAAGGCCAAAGTTCTGGAAGCCGCCCAGGCGGTGTTCCTCCGCTACGGCTTCCGGCGGGTCACCATGGGCGACATCGCCACTGCCGCCGGCATCTCCCGGCCCGCGCTGTACCTCCACTTCTGCAACAAGGAGAACCTCTTCCAGGAGGTCTTGCGGACCTTCGCGGGCCAATCCTTGAGCGACCTCCGGGAAGGCCTGTCCGCCCACACCTCGCCGGAGGCCCAGCTGCGCTTCGCCTTCGAGATCTGGGCGGTGCGCCCCTTCGGCCTACTGACCGCCACCCCGGACGCCAAGGAGCTCATCGACTGCGGCTTCGAGTTCGCCCGGGAGGCCATCGACCAGGGCTCCCGGGCCTTCGAAGCCGAGGTGGCGGCCATCCTGGCCCCGCTCTGCGCCGAGGCCGTCAATCAGCCGCCACCGGACGAGATCGCCCGCATCCTCACCCGGGCCGTCCACGGCTTCAAGCAGACGGCCGCCTCCGTGGAGGAGCTGCGCGCCATGATCGGCGGCCTGCTCAGCATGGTGCTCGCGTCCCTCGCGCCGGGCCCGAAGCCCTGAGGGCGCGTTCGTCCATACTGGAGCCGATGACGCGCCCGCTCCCCGATGATCTGCTGCGCGTCCCGCATCGCCGGGACGTGCCCTTCGCCCGCCTCACCACCCTGGGCGTGGGCGGCCTCTGCCGCTGGCTCTTTGAGCCCACCACGGAAGCGGAGGCCCAGGCCTTCGTCCGGGCCTGCGCCCGGGAGGGCCTGCCGTGGCGTGTGCTCGGGGGCGGCTCGAACCTGGTGGTGCTCGGCGACCTCGCCAGCCCCGTGCTGCGCCTGGCCCTTCCCAAGACGATCACCCGGCAGGGCGACCACCTCTCGGCCCCCGCCAGCCACGGCCACATCGCCCTGGCCGAGGCGGCGGCGGCGGCGGGGCTCAGCGGGCTGGAATTCGCAAGCGGCATCCCCGGTTCCCTCGGCGGGGCCATCCGCATGAACGCCGGCGCCTATAGCCGCGAGTGGGTAGACGTGCTCGCCCGCTACCGCTTCCTCACCCCCGAGGGCGACCTGGTGGAGAAGGCCCCCGATCCCGGCGAATTCCGCTACCGCTGGAGCTTTCTGACCGGCGGCCGCGTGGTGCTCTCCGCCACGGCCGCCCTGGCGCCGGGCGATCCACAGGCCATCCGCGCGCAGGTGGCCGAGTACCGGGCGAAGCGCGGCACCAGCCAGCCCCTCTCGAAGCGCAATGCCGGCTGCATCTTCAAGAACCCGCCCGGGCTAAGCGCCGGCCGGCTCATCGACGAGGCGGGTTTGAAAGGCCTGCGCGTCGGCGACGCGGAGGTGAGCCCCGAGCACGCCAACTTCCTCATCAACCACGGCCACGCCACCGCCGCCGAATTCGCCGAGCTGATGGACACGGTCCGGGCGCGGGTCCTGGAGCAGTCCGGCGTGGACCTGGAACCGGAAGTGGAGATCTGGCACGGATGAGTCTGGCGCCCAGACTCGGATCGCAGCCGCCAGCCTCCCCCCCGCAGGCGGTAGACTGACCCCGTGTCCATGCTTCCCCGCACCCGTCCCAAGCGACCCTGGCTCCCCTGGGCCCGGGCTGGCATCACCCTGGCGGTGCTGGGCCTCGCGGGCTGGGGGCTCATGGAGCTGGGCACCCGGTACCTGGGCCTCCAGAAGCTCATCATCGAGCAGGTGAACGTGAGCGGCTGCCGGGGGCAGCGCCAGGCTGAGATCCAGAAGCTGGCCGAGCAGCTGGTGCTGGGCAAGCCCCTCTTCTGGGTGGACGCGGAGGAGCTCAGGGCCCAGGTGGAGGCCAAGCGCTGGGTGCGGGGCCTGCAGATCCGCAAGGACCCGCCCGACCGCCTGAGCCTGGCCATCGAGGAGCGCCAGCCCGTGCTCTGGCTCATCCGCCCCAACGGCGTGTTCCTGGTCTCCGACGACGGGGTCCTGCTCGATCGGGTCAATCAGGCCAATTTAAATCCCATTCCTGTGGTGGTGGATCCTGCCAGTCAGACAGACCATGGACTGGCCCGCCTGGTGAGCGCCGCTCGGATCCTCCGCGAGAAACAGCAGGGTTTTTACGACCGGATCACCGAACTCCGGGATAGTCCGAAGGGGCCCGTGGCCTACATCGATGGCCTCCCGGCTCCCATCTACCTTTCCCGCCAGGATGTGACGAAAAACGTGCCCAATTTTCAGGGACTCTTCGTCGACCGGCTTTCCCAGCGACCGGATCTGGCCCGGCTCCGGTACATCGACCTCCGGTGGGATGACGAGGTGGCCGTGGGCGAACCCGAGGACGCCTCGGCTCCGGCAAAGCCGCCGCGCTGACCTGACCCGGAAGAAATCCATGTTTTTGCCGCGACGAATCCTCGATTTCGCGGGGGGAACTGGTATAAACCTAGAGCAAGGAAAAGGACTTTCATGCAGCAGCGCGCCGTTCTCCTCGGACTCGACCTAGGTGCAAGCAAAGTGGTGGCGGTGGTCGCCGTCCAGGAGGAAGACGGAACCCTCAACGTGACCGGCACCGGCCAGGCCTCGCCCCAGGGCGGCATGACCCAGGGCCAGATCACCGACATGGACCTCAGCACCCGCGCCATCGTGCGGGCGGTGGAGGAGGCCATGAACACCGCAGGCCAGGCCAAGGTGGACGGCATCCGCGTGGCCGTGGACGGCATCCAGTTCAAGGGCGAGAACCTCCGCGACTCCATCACCATCAGCAGCGGCGACAAGATCATCACCGCCGCCGACCGCGACCGCGTGCTGGAGCAGGCCACCAACGGCTGCAAGCTCGCCAAGGAGGAACTGGTCCTCCACCGCATCCCGCAGATGTTCCACATCAAGGGCCAGCGCGACATCCGCAACCCCGTCTCCATGTTCGGCGAAACGCTGGAGGCTGAGGTCCGCATCATCGTGGCGCCCAGCCCGGTGATCATGAACATCCAGCTGGCGCTGAAGAACGCCGGCCTGCACGGCGCAGAGCTGATGTACTCGCCGCTCGCCAGCGCCGAGGCGGTGCTTTCCCGCGAGGACCGCGAGAACGGCGCGGTGGTGGTGGACATCGGCGAGCAGCTCACCCATCTGGGCATCTTCCTGCACGGCACCCTGTTCCATTCCGCCGTGATCCCCATCGGCGGCGCGCACTTCACCCGCGACCTGGAGATCACCAAGCACCTGGGCGGCATTGCCGCCTCTGAGCGCATCAAGATGCGCTTCGGCACCGTGCTGCCCAGTCACGTGCCCGCCGAAGAATCCATCGAGCTCGAAGAAGAGGGCCGCCTGGTGTCGCGCCGCGAGATCGCCGAGGTTCTGCAGGCCCGGGCCGCGGAGCTGCTGAACCTGGTGCTGGCCGAGATGGGCCGCACGGGCCTCATGCACGAGATCCACGGCGGCGTGCACCTGGTGGGCGGCGGCGCGCTGCTCACCCACCTGCCCATCCTCGCCCAGACCCTGCTCGGCCGGCCCCGCGTGGTGCTGGGCCGCATTCAGGGCGTGGTGGGCCTGCCCCAGGCCACCGGCAATCCCTTCTTCGTGAACGCGCTCGGCGCCGTCAAGGCGCTCTCCCGCGACATGAATGAAACCCGCGGCAAGCAGGACCGCAGCGACGGACTCCTGGGCCGATTCAAGAAGCTGTTCTGAACGATTCACCACGGAGACACGGAGTGCACGGAGACCTGATTCACGGAGAGATCACGGAGAAAGTGCTCGGGGCCGCCATCGAGGTCCACAAGCACCTCGGCCCTGGCCTCCTTGAGTCGACCTACGAAGCCTGTCTCTGCCATGAATTCGCACTCCGCGGGCTTTCGTTCCAGCGGCAGGTGCACCTTCCCCTGGAATACAAAGGCCTCCACGTCGGCGCAGCCTTCCGCCTGGACCTCGTGATCGAAGGCAAGATCATCGTCGAGCTGAAAAGCCAGGAGGGCATTCTTCCCGTTCATGAAGCCCAGCTGATGACCTACTTGAAATTGACCAAGATGCGCGTGGGCCTCCTGCTGAATTTCAATGTTCCAATCATGAAAGACGGCATCGTCCGCCGAGTCCTGTAGCCCTCCGTGCTTGTCTAAGCCACCTTTCTCAGTGCCCTTCTCCGTGCCTTTCCTCAGTGTTCTCCGTGTCTCCGTGGTGAATCCTGCCTTCTGAAATTCCCCCCACTCGGGAGCCCCGATGTCCGAGACCCCCTTCCTTCCCTGCCCCCACAGCCTCCCCGGCGCCAACATCAAGGTGCTCGGCGTGGGCGGCGCGGGCTGCAACGCCATCAACCGCATGATCGACAGCGGCGTCACCGGCGTGCAGTTCATCGCCATGAACACCGACCAGCAGAGCCTCGCCCAGAGCAAGGCCCACCTGAAGCTGCCCTTGGGACCCCAGAGCAGCCGCGGCCTGGGCGCCGGCGGCAGCGCCGAACGCGGCTCCGTGGCGGCCGAGGAGAGCCGCGAGGAGGTGCTCGCCGCGCTCCAGGGCGCCGACATGATCTTCATCACCGCGGGCATGGGCGGCGGCACGGGCACTGGCGCCGCGCCGGTGCTGGCCAGCTACGCCCGGGAGCTGGGCGCGCTCACCGTGGCCGTGGTGCTCACACCCTTCGCCTGGGAGGGCCGCAAGAAGGGTGACCTCGCCCTCGCCGGCCTCGGCAAGCTGCGGGAAACCGCCGACACCGTGATCGTGGTCAGCAACGAGCGCCTGAAGAACGTCTGCGACGCCCGCGTGACCATGAAGGAGGCCTTCCGCGTCGCCGACGGCGTGCTCATCCAGGGCGTGCGGGGCATCGCCGACCTCATCCTCAAGCCCGGCATCATCAACGGCGACTTCGCCGACGTGGAGGCCGTGCTGCGCGACGGCGGCGAGGCGCTCATCGGCACCGGCGCGGGCCGCGGCGAGGAGGCGGTCATGGACGCCCTGAAGAAGGCCCTGGCCTGCCCCCTGCTCGAGCGCGCCCAGAGCGGCGCCGCCGCCAACGTGATGGTGTCCATCACCGCCGATTGGGAGGTCATGGAGGCCTCGGCCATCGAGACCGCCATGAACTACCTGCAGGAGCACTACGCAGGCCGGCCTGACATCAAGGCCTGCACGGTCGAGGCCGAAGGCATGGAGGACCGCGTGCTGGTCACCGTGCTGGCCAGCGGCTTCGACCAGGAGGAGCGCCTCCTGGAGGAGCGCCGCATCAGCCTCCACCTGGGCGCGCCCAGCGAGGCAACCGGCTCCACCTACTCGGCCATCGCCTCCCAGCCCCTGCCTGCCAATGTGGTGAGCGGGCGGATCTACGGCGAGGCCCCGGCCGGCGAGCTGCAGGGGCCCACGCCCACGCGCCTCCTGCCCCAGGCTCCCACCCCCAGCGGCGAGCTGCCCGGTGGCGCCGACGACCTGCACGTGCCCGCGATCATCCGCATGGGCCAGGGCCGCCTGCCCATCGAGTAGGTCTTCCCCCTTCGCCCCATTCGGCGGCTGAAGCTCCCATGTCCCACCCCACCATGACCCCGTCCCCCGGCACGCAAGCACTCCGCTTCGTGGGGGACCGGGTGGTGTTTTCGCTGGCGCACCCGCAGCCCGGCGCCGCCGGCTGGCGGGCCTTCCTCCGCACCAACCTCACCCGGGGCGGCCGGGTCCGCGAGGAGATCCTGGCCCAGGCCGGCGCCCGGCGGGGCGTGCCCGCCGGGGCCTCCTGGCGCGACATCGCCTTGCGGGATATGGCCGATGGCTGGGCCCTCGACCTCGCCCTCACCGAGGCTGGTTCCTTCCGCGCCAAGGCCTACTGCGTCGATCCAGAGGGCCGGCAGCACTGGCCGGAAGGGGAGGACGTCTCCCTCAGCATCCACCCGGACCGCCTGCGCACCGCCAACACGATCTACTGCGCCTTCCCCCGCATGTTCGGCGGAGCCGCCGCCCGCCAGCGGCCGGATCTGGCGGCGGCCATCAGGGCCCTGGATGACCGCGGCTACGCTGTCATTCCGCCATCGGGCGGGCTGCGGGACCTCACCGCCGCCGTGCCCCACATCTTCGAACGGCTGGGCAGCCGCATCCTGCACCTGCTGCCCGTGGGTCCCGTGCCCACCACGTACGCCCGCATGGGCCGCTTCGGCAGCCCCTATGCCCAGCTCGATCTCACGGCCATCGACCCGGCCCTGGTGGCTTTCGACCGGCGCACCACCGGCGAGCAGCAGTTCATGGAATTGACAGAGGCTGTCCACCAGCGGAATGGCCAGGTGCTGCTCGACATTCTGGTGAACCACACGGGCTGGGGTTCGCGCCTGCTGGAATTCCGGCCCGAATGGTTCCGGCGCAATCCGGACGGCACCTTCCACAGTCCGGGCGCCTGGGGCACCACCTGGGAGGATCTGGTGGAGCTGGACCAGGGCAGCCCCGCGCTGTGGGACACGGTGGCGCGCGCCCTGCTCACCTGGTGCGGACGCGGCGTGGACGGGTTCCGCTGCGACGCCGGCTACATGGTGCCCCTGCCCGCCTGGCAGTACATCACCGCGAAGGTTCACCAGGCCTATCCCGACACCGTCTTTCTGCTGGAGGGACTCGGAGGCGGCTGGGAGACCACGGAGACCCTGCTGACCGACGGGGGCATGCACTGGGCCTACTCGGAGCTCTTCCAGAACCACCACCCCGCCGAGGTGGCCGCCTACCTCGACCACTGCCTGCGCCAGGGGGTATCCACGGGCCTGCTGGTGCACTACAGCGAGACCCACGACAACCGGCGGCTGGCGGAGCGCGGCTCGGCGTGGGCCCGTTTGCGCCACCGCCTCTGTGCCCTGAGCGGCCAGAACGGCGGCTTCGGCTTCACCGCCGGCGCGGAATGGCTCGCCACCGAGAAGGTGGATGTGCATGAGGCCCGGGATCTGGCCTGGGGTGCCGAGCCGAACCTCGTGGCGGAGCTGGCCGTCCTGAACCGCCTGCTCGCGAACCACCCCTGCTTCTTCGATGGCGCGGATGTGCGCCGCCTCAGCGCCGGGGACGCATCGGTCCTGGCACTGCTGCGCACCTCGGCCGAGGGGGCTGACCAGGTGCTGGTGCTGGTGAACCTGCAGCCTGAAGCCGCCGCCACCTGCGCCATCGAGGCTTCCGCCTGGACCGCCCTGGGCGCGGCCCCAGTCAATCTGCTGGAACAGCCGCTGCCGGCGATAAGGAGCCTTCCGAGCG
>JAFJUR010000142.1 GCA_017859995.1 Holophagaceae bacterium | reverse complement strand
GGAGAGCCTCGGCGTGCTGGCCGGCGGCATCGCCCACGACTTCAACAACCTGCTCATGGGCATCATGGGCCACGCGGGCCTCGCCCTCATGGAGCTCGGGCTGGAGCCCCCGCTGCGCCGCCGCCTCCAGCAGATCGAGATGGCCGCCACCCGCGCGGCGGATCTCACCAACCAGCTGCTGGCCTACTCCGGCCGGGGCAAGTTCCATGTGGAGCCCCTCTCCCTCTCCCGCCTGGTGGACGAGATGGAAAGCCTCCTGGAGACCGTCATCTCCAAGAAGGCCCAGCTCGAGCATCACTACGCGCCGGACCTGCCCGCCATCGAGGCGGATGCCACCCAGATCCGCCAGGTGATCATGAACCTGATCACCAATGCCTCGGATGCCCTGGGCGACCGCGCGGGACGGATCACGATCTCGACCGGGACCATGGCGAGCGGCCCCCTCACCCCCTGCCTCGCCGGCACGCCGCCCGAGGGGAGGGCCGTCTTCCTGGAAGTCATCGACACCGGCTCCGGCATGGACGGAACCACCCTCGAGCGCATCTTCGATCCCTTCTTCTCCACCAAGTTCACCGGCCGGGGCCTGGGCCTGGCGGCGGTGCTGGGCATCATGCGCGGCCACCACGGGGCCGTCCAAGTGGACACCCAGCCCGGCCACGGCACGACCTTCCGCCTGCTCTTCCCGCCTTCGGACAAGCCCGGCAGCACCGAGGACTGGCAGAATCCACCCGCCCAGGCCTATCAGAGCCAGGGCACGATCCTGGTCGTGGACGACGAGGAATCCGTGCGCAGTGTCGCCATCGCCACCCTGGAACGCTGCGGCTTCACGGTGCAGACCGCCACCAACGGGCGAGACGGCCTGCGGGCCTACCGGGAGAACGCGGCGGCCATCCGGGCCATCGTGCTCGACCTCACCATGCCGATCATGGGCGGCGACGAGGTGCTCGCCGCGCTGCGCGGCGAGGCCGACGGCGCGTCCCAGGTGCCCGTGCTCCTCTCCAGCGGCTACAGCAGCGCCGAGGTGGCCGGCAACCTCCAGCGCCACGGGCCCCTGCACTTCCTGCAGAAGCCCTACAGCCCCGGCGACCTCATCCAGCGCATCCGGGCCTGCCTGGGCGAGTGATCAGCCCTGCCGCGCACCAGCCTGGCGGGCCTGGCGCATGAAGCGCGGCAGGCGGTTGAGCGCGGCCTGGGCCTCGGCCCACTCCTTGTAGGGCCGGGCGGGGAAGCCCGCGACGAAGCTGCCCTCGGGCAGGCTCTTGGCCACCACGCTGTTGCCGCCCACGACGGTGCGGCTGCCGATCTCGATGTGGCCCACCACGCCCACCTTGCCCGCCAGGGTCACGTAGTCGCCGAGCTTGGTGGAGCCGCTGATGCCGGTCTGGCTCACCAACAGGCAGTGGCTCCCCACCTGCACGTTGTGGCCCACCTGCACCTGGTTGTCGATCTTGGTGCCGGTGCCGATGCGGGTCGGTCCCAGCACGCCGCGGTCGATGCAGACGCAGGCGCCGATCTCCACATCATCGCCCAGCTCCACCCAGCCCACCTGGGGAATCTTCGCGTGGCGGCCCTCCACCAGCACATAGCCGTAGCCGTCGCTGCCCACCACGGAGTTGGCGTGGATGGTCACCCGGTCGCCGAGCTTCGTACGCCGGTAGAGCACCGCGCCGGGAAAGAGCTCGCAGCCATCACCCAGCACGCAATCGTCACCCACGTGCACGCCGGGGTGGAGGACGCAGTCCTGTCCCAGCACCGTCCGGGCCCCTACCGTGACGCCGGGCGCCACGCGGCAGCCTTCGCCGATCACGGCCGTGGGATGCACCGGCGCGGCGCCCCACTCCGGCGTGGGTTCGGGATGCAGCCAGCCGATGGCCTGGGCGAAGGCCCAGTAGGGATGCTTCACCCGCAGCACGGGCCGGTCGCCCAGGTCCACCGCGGCATCCGCGAAGATCAGGCCCGCGGCGCTCTCCCTGGCCTTGGCGGCGTACTTGGGGTTGGCGAGGAAGGACACGGAGCCGCTCCCCGCCTCCTCCAGCGGCTTCACTTCGGAAATGGGGCGATCCGGGGGACAATGCTCCAGGGTGCCGCCCAGACGTTCGGCCAGATCCTGCGCGCTCAGGGTCGTCACGGTCCGGGACATGGGGATCTCCTCTTCTCCCTCCCAGTCTTCAGCCAACCGCCTCCTCTTTCCAGTCATCCGTTCGGAATCCCGCCATGCACCCAGTCCTGCTTGAGATCGGCTCCTTCCCCCTGGGCACCTACGGGCTGCTCCTGGCCATCGCCTTCTTCGCCGGCACGGGCCTCGCCCGGCGCCAGGCGAAGCTGGATGGCCTGGCCCCCGCGGCCATCACCGACCTGGCCATCGCCATGCTCATCTCGGCCATCCTCGGCTCGAAGCTCCTGATGATCGTGGTGGACCTGATCAACGGCGCCCCCCTCCGCGAGGTGTTCTCCCTCGGCACCCTCCGGGCCGGCGGCGCCATCCACGGCGGCATCATCGCCGCCACGGCTGTCTTCTTCTGGAAGCTGCGCAAGGGCCAGGGCCTGCCCCTGCGGATCACCGGCGACGCCCTGGTGCCCGGAGTGGCCCTGGGCCAGGCCATCGGCCGCCTGGGCTGCTTCTCTGCCGGCTGCTGCTACGGCACCGAGAGCCACCTGCCCTGGGCCACCACCTTCACCAATCCCATCGCCTTCACCTTCAGCGGCACGCCCCTCGGCGTCCCCCTGCACCCCGTGCAGCTCTACAACACCCTCGCCAACCTCGGCGTCATGGCCGTCCTGCTGCTGGCCCGCCCCAAGCGGACTTTCCAGGGCCAGATCTTCGCCCTCTACTTCCTGGTGGAGGGCTTCGGCCGCGTGGTCACCGAAACCTGGCGCGGCGACGTGGACCGGGGCACCGGGTGGCTGGGCTGGGTCTGGCTCAGCACCGGCCGGCTCACGGGCCTCGCCTTCATGTTGCTGGGCCTGGGCCTCTGGATGTTCTGGCAACGCCGGAAGGAGACGCGATGATCAGTCTGTGCGCCGAAGAAGGCGCCCCGCGCCTGGACCGTTTCCTGGCGGACCGCTTCCCCGAGATCCCCCGCGCGAAGTGGGATGTGCACGTCCGCACCGGTGACGTGAAGGTGAACGGCCAGGCCGTGACCAAGGGTGGGGTGAAGCTGCGCCCGGGCGACCTGATCGAGACCGAGCTGCCGGCGCTCGCACCCCCGGCCGCCCACCTGGAGGCGGAGGACCTGCCCCTGCCCTCGCTCTTCGAGGACGCCCACCTGTGGATCGTGGACAAGCCCAGCGGCATGGTGGTGCACCCCGGGCCCGGCCATGCGGGGGGGACCGTGGTGAACGCCCTCCTGCACCGCCTCAAGGCCCCTGTGGTGGTGGAAGCCGACGGCGAAGACCTGGAAGACGCCGAGGAGCTGGCCACGGGCTGGCCGGGCCTCGTGCACCGGCTGGACCGCTACACCACCGGCTGCCTCTGCCTCGCCAAGACCGCGGAGGCCCAGCGGGCCATCCAGGCCCAGTTCAAGGCCCGTACCGTGGAGAAGCGCTACCTGGCCCTGGTGCGCCACTCGCCCCGGCTGCCGCAGCTGGGCAGCCTGCTGGTGGACGAGCCCATCGCGCGCCACAAGCAGGATCGCCTGCGCATGGTGGTGGCCGCCGGCGGGCGCCCCGCACAGACCCGCATCCGCGTGCTGGCCCGCACCACGAGCATCGCCCTAGTGGAGTGCGAGCTGCTGACGGGTCGCACCCACCAGATCCGCGTGCACCTGGCCCACCTCCGGGCCCCGCTCATGGGCGATCCCCTCTACGGTGGCCCCGGCCGCTGGAAGGATGTGGATGGCGGCGCCCTTCTGCTGCCCCACCCCCTCCTCCACGCCTGGAAGCTCTCGGTGGACCATCCTGTCACTGGGGCCCGCATCAACGCCGAGGCGCCCATTCCCGAACCCTTCCGCGCCCTGGCGAGATCCCTGGGCTTGCCGGAGTTCTGAGGCGGGCGCATCATCCCGGCAGGGCTTCCACCCCGGGGGATCCATGCTCGCCGCCGCCCTTGCACCCGCCACCCTCGAAGGCTGGATGAAGGAATACCCCTTCCTCCCCGGCCTCGGCTTCGCCGTGGTCTGCCTGCTGATCTTGCTGCTCGTGGCCACGCCGCGCCTGGCCTCGCACCGCCGGGCCAAGGGCCGGCCCGTCCTCGACCCCATGCAGGTGGAAGAGCTGCTCCTGGGCTCCGGCGCCCTGGTGGTCGACATCCGCGAGCCCGACGCCTTCAAGACGGGACACATCCGCGGCTGCATGCACGTGCCCTTCCAGGAGCTGGCCTCCCGCTTCAAGGCCCCCGATCCCCAGGCCCGGCGGGCCCTGGTGCTGGTGGACGAGACGGACGTGCTGTCCCACCAGGCCCTGGACCTGCTCGCCAGCCGGGGCTTTACCTGGGTCTACGTCATGCGGGGCGGCATGCGGGCCTGGCGCCAGGCCAGCCGGCCCATCGCCCGGTAGGCCCGGTCACGAGCCGGATTCGTCGGGTTCCGGCAGGCCCCAGCGGTCCCACAGCAGCAGCAGCAGCAGGCCCGGAATGGCCGCCGCGGCGCAGACGGGGAAGTAGAGCTTCCAGCCGTACCAGTCCGCCATGAAGCCCGTCAGCCCCGCGAAGAGCGTGCGCGGCAGGGCCATGAGGGCGCTGAAGAGCGCGTACTGGGTGCCGGTGTAGCTGCGGTTGCAGGCGCCCATGAGCAGGGCCGCGAAGGCGCTGCCGCCCATGCCGTACGCCAGATTCTCCAGCGTGTTCGCCGCCACCAGCAGGGGCAGGTGGCGCCCCAGCAGCGAGATGGCCCAGAACCCCAGGATGCTGCCCGCCTGCACGAACCCACAGATCCAGAGCGCCTTCCGCAGGCTCATGCGGGTGAGCATCCAGCCCCCGAGCAGCCCGCCTAGGATGATGGCCACCATGGCCGTGGTCTTCTGGACGAAGCCGATCTCCATCTTGGAGAACGCCAT
The DNA here is from genome assembly GCA_017859995.1 of Holophagaceae bacterium. Lineage (GTDB taxonomy): Bacteria > Acidobacteriota > Holophagae > Holophagales > Holophagaceae > Geothrix. The sequence goes on along the minus strand of JAFJUR010000142.1, from coordinate 2,432 downwards.
GCCCCGCAGGAGGAAGGGGATGGTCATGGATTCCGCCAGCCAGTCGCCCAGCTTGTAGAACACGGCGAAGGCCAGGAGGTAGCCGATGCCCTTCCTTGAGAGGAGGTCCTTCAGGGGACCCACGATGGCCTCCTGGAGGGTGCGGGGGGGCTTCGCCGCCCCATCCGTGTTGGCGGCGAGCCAGGTGCCGGCCATGCCCATGAGGGTGAGCAGGGCCATGCCGAGGTACGTGGCCCGCCAGCCGAGGGTCTGGGCGAGGATCAGGGCGAGGCCGCCGCTCACCAGCATGGCCACGCGGTACGTGGCGATGTGGAGGCTGTTTCCGAGGCCCAGGTGCTTCACGTCGAGGGCCTCGGCCCGCCAGGCGTCCACGGCGATGTCGAAGGTCGCGCTGGTGACGGCCACTGCCAGAGCCAGCACCACCACCCGCTGCAGGTCGAGGTGGGGCTGGGTGAAGGCGAGCGCGGCGAGCGCCAGAGCCATGCCGAGCTGCATGAGCATCATCCAGCCCCGGCGCCGGCCCAGGCCCGGCAGGGCGAAGCGATCCAGGAAGGGCGCCCAGAAGACCTTCAGGCTGTAGGGCAGCGTCACGAAGCTGAAGAGCCCGATGGTGGCGAGGCTCAGGCCCTCGTCCGTCATCCAGGCCTTGAGCGTGGATCCGGTGAGGAAGAGCGGAAGGCCCGAGGCGAATCCGAGGAGCAGCAGCGAGGCGAGGAGGCGCGGAGGCATGGGAGATGGTAACGGGTGCGCCGCCTTCCCGCCCCTGCTTCCATCCGCCCTCCACGCCTGCCACTGACCTCCGCCCTTCACTCCACGCGTGGCTCCGGGGCCGCGTGCGTGTGCAGGTCGTGCACCAGGTGTCCGCCGGCGTGGGCCGTGCGCGCCAGTGCCAGGGCGCCCGCCGTCGCGAGCAGGAGCCACAGCGCCATGAGGCCCAGGTCCAGGGCCCGGGCCAGGGGCCGCTTGCGCAGCAGCGGCAGGGCCCAGAGCACCGCGAAGGCCGGGCAGATCCCGGCGAACAGCAGGGTCGTCCACTGGGCCGCCAGCTCATGGTCGCGCACGCTGGCCTGCAGGTCCGCCGTGGCCCGGGCGTAGCGGGTCACCGCCTCACCGCTGAGCAGGGCCAGCACGAGCCCGGCAAAACCGAGGCCCAGCAGGATCAGCGCCGCGGTGTGCAGGCCCCGGCGCTGGGCGGGCCAGGCCAGGCCCGCCACCACCAGCAGTGGCGCGACCAGCAGCAGGGCGATGGGGAAATGGACCAGGGCTGGGTGCAGGTGGTTCCAGGTTGGCATGGGCCCTCCGGTGATGCGGGACGGGGGAAGTGCCCCGAGGATGGGGCCGATCCGGGTCCCGCGGAAGCCCGGAGGGGTCGGGAATCCGGAACCGGATCTGGGAGGCCGGTGGCACCGGATCCATCGTGGCGAAGGTCCCCCTCCCACCTTCTTCCGGAGTCTCCGTGCGCTTCCGCCCCGCCCCCCGTGTTCTCGGCCTCCTCGCCTGCCTGCTGGCGCCGGCCGCCCTGGCCCAGGAGGCCGCCCAGGAATCCGAGGTGCCCCTGGGCCTCAGCCTGCCCACCGCCTCGATGGTCGAGGGCTGGCGGCCCGCCATCCGGTTCACGCACCGGTTCACGGAGCCGGCCCGGGGCCACTCGAAGGACCTGTTTGGCCTGGACGGCGGCAACTACGCGGGCTTCGGCCTCGACCTGGGCATCGGCGCCCTCCCCGGCCTCAACGCCCAGATCTACCGCACCGCGGACAACAAGACCCTGGTGCTGGCGCTCCAGCAGCGGCTTCTCGCGGGACCGCGCCTGCGGGCGTCCCTGCGGGTGGAGCGCTTCGACGAGGGTGTGGAGCGCACAGTGCTTCCCGGCGGCACCCTCGGCATCACCGGGGTGGCCGCTCAGCTCCCCGTGGAGGCCCCCCTGGGATCCGTGATCTTCCGCCTCGTGCCCACCTGGCTCTCCCGCACCTCCACCCAGGACAAGGGCCTGCTCACCGCCGGGGCGGGCCTCACCTGGACCTTCCTGGAGGGTCACGCGATCCTGGGCGAGGTCTATCCGCGTCCCGCAAGGCTCGACTCGGCCCGCTACGAACCCGGCTACGGCCTGGGCTACCGCTACGCCACCCGGGGCCACCGCTTCACCCTGCTCGCCACGACGGCCACCGGCACCACGGCCCACCAGGTGCTGGGCGGCGACTACGCGGGCGGCCCGCGCCGCGCCGGCGACTGGACCCTGGGGTTCAACCTGGTGCGGATGTTCTGAAGGCGTGTCGCGTTCGATCGCCAAGGATCCACCACCGAGGCGCGGAGTCCCCAGAGATGGCACCGAGGCATCCGTGTTCCACCCACCGGCCTCGCCGGGGCTACGCGTAGGGGCCTGGGGGTGTGCGCGCAGCGCGACCCTAGATCCTCGCAACGCATGCGTTGCGAGG
>JAFJUR010000028.1 GCA_017859995.1 Holophagaceae bacterium | reverse complement strand
GCCTCGAAGAAGGCGGTCCCGAATTCCTCGAGCAGGGCCTTCGTGCGGCTGTAGCGGTGGGGCTGGAAGGCCGCCACGATGCGGCGGTCGGGGAACCCCGCGCGGGCCGCGGCCAGGGTGGCGGATATCTCGGTGGGATGGTGGCCGTAGTCGTCCACCACCAGCACGCCGCCCTTCTCGCCCTTCAGGTGGAAGCGCCGGTCGGCGCCGGTGAAGCTGGAGAGGCTGGCGCGGATGACCTCGTGCTCGACGTTCAGCTCGAGGGCGATGCCGATGGCCGCGAGGGCGTTGAGCACCATGTGGTGTCCGGGCACGCCCAGGCTGAAGGCGCCCAGGTCCTCGCCGTGGGCCGTCACCTTGAAGAAGGTACGGAAGCCCTCCTGCCGGATGTCGCGGGCGCGGATGTCCACCTGGGGGTGGGTGCCGTAGGTGCGCACCTGGCGCTTGAGCCGCGGGCGGACGGCGGCGGCGTGCGGGTCGTCCATGCAGAGGAACACGGATCCGTAGAACGGCACCTTGTTGGCGAAGGCCACGAAGGCATCCTGGATCTCCTCCAGGTCCTTGTAGTGGTCCAGGTGTTCGCGATCAATGTTGGTGATGGTGGCCAGCGTCGGGTTCAGCATGAGGAAGCTGCCGTCGCTCTCGTCGGCCTCCGCCACCAGGAAGGGGCCCTTGCCCAGCTTGGCGTTGCTGCCGATGGTGCCGAGCTTCCCGCCGATGACGATGGTGGGGTCGATGCCGCCCTGGCTGAGCACCTGAGCCACCATGCTGGTGGTGGTGGTCTTGCCGTGGGAGCCCGCCACGGCGACGCCGTACTTCATCCGCATCAACTCCGCGAGCATCTCGCCGCGGGGGATGACCGGCACCTTCGCGGCGTGGGCCGCGACCACCTCGGGGTTGTCGCCCTTGACGGCGGAGCTGATCACCACAACCTGGGCGCCTTCGATGGCGCGGCCGTGGTGGCCCAGGTGCACGGTGATGCCCAGGCCGCGGAGGCGCTGGGTGACGGTGCTTTCCTTCAGGTCGGAGCCGGAGACCTGGTAGCCCAGGTTGGCGAGCACCTCGGCGATGCCGGACATCCCGATGCCGCCGATGCCCACGAAATGGATGTGCTGGATCTTGCCGAACACGTGAACGCCCCCATGCTTGAATCCGCCAGGATACCGCCTTGGCGGTCTGCGGGCGGACATGGGCTGGCGGGTGGCACGGCTCTGGCATGAAAGACATCAAACCCACCCAAGGAGGCACCCCATGCGACTCCGTTTCCCGCAATCCCGCGCAACATCCGTGTTCGCGGCCCTGGTCCTGGCCTCAGGCATCTGTGGTGCTTCACCACAGGAAGGCAAAACGCCTCGTCAGCGCACCGACGCCATCCGGGAGGTGCCTCCTCCGGCCGCCTCTTCCGGCGCCGCCTACTCGCCCTCGCCCAAACCCAGGGTGGCTCCCGCCGGTGGCACCGAGGGGCGCGTGGCCCGTCCCCGTCCCTCCGCCATGACCGAGCTTCCCGGCGGGCGGGTCAACCGGGTGTCCCTCTATCCGGGCACCCAGGTGGTCGTCCCTCCGGCCTGGGAGCGTTGCCGCTCCATGCCTGACAGCTACTACTGGCGGCAGCGGGACATCATGGCCGAGATCCAGGGGCTGTCCCGCAGGGGCTTCCTGCCCGTGACGGATGTGGGGGATTCGGTGGAGGCCCTCACCGACTACACCATGACGCCTGCCGGATGGCGCGCCTACGGGATCTCTGTCCCGGTGGGCGGCACCGTTCAGGTGGAGGTGCAGCATCCGAGCCTGGCGTGGTTCCGCCTCATGCTCGTCGACAAGTCGGGCAGGCCCGGTCCGGGCATGCTGCAGGCGGCCATCGCCCACCAGCCGGTGCTCGTGACCTACAAGAATCCGGGCAAGGTGGCCCTGGCCATCTACATCGTGGTGGATGATCCCGCCTGGTGGTCCGACGCCAAGAACCCCTACACCCTGACGATCCGCCGCGACTGGGATCCGCTCAAGACAGACCTCAGCATGGTGAAGAAGGTGGCCGGGATCTGGGGTGCCAGCCCCAGCGTCAGCGCGGAGTTCCGCGGCCCGAGCCTGAAGGGGCCGGCGGTCTATCCGCATTGATTTCATCCGGGGGTTCCGCGCTGGCGCGCACACCCCCGGACCCCCGCGCGAAGGCCCGGCTAAGCCGGGCCTTCGCTTTGTACTAACCATTGGTGGTGGGTGGATTTTCTATAGGCGCCTCCAGCCGACGCAACGCGGGCCTTCGCTTGTCATCCGCCCAGGTGTTCTGCGCCGCGCGTCTTTGCCTGGCGCAACGTTCCTGCGTGTTTGGCTCAGGTCCAGGGGCAGGCGTCGGTGACGTGCATGCGGAAGGCCTGGGCGTCGATGGTGAGGTCGGCGCGGTCGCGTTCGGGGGCGGGTTCGCCGTCCAGGTGCCAGGGCAGGGGGCGTTCCAGGCGCAGGGTGGCCCTGCGCACCCGGCCTTCGCGGCGGAGGGGCGTGTGGCCCCCCTCCCGGAACAGGGCGGGGGTTTCGGTCAGGAGGTCCAGCCAGCCGGGCCGGCCGAGGGTGGCCCACTGGAGGGCGCCGTCGGTGGGATCGGCCTGCGGAGCGATCCAGAGGCCGCTGCCGTAGGTGGGGAGGTTCGCGAAGCAGAGGCTCCAGGCGGCGGCGGGCAGCTCTGGCTCAGGGGCACGGAAAGCCGCCCGGATGCGCTCCGCCCGGCCCTTCGTCGTGGGGCAGGGCGCGGTTTCCGCCTCCCAGGCGAGGCTGGCCTCGGGCCAGGTGCGCCACAGCTGCCAGCAGGCACGCAGGTAGGTGGTGAAGCCCCGGCCGGGCATGGCGTCGAAGCGGTGGGCCACCGCGGCCTCGAATCCGGTGCCGCAGAGGTTGAGGAAGGGGACTCCGTCGAGCCGGGGCAGGTCCATGCGCAGCTCCCGTCCCTCCAGCAGCCGGCGCAGGGCTCCGGCGGGCTCCAGGGGGGTGCGCAGGCCGCGCACCAGGCCGTTGCCGCTGCCGCCGGGGATGGCCGCCAGGGCCACGGGGCCGCCGCAGGCCTGGAGGGCCCGGGCCGCGTGGTGCAGGGTGCCGTCTCCGCCCCAGACGAAGAGGGGGCCGCCCAGGCGCGCGGCGGCGGCGATAGGGGGCTCGAAGTCCCAGGGCGGGCCGAAGGGGATGGGCTCCACCCGGTCCCGCAGCTCTTTCGGAAGCGGCCGGAGGAGGGCGTCCGGGTCCTTGGGCGCGATCCCCGAGGCCGGGTTGAAGAGGATGGGGAGCTTGGGCGCGTGCGGCATGGAAGGAGGGCTCCCCGGTCGTCGGTGGTGAAGGCCGCGCCCTGGCTGGGCGGAGGCACCCTAAGTAGGCCACGATTCGCCGCGGTGGTTCAAAGCACCACGCGGACACCATCTCAATTTGCAAAATTGTGAACAAAGACTGGTGAGTGAAGCGTAAAAAACGACTAACATGATCGGCAGATAATCTTTTAAGCAATGGCATCCGGTCCGGTACCGGGCAGATGCGTCTGTGGCATTGGAGGCGACCATGAGGTTCCTGAACCGTGCGTCGAGCGTGGTGTCCCTGCTGGCTGTGCTCAGCGCCCTGATTCTCTCCCTGGCCTGCGGGGGCGGAGGCGGTGGCGGCAGCACGCCGACGCCGCCCCCGCCGCCAGCCATCAGTGCCCAGCCCGCGAACCAGACGGTGCTCGAGGGCGCCACGGCCACCTTCACGGCGGCGGCCACCGGCACCGGTTCGCTCACCTACCAGTGGAAGAAGGGCGGCACGGCCATCGCCGGCGCCACCTCGGCCAGCTACACAACTCCCGCCACCGTGCTGGCGGACAGCGGCTCGAGCTTTGCGCTCACCGTGAGCAACGCGGGCGGGACCGTGACGAGCAACGCGGCGACCCTGACCGTGAATCCCGCGCCGGCCATCGCCAGCTTCACGGCCACGCCCGGCGTCATCACCCTGGGCGGGAGCGCCACGCTGGCCTTCACCTTCAGCGGGGGCACGGGAAGCGTGAACCAGGGAATCGGCGCCGTGACCAGCGGGGCCACCCTGACCGTCACCCCCGCCGTCACCACCACCTACGTGCTGACCGTGGACAACGGCGCCGGCACCTCCGTCACAGCCTCCGCCACGGTGACCGTCGCGCCACCTCCCCAGGTGCCCGCCATCACCGCCCCGGCCCTCGCCAGCGCCGGTGTCGCCGGATTCACCGCTTCCATCGTGCCCCAGGCCGGGATGACCTATGCCTGGGGCATCACGGGCGGAACCATCACCGCCGGAGCCGCCACCCCGCAGATCACCTTCACGGCCGGCGCGGCGGGCACCCTGACCCTCACCTGCACCGTCAGCAACGCGGCCCTCACCACCGCCGTGGGAACCACCACCGTGGACGTGGTGGCGGCGCCCCAGGCGACCAGCCTGACGGCCAGCAGCACCACGCCGCTCTACGGCGCGACCGTGACCCTCACGCCGACCTTCTCGGGCGGCACGGGCGTGGTGGACCACGGCATCGGCACCGTCACGAGCGGCACGGCCTATCCCACCCCTGCCCTCCTGGCCGAGGTGACCTACACCCTGACCGTGACCAACCTTGCGGGCGCCGTGGCCACGGCCCCGGTGACCGTGCGCCCCCAGACCGTCGCGGTGGCGGCCATCAGCCCTGCGGCGCCGATGGTGACCGCCCTCGCCAGCCAGGCCTTCACGAGCTCCGTCACCGGCGCTCTGGATGCCGCGATCACCTGGTCCGCCTCGGACGGGACCATCGATCCGGCCACCGGCATCTGGGCGGCTCCGGCCGCCCAGGGCCCCTACACCATCACGGCCACCAGCCACGCGGACGGCACCCGATCCGCCACGACCATCGCCACGGTGGTCCCCGCCCCGGTGGCGGACATCACGACGGTGGCCACCGCCGCCGCCGGACGGAAAGGGATCCAGGCCTCGGTGCCGACCCAGCCGGGCATGACCTTCGCCTGGACCATCCAGGGCGGGACGTTCACTTCCGCCACGAACACCAACCAGGTCGTCTACACCGCCGATTCCGCCGGGACGCTGGTGCTGGGCTGCACCGTGACCAACGGCGCCGGGACCGGTGTTTCCCGCACAGCCTCGGTGGATGTGCTGGCGATTCCCTGGATCAACGCGTATTCCGCCACGCCCCCTGCGGTGGTGTCCGGTGGCGCAGCCACCCTTCACTTCGATTTCGTGGGCGGCACGGGCAGCATCGACAGCGGCGTGGGGGCCGTCACGAGCCTCACGGACGTGGTGGTGAACCCGGTGACGACCACGGTGTACACGCTCACCGTGACCCCGGCCTCGGGCAGCCCCGCCACCCAGGCCCTCACCGTCACCGTCGGCACCATGCCCAGCTACTCACAGAACCTGCCCGCCACCCTCGTGGTGACTCAGGGCACGAACGCGACCATGTCCGTCACCGCCAGCGCCTCCCCGGTCATCACGGGCTACCAGTGGTACTTCAACGGCGCGCCGATCCCCGGCAAGACTGAGGCCACCCTCATCCTGTACTCCGTGGCGACCTCCGCCTCCGGGAGCTATTACGCGGTGGCCACCAACCCGGTGGGCTCCACGCAGAGCGACACGCTCACCCTGACTGTGAATCCCATCCACACCATCAGCGGCCGCGTCGGCCTGGTGGGCGACGGGACCGCAGTTCCGGGCGTGACCATGAGCCTGGACACCTCACCCACCCCGACCACCGTGGTGACGGGCAGCGACGGGACGTTCGCGTTCCCGGGCATTCTTGCGGGCAGCTACACCCTGACGCCCAGCATGCCGGCCGGCACCAACGTCCTGTTCCTGCCCGCCAGCCTTCCCGTGACGGTGTCGGGCGGCGTCAACGCCCTGGACCGGGATGTCCAGGCGGCCCTCGGCTACAAGGTCTCTGGCACCGTCTCCTACGGGGGACTGGCCACGGGCCGCATCTACCTCCGCCTGGATGGCGGCGCCAGCGGAATCATCCCCGGCGTCAGCGTGGCCGGTGGCGGCCCATTCGAGATCCGCGGGGTGCCCCCGGGCACGTACACCCTCACGGCCTGGATGGACACCCTCGGGAAGGGGAATCCCAATGCCTCTCATCCCATCGGCACCCTGGCCAACGTGGTGGTGGGCTTCGCGGATGTGGCCGGTGCCGACCTGCTCCTGGCCGATCCCGCCGCCGTCGACTTGACGGCCCTCACGGCATCCCTCAGCAAGGTGGCCCCCATGGCCGGCGGGGCCGCCGTCCGGTGGAGCGCCCTGAAGAACGCCCAGGGGGTGGAAGTGGCCCAGTCCTACCTGGTTGAGTGGAGCACTTCGAGCACCTTCGCCACGGTCACGGGCAGTATCTCCGTCCCGGCCATGGGCCAGGAACATCCCGTCTGCTTCGTCTCGACCTTGACCAACGGCACGCCCTACTACTTCCGCCTGGTCGGGAAGACCCCGGCCTCCACCAGCGCCGCGTCGGCCATCGTCGGCCCTGTCACGCCAGCGCTGGGTACAGGGGTCAACACCGTCTCGGGGACGGTGACCTTCCCTGGCACAGCGACCGGCCTCCTCCACGTCGGCCTCTTCAACCAGGACACCCAGACGCCCTATGTGGCGACCTACTCCGTTCCAACCACGCCTGCCGCGCCGACGCGCACCCTGCCCTACTCCCTGTCTGGGGTGCCTGCCGGACCTTCCTATTTCCTCTTCGCCATCCTCGATCAGAACGGCAACGGCCTCGTCGACCTCGGGGACTTCAGCAACATCTTCGCCGGCGACATCGCGCGACCTAGCGGTAATGCCGCCTCAATCCTCGCTGTGTCGAGCGATCTGCCGGGCCAGCACCTCTCCCTGCCCGGCGACAACGCCATCGCCTACCTCGGCACCTCCCACCAGAGCTACACCGTCGGGAGCACCACCTCCGAGACCTTCGGACTGCAGGTGGACGTGCGCGGCAACACCAAGATGCCCGTCAACGTGGCGCTCCTGATCGGACCCGCGACCCTTGACCTCGGCCGACCTGCCACCGGCGGGGATTTCGGCGGCTGGTTCAACCACGGGGCGCAGCGTCCAGCCCTGGGTGACATCGTGACCGCCCAGGTGGGCTACAGCGACACCTCCTCGGAGCCTCTCCCGGTGACCGTTGCCTCGGTGCTGGACGCCTTCCCGTCGATCCTCGCCATGACCGGCACGCCGACGGTGCCCACCTTCAACTGGGCGGCGCCGGATCCGGCGCCCGTCTTCCCGTACAGCTACCGGCTCTGGATCGCCCTGAAGGCTGGCGGGACGGTCTGGCAGTATCCTTCTGACCGCGACATGCCTGCCACCCAGCTCTCCGTGCCTTTCAATGCAGACGGCCTGGCCACCCCGGCGGCGCTGACGCCGGGGCTCACCTACATGTGGAGCATCAGCCTGCGGGATGCCAGCGGGAACTCTGCCGAGAAGAAGGTGGACCACACCCCCTGAGGGCGGTCACCGGCGCGGTTCTTCAGGACCGGAACCGCGCCGGTGGTGCCTCCAGCTGCAGCGGCTCGCCGGTGACCGGGTGCTTCAGCACCAGGCGCCAGGCATGGAGCCAGATCCGGTCGGAGGGCTGCCCGCCGTAGAGGGCGTCGCCCAGGATGGGCCGGCCCAGATGGGTGAGGTGCACGCGGATCTGGTGGGTGCGGCCGGTGTGGATGCGGGCCACGATCCAGTGGCCGGGCACCAGACCTTCCCGTTCCTCCGCTGTCGCTGGACGGAAATCCGTGCGGGCGGATTTGGGATCCAGGAGGTCGCCGGAACACCCGAAGCGGCCGGGATCCGCGCCTCGCAGGCGGCCGATGGGGGCTTCCACGGTGCAGGCCTCCAGGGGCTCGGAGATCCGCGCGAGGTAGAGCTTTTCCAGGTCACGGCCGGCGAAGGCCGCCGCCAGGCCGGGATTGGCCTTCGCGTCCTTGGCCAGCACCAGCAGGCCCGAGGTGCCCTGGTCCAGCCGGTGGTGAAGGAACAGCTTCAGATCCGGTCGCTGAGTCTTCAGAAGGGCCAGCAGGTCGTGGCGGTCCGTGGCCCAGGTGCCCTGGGTGGCGAGGCCCGCGGGCTTGTCCACCGCCAGCAGCCAGGCGTCTTCGAACACCACGGGGATGGGCGTGGTGGGCACCGGGGGCAGATCCGGATCGAAGGCCACGCGCACCTCGATGCCCGGCTTCACCACCTTGCCGGCCACCTTCACGCGCTTGCCGTCCACTTGGACGCCGCCCAGCTTCAGGGCTTCCCGGGCCGAGCGCCGGGACAGTTCGGTGCGCTTGGCGATGAGCTGATCCAGGCGGAGCTCCGCGTCCTCGGGGTCCACGGTGAAGGTCCATTTGCGCAGCGTCATGGTTCCAGACTAGCCGGGGCCCGGGGCGGGCGCCGCGCCCTTGCCTCAAAAAGCGAGGCAATTCGGCGCAGGCTTTGGCATCCTGGAGGGTGGAGGCTCCCATGATCCGAACGCTGCGCGCCGGGCTGTTGATGGCTGTGACGATGCTGGCTCCGAGCCTGGTGCTCGCCGCGGACCTCCCCCTCTCCGGGTGGGGCCTGAAGGCCGGGTCCACCGCGACGGCCACGGACCTGCGGCTGGTGGCCGCGGCGGAGGGTTCGGAAGCGACTCTCGCCTCGGCGCCCGTGACCCTGAAGGTGGGTGAGCTGTATCGCCTCAGCGCCACCATCAAGGCCGAAGCCGTGAAGGCCGATCCCCTCACCCGCTACCCCACGGCCCTGGGGGCCTGTCTCTCCATGGAAAGCTTCCCCTTCACCAATGCCTCCCAGAGTGTGGCCGGTACCTCCGAACGCGCGGTTTCGGTGCTGTTCCTCGCCACCAGCCCCACCGACCGCGTGCAGCTGCACCTCGGCCGCAACGGCCGGGCCACGGGGACCGCCACCTTCAGCGCCGTGAAGCTGGAGAAGGTGGAGGATGTCACCGCCTTCATCCCCATGGACACGGTGCGCTGGGCGGGCAAGGGCTTCCGCTACGAGATGGGCGGCTGGACCTTCCTGCACATCGAGGGTGCTCCCTATGTCCGGGGCCGCCAGCACGGCGAGCTCATGGCCGATGAGATCGTGCGCTACATGACCAAGCTGGGCGTCCAGAAGAACGCGGCGGATCCCGTGCGCGGCTGGGCGGACCAGCGCCAGACGGCGGACGCCCTCTTCTTCCGCAAGTACGACGTGGAGTTCCTAGAGGAGATGAAGGGCATCGCCGATGGGGCCGTGAAGGCGGGCGCCAAATTCAAGGGTCGGGATATTGACCTCCTGGACATCGTCACGCTCAACAGCGCCGTGGACATGAGCTCGCTGCAGGACGGCCTCGCCCACGCGCCGAATCCCCTCACGGGCCGCACCTTCATGACCGGCGACGACGAGGTGGCGCAGGGCGGGAAGGGCGACCACTGCTCGTCCTTCGTGGCCACCAAGGGCGCCACCAAGAGCGGCCGCTTCCTCTTCACCCAGATGTTCATGTGGAACGGCTACACGGGCACCGAATGGAACGTGATGCTCGACATCGTGCCGGAGAAGGGCCACCGCCTGGTGATGCAGACCTTCGCGGGCGGCATCCACAGCGGCACCGACTGGTACCTCAACGCCACGGGCCTGGTGATGGGCGAGACCACCGTGGGCCAGACGCCCTTCAACGCCGACGGAACGCCCCAGAGCAACCGCATCCGCAAGGCCGCCCAGTACGCCACCAGCATCGACGAGGCGGCGGCCATTCTCTTCAAGCAGAACAATGGCCTCTACACCAACGACTGGACCATGGCCGATGCCAAGACCGACGAGGGGGCCTGCTTCCTGCTGGGCACCGAGAAGACGCGGATGTGGCGCACGGGCACCAAGGGCAAGCCTGCAGACACGCCGGGCAACCACAAGGATTTCATCTGGGCCAACAACAACAACCGCGACCTGGATGTGCGTAGCGAGTACGGCGCGAACCCCGAGAACGCCCCGGCGGACCTGGCCTTCAACACCTGGAACCGCGACATCGCCTTCCAGGAGGTGTTCAAGACCTACGGCCGCACCGGCTTCGACATCGACATCGCCACCCGCGTGATGGCCACGAGCCCCATCAACCGGCCCCACGCCTGCGACGCCAAGCTCACCAGCGCTGAAATGGCCGAGAAGCTCGTCTTCATCGCCCACCAGGGCAAGACCACCCAGCGCGAGAAGCTCGTGGGCGGCCGCTGGATCGCCGACCTGCCTGGCGCCACGCCGCACCTCACCCACGGCTACACCGCCTTCAGCCCCATCTGGGTGACCGCCAAGCTCCAGGCGGCGAAGGCGGCCTGGCATCCGGCGAAGCCCGCGAAGGCGTCTCCCGCGCCCGACGTGACGGCGGCGAAGGAGGCCTACAGCTTCGAAGTCAAGGGCCTCTGGACGGGCACGGTGCGTCCCGCCACCGACGCCGAGAACTGGTTCGTGAGCGGCTCCGCCGCCTACTGGCAGCAGCTGAAGCACCTGCCCGCCTCACCGGCGAAGGCCTTCGAGACGCAGAGCGCGACCCTGGCGGATCTGAACACCCGCCACCTCTACCTGGATGCCAAGGAGGGCGCCCGGGCGCCCCTGGCCACCACCACCGACTACGACCGCTACGGCGCCTATCAGATCCCCCGCATCCGCGGCGTCTTCGCGCTGCACCAGCTGCGCCTCCACCTGGGCAACGCAGCCTTCGCCAAGGCCATGCAGGCCGCGCACAGCCGGTTCAACGGCAAGGCCGCCCGCACCACCGACCTGCTGAAGGCCATGTCGGACGCCGCCGGCCGCGACGTGGCGCCCATCCTGAAGCCGTGGCTGGAGCGGGCGGACCTGCCTGCGCCGAAGGTGCTGGCCCGGGTGGAGAAGGCCGGCGAGGCCTTCGAGGTGAAGCTCGACGTCGAGCAGACCGGCTTCGCCTATCCCTTCGTGGCCTTCGTGAACGTTGAGACCGAGAAGGGCGCCAGGCTGGAGCGCCTCGAGGTGAAGGACGCCAAGGCCGCCTTCACCTTCCCCTGCGCCACGCAGCCCACGAGGCTCGTCTTCAACGCCGGGAACGACCTGCCGCTGCCCCGCGCCAACTTCTGGGTGCCCGGCAACGTGCTGGACGACTGGAGCGCCACGCGCCTGGTCTATGGCACGGCCCGAGAACTGGAGGCCCAGCGCACCCTCGCCACCCTCTATCGGGAGACCCTCGCCGACAACATGACCGAGGTGCTGCTGCCCCTGCAGACCGACGCTGAGATCCGCGAGGCGGACCTGGCGGCTTCCGACCTGATCCTCTTCGGCGGTCCCGCCGACAACGGCGTGGTGGCCCGCCTCCAGGCCGAGGGCAGGCTGCCCTTCGACGCGGGCGCCGGCTGGTTCACCTGGCAGGGCCGCACCTACGGCCGGCCCGACGACGGCCTCTTCGCCGCCTTCCCCAATCCCTGGAATCCGAAGCGCATGATGGTGCTCGTGGTGGCCAACAGCCGCGTGCAGCAGTGGGCCATGACCCGTTCCATCCCGCGGAACCTGCCCGGCTGGGCCGTCTACCGTGGAGGCGAGGTACAGGCGAAGGGCCACGCCGTTCCCGAGGGAATGATCCTGGCCCTGAAGCCCTGATCCGCGCCGCTAGCGCATCTCGCGCCGGAAGGCCGCGATGTCCTGACGAAGCCTGGACGCCTTGGTCCGGGCTTCGCTGGTTTTCAGCTTCGGCGTGAGCTCCGCGAGGGAGGCCTCCACCCGCGCCAGGCGGGCGAGGGGCGCGTCGGTCACCGAGTCCGTGTCCATGCCGAAGGTGGCGGCCCGGCCCGCCTGTTGCCACTGCTGGCAGGCGGCGCTGAATTCCTCCCGCAGCACCGCGATCTGCTGCGCTTCCTCGGAGAGGGTCACCCAGGGAAGACGGCCGTTCAGGACGTACGACCCCGCGATGCCGAGGCCGCCCAGAACGAGGATGAGCAACAGGAGCTTCTTCATGGGGGCCTCCCGGGCGTGTCCGAAGTGTAGCCGGGGCCCGGCCGGCCTCAGATCGAGTAGCCGTGGCTGTCCACCTCCAGGGCGTGCTGCCGCGCGGCCAGGTCGGCGAGGGTGGCGCCCTGCAGCACGCCGCGGGCGGCCTCGATGCTGCGGGACCAGAGCTCGCGCACGGCCCGGGCGCCGGCCGTGGCGTCCGCGGGCAGGGCCTCGGAGCCGAGGCGGCCCTCCAGGGCCTCCAGCACCTCCAGGGCCGAGATGTGGCTGGGGTGCCGCGCCAGCTCGCAGCCCCCGTTGGGGCCCCGCTGCACCTTCACGAGGCCGGCGGCCTTGAGGCTGCCCAGGAGCACCCGAAGGAACTTCGGGGGCAGAGTCTGGCGGGTGGCGATGGCCTCCACCAGCTGGGGCCCGCGCCCCACCTGGTGCGCCAGATCCACCATCAGCTGCAGCCCGTACCGCCCCTTCGCCGAACCCTTCATGGCCGGACCCTCCCTTGGAAACAAGTTAATACATAATTAAAAAAATTGACAAACTTGACAATGCAAGCCTCCCTCCCGATACTTCGGGATCCGCCCTCGGCCTTTTCACAGGAGCAGCCATGAGCCACGTTCTCGAACCCTCCACCGACCGCGCCACCGCCCGGCCCAACCGCGTGGAGCACGCCTACGACCTGGTGGGCTACACCCCCGTGGTGCGCCTCAACCGGGTGGTGCCGAAGGGCTCCGCCAAGGTCTACGTGAAGCTGGAGAGCGCCAATCCCGGCGGCAGCGTGAAGGATCGCATCGCCCTGAGCATGATCCAGGATGCCGAGGCCCGGGGCGCGCTGAAGGCCGGCATGACCCTGCTGGAGGCCACCAGCGGCAACACGGGCATCGGGCTGGCCTTCGTGGCCGCGGCCAAGGGCTACAAGATCACCCTGGTGATGCCCGACACCATGACGCTGGAGCGCCGGGCGCTGCTCAAGGCCTACGGCGCCGAGCTGGTGCTCACCCCTGGGTCCGGCGGCATGAAGGCAGCGGTGGACAAGGCCCAGGAGCTGGCGGAGGCCGATCCCACCTACTTCCTGGTGCGCCAGTTCGAGAACCCGGCGAACCCCGCCGTGCACCGCCGCACCACCGCCCTGGAGATCCTGGAGCAGGTCCCCGAGCTGGATGCCTTCGTGGCGGGCGTGGGCACCGGTGGAACGGTGACCGGCGTGGGCGAAGTGCTGGCCGAGCGCAAGCCCGGCACCCTGGTGGTGGCCGTGGAGCCCGAGACCTCCCCGCTGCTCAGCGCGGGGCAGGTGGGCCCCCACAAGATCCAGGGCATCGGCCCGAACTTCGTGCCGGCCATCCTGAACCGGAAGGCCTTCCACCGCGTGCGGCCCGTGGGCTACGACGACGCCGTGGCCACCGCCCGCCGCCTGGCCCGGGAGGAGGGGCTGCTCACGGGCATCAGCACCGGCGCCATCGTGTTCGCCGCCCTGGAAGTGGCGAAGGAGCTGGGCGAAGGCAAGACCGTGGTGGCCGTGCTCTGCGACACCGGCGAGCGCTACCTCACCCACCCGCTGTTCGCGGAGATCGACGGGCCTGCGATCTGAGCCTTCGCGAAGGCCGCCCGGAGCGAACCCGCCTATGCTGGGGGTTCGTTCCGAGGTGGCCATGAAGGTGGTTCTGCTGATGCTTGCGGGCCTGCTGCTGGAGGCCCAACCTCCTGACCTCGCGGCGGGGAAGGCCTCGGCCTTCGATCGGGCGGTGGTGCAGGAGATGAGCGATGCGCGCGTGCAGCCGCGGGCCTACGCGAAGCATCTCCGGGCCCTGCGCGACGACTTCGAGGGCACCCTCTGGAAGCGGCCGGGCCGCGTGCCCCTGCGCACCGAGGAGGGCGTGGCGGCCCTGGACGAGGCCATCGCGTTCCTGGAATCCACCCGGCCCCTGGGGCCCCTGCGCTTCAACGAAGGCCTCGCCCGGGCGGCCCGCCTGCACGCCCAGGACCTGGGCCCCCGCGGCGCGCTGGAGCACGTGGGCGCGGACGGCAGCCGGCTGTCCGACCGGCTCAACCGGCTGGGCACCTGGCACGGGCTCGTGGCCGAGAACATCAGCACGGGGGAAACCGAAGCCCGGCAGGTGGTGATCCAGCTGCTGGTGGATGGTGGCGTCGCGGGCCGGGGCCACCGGAAGAACATCTTCCATCCCGACCTGCACCAGGCGGGGGCGGGAACCGCGCCCCACCGGGATTTCCGGACGATCACGGTGATCGACTACGCGGACGGGTTCACGCCGAAGTGATCGGTTTTCTGCTAGCCTGAGCCATCCCCTCGGGTGTGGCATTGGGTGTGACATGGCTTTCCTTGCGCGGCTCGGCGCGCCTGTGCGCGGCTTCCTGGAGTTCCTGGGCGACCAGGCGCACCTGGTGCTGCGGACGCTGCGCCACGCCCTGCTGCTGCGCACGAACCAGTTCGGCGTGGTGGGCGGGCAGCTCCGCCTGCAGGTCCGCTTCACGGGCCTCGACGCCCTCTGGCTGATCGCCGGCACGGCCCTGCTGCTGGGCGCGGTCACGCTCATCCAGGCCTTCAGCCAGCTCTCGGGCCTCGGCGCCGAGAACTACATCGGCACGCTGATGGTGCTGATCATCCTGCGGGAGCTGGGCCCGCTGCTGACCGCAGTGCTGGTCATCGGCCGCAGCGCCACCGCCATCGCCGCCGAACTGGGCGCCATGCAGCTGAACGGCGAGGTGGATGCCCTGGCCGCCCACGGCGTGAATCCCTATCAGTATCTGCTCCTGCCCCGGTGGCTGGGCGTCCTGGTGTCGGTCTTCGTGCTGGTGGTGTGCTTCGACGCCGCGGCGCTGGCCGGGGGCTTCCTGGTGGCGAAGCTGAAGTACGGCGTCACCTTCGGATTCTTCATGGAGTCGGTGCGACAGGCTCTGTCCAATCGGGACTTCGCCGCCACCCTGCTGAAGGTCTTCCTCTTCTCCGGCGCCATCACGTTCCACGCCTGCCACTTCGGACTGGGCATCCACCGCAGCCAGACGGAGATCCCCCAGGCCGTGACGAAGACCGTGGTGTCGGCGCTGGTGGCCGTCTTCTCCCTGGACGGCCTCATCGCCGCCCTCCTCTACTTCTGATGGGGCCGCATCCCATGCTCGAGCTCAGCGGCCTCGCCCTCGACGCGCCCGATGGCCGGCGGCTTCTGGAGGGTCTCGACCTGGCGGTGCCGAGCGGCGGCAATCACCTGGTGACCGGGCCCAGCGGCTGCGGGAAGAGCCGCCTCCTGCGGGTGATCGCGGGCACCGAGCGGCCCGCCGCGGGGCGCGTGCGGGTGGGCGGGCGGGACGTGTGGCCCGGCGACGGCGCGCTCGGCCTGGCGGGGCGCGTGCGCGTGGGCTTCGCCTTCGCCTCCGGCGGCCTCCTCTCCAATCTCACCCTGCGGGAGAACCTCGCGCTTCCCCTGCGGTTCCTCGGCATGGCGCCGAAGGAGGTGGAGGCCCGCGTGGATGAAGCCATGGCCTGCCTGGGCCTGGAACCCGTGGCCTCCCTGCGGCCCCACGCCGTGAGCGCCTCGGCCCGCCGGCACGGCAACCTGGCCCGGGTGATCGCCCTGGATCCCGAGTTGATCCTTCTCGACGACCCTCTGGAGGGCCTGGATGCCGCTGACCGGGCCACGGCCCTGGCCGTGATCGGGCGCTGGGCCGAGGATCCGGAGAAGACCCTGCTCATCGCCCTGGAGGCGCCCGGCCCCTTCGCGGAGGTGGCCCCGGGCCGCCTCGACCTGCGGCCCCTCCCGCCCGTCCTGGAGACCCCATGAGATTCGAGAAGCAGGACGCCCGCCTTGGGCTGCTGGTCCTGGCCGCCCTCGGCCTCTTCCTGGGCCTGGTGGCCTACAAGAACGCCCGGGCCGTGACTGAGCGGACCTACCCGCTGGTGGTGCGCCTCGACCAGATGGAAGGCCTGGCGCCGGGCACGGACGTGCAGTTGAAGGGCTACCGGGTGGGCGCGGTGGAGCGGGTGGACATGCGCCAGGAGGGGAAGGACTACCATTTCCTCGCGCGCATCGCCGTGCGCGAGGACATCCGGCTCTGGCGCGGCACCCGGGCGAACCTGGCGCCGAAGGGCGTGGGCAGCGTCATGCTCGACCTCCGGCTGCCGGAGGTGGCCGACCGCACCACGCCCCTGGCCCCGGGCGACGAGATTCCCGGCGATGCCGGCGTGTCCATCGCCGGGGTGCTGGAGCGGGCGGACCGGCTCATGGCCAGCCTCAACACCGGGGTGGACGACCTGCGGGCGCGCCTCGAGCGGAAGGGCCTCGGCGACGTGCTGGATCACCCGAACGTGAAGGCCTCCCTCCACTCCCTCGACGCCACCCTGCGCGAGTTCCAGGCCCTGGCGAAGGAGGGCCGCGGCCTCATGGGTCACGCGGACCGCAGCATGGATGGGGCGGACAAGGCCCTGGCCTCCCTCGACCAGAGCATGGGCGCGGTGCGGAGCCTGCTGGAGAAACGCGGCCCCGAGCTGGATCAGATCCTCGTGAGCCTGGCCGCCACCCTCAAGCAGGCCGAGGCGTTCATGGGCCGCTTCATCACGGAGGACCAGCCCGAGCTGGAGGCGAGCCTCAAGAGCCTGCGCCGCTCCCTGGCCTCGGTGGAAGAACTGCTGGCGATCCTCAAGCAGAAGCCCAGCCGCGTCGTCTGGGGCACGCCCAGCGAGGCCGAGCGGGAACGTGCGCGAAAGGCGGTGGAAGCCAGCCGGCAGCCGCCCAGGCCCTGAGGCGGAGTCCCGGGGCCACGGCGGTCCATTCCGGCGGTCAGGCCCTTCGGTTGGGCCCGCCCGCCCGGAGCCGGCCCAGGATCTTGCGCAGCTCGATCAAAGAGAAGGGCTTCTGCAGGGTCAGCACCGAGGGGAAGTCCGCCAGCAGGAGCTTCAGCTCGGTGTCCAGGAAGCCCGTGGCGATGAGCACCTGCACCTCCGGGCAGACCTGCAGGATGCGGGGCAGGGCGTCGGCGCCGCTCATGCCGGGCATGTTGTGGTCGAGGATCACCAGGTCAGGCCTCAGGCCGCCGTTCAGTTTCTGCAGGGCGTCCAGGCCGCCGGTGGCCGTGTCCACCCGGTGGCCCATGTGGGAGAGCATGTCGGGCAGGATGCTGCGGATCAGCTCATCGTCGTCGACCACGAGGATGCGGAGCGGCGGCTCGACCTCGGCGGGCGGGGTCAGGGTGGCGGCATCTGGAGCCGCGATGGCTTCCCGGCTCGCGGGGAAGCGGAGGGTGATCTGGGTGCCCTTGCCCACCTGGCTCTGGATCGCGAGGCTTCCCCCGTGAGCCTTCACGGTGCCATAGACCATCGCCAGGCCCAGGCCCGTGCCGCGCCCTGCGGGCTTGGTCGTGAAGAACGGCTCGGTGACCCGGGGCAGGATCTCCGGAGGAATGCCTTCGCCCGTGTCGGCGACCAGAAGGCTCACCTGGTCGCCTTCCAGGCGGGTGCTGATGGAGAGGGTGCCGCCCCGGGGCATGGCGTCGAAGGCGTTCACACAGAGGTTCATGATGGCGCTGGCCAGGGTGCTCGACTCGCCCATGATCGGCGGCAGGCCCTCCTCCAGGTGGACATCGAAGGTGAAGCGCTGGCGGCTCGTGCGCACCAGCAGGTCCAGTTCCTTCTGGACCAGGGCGTTCAGGTCCATGCGCTCGGGCTCCTGGAGGCCCTTCCGCGCGAAGTCGGTGAGCCCCTTCACCAGGTCGCGGCCGCGACCCGCGGCGCTCTCGATCACCTTGAACGACTTGGCCAGGGCGGGGTCCGATCCGTGCTTGGCTTGCAGGAGGGAGGCCATGCCGAGGATGGCGGACAGCACGTTGTTCATGTCGTGGGCGATGCCCCCGGCCAGGCCGCCCAGGCTCTCGAGCTTCTGGGCGTGCTGGACCTCCGTTTCGAGTTTCCGGCGCTCCTCCTCCGCCTTGCGGCGCTCGGTGAGATCCTGCGCGAACATGAGGGTGGCCGGGCCTCCGGGCAGGTCCAGCGGCACGGACTGGACCTCGACCCACACCTCCTGCCCCTTCAGGGTGACGAACAGCGCTTCCACGGGCGGCCCGGATTGGCCGCTCTGCCGGGTCTCCCCGGAGCGCATGCCCTCCCCGGCGTGCTGAACCACCGTGCCGCGGTGACCGGGGTGAACCAGCTTCAGCACCTCGCGGCCGACCAGGTCCCCGGGCCCGGCGGCCCCCAGCAGACGGGAAGCGGCGGTGTTCGCATGGAGGATGCGGCCGGACCGGTGGATGACCAGGGGCGCCGGGGAGGAATCGAAAAGCAGGCGGAACCGCAGCGTGCTCTCCTCCAATTCGTCCATCATGACGTGCTGTTCAGAGGCGGATCTGGCGAGCCGGCGCACCCACAGGTAGATACCGGTGCCCCCCATTGCCCAGAAGGCCAGGACGGCCAGGATGGAGATGCTCTGGTGGGATAGCCCGAACATGGTGAGGCTGTGGCCCAAGGGCACCGTGACGCTGACCCCGCCGCGCACGTCACCCACCTTGTAGCCCTGGTGGGCGTGGCAGGCAAGGCAGCTCTTCTCGACCAGGAAGGCGCCCATATAGCGCAGTACCTTCTGATCCTTTTCCCGCACCACCTCGAAGTAGTTCCGGCCGCCCTTCGCGAAGGACGCCAGGGCCTTCTGTTCCCAGGCGTCGGGAGCGTTCTCGGGCCGGACCGGATTCAGGCTGGTGATGTGTCCGCGCAACCCGTACGCTTCCTGACCCAGCTCGTGGACCATCCGCGTCATGTAGGCCGGGTTGACCAGGGTGAGGCGCTTCCCGTCCGTCGTGGTGACGTCGCGGTCCGGCCGATGCGCCAGGTAGGGGTTGGGCGGCGTCTTCTCATCCAGGGGAACGTAGACCCCTCCGCGCTCCGAGGCCCAGCGGCGGACCACGAGGTCCTTGTGGTAGCTGTCCACGGCGCGGGCAAGGGCGATCTGCTTGTACTCGTTGAAGGAGAAATAGAGCAGCATCACGATGAAGGCCG
>JAFJUR010000027.1 GCA_017859995.1 Holophagaceae bacterium | reverse complement strand
CGTGCTCATCGGCCTGTTCGCGCTGGCGACCGTCGCCGCGCACGGCGCGCTGTTCCTGGCCTGGAAGACCGAGGGCCCGGTGCATGACCGCGCGAAGGGCCTGGCCCCCGTCCTCTGGGGGCTGGTGGCCCTGCTGTGGATGCTGGCCAGCTACGCCACGGCGATGGTGAATCCGGGCGTCTTCCACAACCTGCCGAAGGCGCCCCTGGCCTGGGTCGCCACGCTGGTGTTCCTGGTCGGGCTGGGCCTGGTCTTCACGGGCATCCGGCGGGAGCGGTTCCTGATGGGCTTTGTGGGCTCCGGGGCCTTCATCCTGGGCCTCCTCGCCGCCAGCGCTGCCTGCGTCTACCCCGTGATGCTCAAGTCCACCCTGGATCCCGCCTTCGACCTCACGGCGCTCAACGCCAGCGTGGGCGTCTACGGGTTGCGGTCCGGCCTGGTCTGGTGGCTCATCGGCTTCCCCATCGCCGTGGGCTATGTGGTCTTCCTCTTCCGGTTCCACCGCGGCAAGGTGAAGGCGGCCGCGGAGGGTGAGGGCTACTAGCGAGGCGCGCCCAGGGCTTGTGAACGGCGCCACCGCCAGCCCAGCCAGCCCCAGCAGGCGAGCATCCCGAGCCATCCGATGACGCGAAGCCCCTGGGCGAGGCTCGCGTCCTGGGCCAGCAGGCCCCAGCGGCCCAGGAGGTCGGCCCAGTCATGCTCGCCGCCGCCCACCAGGGGCAGGACCTGGGCCCGGGCGTCGGCCACGTAGCGCGCGATGTTGAGGAGGTTCTCGAAGCACCAGATCCCGGCCGCCGCGGTTCCGGGCGCTTCGCGGCGAAGCCAGAAGGAACCGAGGACGAGCAGGGGCACCAGCAGCTGCATGAGGGTGCCGCCCAGAATGGTGAGGGGCTCCCAGCCGAGGAGCCCGAAGAGGGGATGGCCCGCTTCATGGAAGAGCAGGTTGACGCCGTCCAGGAGGGGGACCCAGCCCGGTTCCGACATGAGCGCCACCAGCATCAGCAGGATCGTGCCTGCGCTCGTGGCGATCAGGGCCGGGGTGCCGACGGGCTGCCACTCGGCCTCCCAGGCTTCCTGCAGCCGGGCGGGAAGCCGGATCACGGGTGGGCCTGGTGCCTCGCCACGATCCAGTCCACCACCTGATCGAGGCTGAGGCCGCTGGAATCCAGCTCCACGGCGTCCTCGGCCTTCCGGAGCGGGGCGACGGCCCGGCTGCTGTCGGCGAGGTCGCGGCGCCGCTGGTCCTCCAGCACCTCCTCGAAGTCGGGGGACTGGCCCTTCGCCTGCAGCTCAAGGAAGCGCCGCCGGGCGCGGGCCTCGGGGCTGGCGGTCAGGAAGACCTTGCAGCAGGCGCTGGTGAACACCACGGTGCCGATGTCCCGGCCGTCCACCACCCAGCGGCCCGAGGCGCCGATGCGGCGCTGCTGCTCCACCAGCACCTCGCGCACCCGCGCGTCCGCGCTCACGGGCGTCACGCGGCGCGTGACCTCCTGGCTGCGGATGGCCTCGCTCACGTCCTCACCCGCGAGGAAGGTGCGGCCTTGGTTCTGGGCGAGGTCGAGGCCGGCGAGCAGGCGCTCCAGGGCGGGGCGGTCCTCCAGGCTGAGGCCGGCGCGGTGGACGGCCAGGGCCGCGGCGCGGTACATGGCGCCCGTATCGAGGTACTGCCAGCCCAGACGCGAGGCGACCCGGCGGGCTGTGGTGGATTTCCCCACGCCCGACGGGCCGTCAATCGCGATCAGGGGAAGGGCGGAAGCGGTCATACCTCCATTCTGGTGTGCCGCTTCGCGCCGTTCCATCACTTCATGCCGAGGTCCTTGAGCACCTTCGGATCCTTCTCATCCTGGGCGAGGATCGTGTGGCAGGTGCTGCAGTCGGAGGCGATGCTGCGGCCATCGGCGGCGGTGTGGCTGCCGTCGTGGCAGCGGAAGCAGCCCACGGCCTCCTCGTGCCCGATGTTGTTGGGGTGGGTGCCCCACATGAGCTTCATCTCGGGGAAGACATTGCGCAGGTAGATGGCCTTCACCACTTCGCCGGCGGTATCCACCTGGGCGCGCTTGTGCTTGTAGATCTCGGGGTAGGCGGTGCGGTAGTACTCAGCCAGGTCCACGGGGATCTTCGCGGCGGCGGTCTTCTGGTCGGGGTAGTCCAGCTTCAGCAGCTCCACGGCCTTCTTCTTGAGGAAGGGCAGCTCGGCGCTCATGCGGCCCTTGCTGATGGCCTTGTCCACGGCGCGGTCGGGCAGCTCGAAGGCGTGGGTGGGGCGGTTGTGGCAGTCCACGCAGTCCATCTTGCGGGTGATGGCCTCGGCGAGCTTTTCCTTGGAGAGCTTCTTGTAGTCCTCGGTGACGTATTCCACCAGCTGGCCCTGGTCGTCGCGGTAGGTCACCTTGGGGATGTCCTGGCGGCGGCGGTCGGTGGACACGTAGCTGATGCGCTCCATGGCGTCGAGGTGGCGGCCGTGGATGCCGGTGGTGCCGTTGGGCGTGTGGCCGCCGATCTTCAGCAGCAGCACGGTGGTGGAGGGGGTGTTGGCCTCATCCTCGGCGTACTTGGTGCGGACGATGAGCTTGTCGTCGGTGAACTTCTGCGGCCAGTGGCACTGTTCGCAGGTTTCGCGGGCGGGGCGCAGGTGCTCGACGGGGCTGGGGATGGGGCGGGAATAGGTTCCGAAGGCCACCGCGAAGAGCTGGCGGGTGCCCGAGATCTTGGCCTTCACCAGGGCGGGGGCGCCGTGGCCGATGTGGCACTGGGCGCAGCCCACGCGGGAGTGGGGGGAATCCATGAAGGCCGTGTACTCAGGGCTCATCACCGTGTGGCAGGTGAGGCCGCAGAAGCGGTTGGAGTCCATGTACTCCACGCCCTTCATGCCCGCGGTGCCCATGATGGAGACGTTGATGAAGGTGAGGATGCCCACCACGGTCAGCAGGCGGCGCACGCCGGGCTGCTTGAAGTCCACGGCCTGGAGCGGCAGCGCGGGCTCGCCGGCGAGCCGGCGCTTGCGGCGCAGGCGCAGAATGCCGACGGGGATCAGGACGAGGCCGATCAGGAACAGCGCGGGCAGGATGAGGAAGAGCAGGATGCCGGCGTAGGGGTGGATCTGCCGGGGGCTGGTGATTTCCATGAACCAGAACCAGATGAGCACGAAGGCCGAGCTGGTGGTCAGGGCGGCCCCCGCGAGGGTCATCCAGTTGTTGCCCAGCTGGAAGGCCAGCCGGGTCAAGTCTCTGACGCGTTCTCCAAGGTTCATCGATCTACCTCCGCAACTGTGGGCCCCAACAGAGGACACGTGAGTGTGAAATGCCTTGATGAATACCCTAGATTCCGCCCCGGGGCTCTGCAAGTCCGCCCAGGCCCTGCCTGATGCGCAACCCCAAGGATTTCAAAGCTTCTTCGGCCCGACGCCGCTCAGGGCTAAGAATTCGGCCTCGGTGGCCGGCTGGAACCGGGCCATCTGCTGGAGGGTGGCGTCGCTGAAGATCACGTAGGCAGGCACGCCCTTGGCGTCCGCCAGCTGCTTGCGCAGGGCCTTCAGCTCGCGGTAAAGGCCCTCCTCGCCGTCGGCGGGGCCTTCCGGCAGCGGCGGGCGGGTGCCCCGGGGGGAACCGCGCTTCGCCTTGCCCGGCTTGGGCGCGGCTTCCATGGGATCGGCCCCGGAACAGATGTCGCAGGAGGCGCCGCAGGCCTCCATGCGCTCCCCGAAGTGGGCCAGCAGGGCCTGGTGGCGGCAGCGGAGGGAATCCGCCAGCCGGAAGAGGTCGCGGGTCTGGCGCTGCTGCGCCTGGGCCAGGGAGGACTCCAGGTCTTCGGTGAACCGGTCGTAGCTGAGCACGTCGCCCCAGCTGTAGAACATCACGCAGTCCGCGTCGGCCCCGTCGCGGCCCGCCCGGCCGATCTCCTGGTACCAGCCTTCCACGCTCTTGGGCATGTCGCGGTGGATGACGTAGCGGATGTTGCTCTTGTCGATGCCCATGCCGAAGGCGACGGTGGCCACGATGACATCCACATCGTCGCGCTGGAAGGCCTCCTGGGCCGAGGCGCGGGATCCGGCGTCCATGCCCGCGTGGTAGGCGGCGGCGCGGACGCCTTCGCCCGAGAGGAAGGCCGCCGTGGCCTCCACGGCCTTCCGCGACAGGCAGTAGATGATGCCGCTCTCGCCGCGCCGCGCCAGCACCAGGCGCAGCAGGGCCTCGCGCACCGGCGGCAGGCCTTCGACACCCTTCCGATAGGCGCTGATCTTCAGGTTGGCGCGGAAGAATGAGCCCTGCACCTCCAGGGGATCGCGCATCTCCAGCTGGGCGGCGATGTCGCGGCGGACCTCCGGCGTGGCGGTGGCGGTGAGGGCGAGCACCGGCACCTGCGGGAAGCGGCGCTTCAGCCCCGCGAGGGTGCGGTAGGCCGGACGGAAGTCGTGCCCCCAGTGGCTGATGCAGTGGGCCTCGTCCACGGCGATGAGGCGCAGGTCCACCTCGCGGAGCAGGTCCGCCAGGTAGAGATCCAGGCCTTCAGGCGCGGCGTAGACCAGTTCCAGCTCGCCGTTTTTGAGGGCGCGGATCCGCTCCCGCCGCGCGTCCGCATCCAGGCTGGAGTTGAGGAAGGCGGCGCGGAGACCTGCTTCGGTGAGCGCGTCCACCTGGTCCTTCATGAGGGCGATGAGGGGCGACACCACCAGCGTCACGCCGCCCAGCAGCCGCGCCGGCAGCTGGTAGGTCAGCGACTTGCCGGCGCCCGTGGGCATGATGCCCACCACGTCGCGCCCCGTCAGCACGGCCTCGATGATGTCCCGCTGGCCCGGCCGGAAGCGGTCGTAGCCGAAGGTGGCCTTGAGGGCTGAGACGAGATCCGGCACCACCTCCAGATCGGAGGCCAGGGCCTTGAGTGCGGCGATGGCCGCGGGCTCGAAGGCCGCCGGCTCGCGCCGGTAGCGGTCCCGCAGCAGGGCGAGGCCCTGCCGGCAGGCACCGCGGTCACCGCGGTCCAGCAGGTTCCTCAGCTGGTGGATCTCATCCGCGACAGGGGCCAATCAGCAGCCGCCGTCCAGCAGCGGCGCGGCGGCGCGCCAGAAGGCCTCCATCTCCTCGGGCTTGCCGAAGGAGATGCGGATGTGGTTGGGCAGGCCGTAGCCCTGCATGGGACGCACGATCACGCCGCGCTGCAGCAGTTCCTTGAACAGGTCGGCGGCGGGGAAGGCGGTCTCCATCAGGATGAAGTTGCCGCTGGTGCCCGACAGCTGACAGCGGTGGCCGGCGGCCTCCTTCACGAAGGCCGCCCGGGCTTCAAGGTTCTTCTGCCGGGAGAAGGCCTCGAAGGCCAGATCCTGCACGGCCACCTCAGCGGCAGCCTGGGCCAGGTGGTTGGTGTTGAAGGGGCTGCGCACCCGCTCGAGGAAGCCCATCAGCTCCTTGGACCCCAGGCCGTACCCGATCCGCAGGGCGGCCAGGGCGTGGATCTTGGAGAAGGTGTGGAGCACGAGGAGGTTGGCGCGCTCGTCCAGGTAGGCGGCGGCGTCGGGGTACTCGGCGGGGTCTTCGTATTCGGCGTAGGCCTGGTCGACCACCAGCACGATGTCTTCGCGCAGCTGGCGCACGAGGCGCTCCAGGGCGGAGCGGTCGAAGCGGATGCCGGTGGGGTTGTTGGGATTGCCGAGGTAGACGAGGCGCGTGTCGTCGGTGACGGAGCGCAGGATGTCATCGGCGTCCATCTCCGTGGCCGAGGCCCGGGATTCGATGACGCGGCCGCCGGCGGTCTGGGTGGCGATGCCGTAGATGGCGAAGCTGTGCCTGGGGATGACCGCGCTGCCGCCGTCCAGGAAGGCGGCCTTGGCCACCATCTCAAGGATCTCGCTGCTGCCGTTGCCGAGGACCACGCGGTCCACGGCGAGGCCCTTCCGCTCGGCGATGCGCGAGCGGAGGTAGTAGCCGTCGCTCACGGGGTACAGGCCGAGGCCCTCGAACTCGGAACCCGCGATCACAGCGGCCACGCGGGCCTTCACGGCTTCGGTGGGGCCCCAGGGGTTCTCGTTGGAGGCCAGCTTGACGATGCGGCTCAGGCCCAGCTCCCGCTGGACCTCCTGGATGGGTTTGCCGGGGACGTAGAGCGGGATCTTCGAGAGATGCTCGAACCCCGGGACGGCGGAGAGACTCGCGTTCATCAGGCGGGCCGCTCCGAGAGGACCTTGTCCACGATGCCGTATTCCAGGGCTTCCTCGGCACTCATGAAGAAGTCGCGGTCCATGTCCTTGATGACCTTCTTCAGGGGCTGGCCCGTGTGCTTGGCGAAGGTGGCGGCCAGGTTGTCCTTCAGGCGCTGGATCTCCTTGAAGGTGATCTCGATTTCCGTGGCCTGGCCCTGGGCGCCGCCGCTGGGCTGGTGGATCATGATGCGCGCGTTGGGCAGGGCGAAGCGCTTGCCCTTGGTGCCCGCCGACAGCAGGTGGGCGCCCATGGAGGCGCACTGGCCGATGCAGTAGGTGACGATGTCGTTCTTCACGAACTGCATGGTGTCGTAGATGGCCAGGCCCGCGGTGACGCTGCCGCCGGGGCTGTTGATGTAGATCTGGATGTCCTTGTCCGGGTCCTCGCTCTCGAGGAAGAGCATCTGGGCGACGATGGCGTTGGCCACGTTGTCGTCGATGGCGGTGCCCAGGAAGATGATGTTGTCCTTGAGCAGGCGCGAGTAGATGTCGTAGCTGCGCTCACCGCGGGGTGTCTGCTCGATGACGATGGGGGGATAGTAGCTGCTGGGCATGGGCCCTCCGGCTGGCTGATCAGGATAGCAAGAAGGCGCCTTCCGGCGCCTTCTCAGTGGAGCGGATGCAGACTACTTCTTGGATGCCGAGGGCTTCTTGGCCTTGGGCTTCTCCTCAGCCTCGGCTTCCTTGGCCTTGGCTGCCTTTTTGGGCTTTTCCTCGGCCTTCGCCTCGACGGCCGGCTCCTTGGCCTTGGCGGCCTTCTTGGGCTTCTCCTCCGCTTCGGGCTCGGCCTTCTTGGCGGCCTTCTTCACGGGCTTGGCGTCCTCGTGCTCGTGATCGTGATCACAGTCGGGGCCGTGCACGTGGGCGGGCGCCACGACGGCGGGCTCGCCGCCTTCCTGGCCTTCCAGGTCGCCGCCCTCCAGGCCGCCCGCGTCGAAGCGGTTCACGGGGATGCCCGCCTCGCGCTTGCGCTCCAGCTCGACCAGGGCCTCGAAGGCGGCCTTGTCCAGCTGCTCCTCGGTGATCTTGGCGAAGGAGAGGAGGTGGGTGAAGATGCGGTCCGTGCGGAGGCGGCCCTTGATCTCCGTGGCGTTGCCGCGGCGCTCCAGCTCGGCCTTGAAGGCCTCGAAGG
The DNA here is from genome assembly GCA_017859995.1 of Holophagaceae bacterium. Lineage (GTDB taxonomy): Bacteria > Acidobacteriota > Holophagae > Holophagales > Holophagaceae > Geothrix. The sequence continues at coordinate 14,977 of JAFJUR010000027.1, read as the reverse complement.
GCTGCTGGATCTGGTTTTCGGCCATGAAGTTGCGGATCTCGGCGTCAATGTCCTCTTCCGGGACCTCGATGGACTCGGCGTTGCCGATGGCCTGCAGCAGGTAGCCGCTGCGGACGGCCCGCTCGGCGTCGCCCAGGCGGTACTGGCGGTAGGCCTGCCAGTTCACCTTCTTGGGGTCCATGCCCTGGCGGGCCACGTGCTGCGCGAACTCCTGGCAGTAGTCGTCGAGCTGCAGGATGACCATGGAGCGGGGCACCTCGAAGGGCGCGGCGTCCAGGAGGGTGTCGAGCAGGGTGGCCTGCAGGCGGGCCAGGCCATCGCGCTCGGAAGCCTCCTCCAGGTCCTTCTTCACGGCGGCCTTGAGGGCTTCGAGATTCTCGAAGGCGCCCATGTCCTTGGCGAATTCGTCGCCCAGCGCCGGCACTTCCTTGCGGCGGATGTCTTTGACCAGCACGTCGTAGGAGAGCGACTTGCCGGCGAGCACGCGGTTGGGATCATCGGCGGGGTGGGTGAGGGTGAAGCTCTTCTTCTCATCCGCCTTGAGGCCCACGAGCTCCCCGTCGAAGGGGCGGGTGGCGTCGATCTCAAGCACCTGATCCTTGTATTCCTGGGCCTTGAGGCCCTGGGGCTTCACGCGGATGTCGCAGGTGACGACGAGGCCCGTGGCCACGGTGCCCTCATCGACGGGCAGGAGCTTGGTGGCGCGCTGGCGCAGGCCCTCGACGTGCTCGTCGATGGTGGCGGCGTCGATGGCGCGCTTCTTCTTGGTGAGGGTCAGGGTCTTGTAGTCGGGCAGGGCCACATCGGGGGCCACGTCGAACTGGGCGCGGAAGACGGCGTCGGCGCCCTCCTTCAGGTCCAGTTTCTCCAGGGAAGGGTGCGAGATGGGCAGGGCGCCCGCCTCCTGGGCGGCCTTCCAGAAGTGCTTCTCCACGAGCTGCTGGGCCACGTCGGACTGGATCTCCCGCGCGTACTTCTGCATCAGGACCGGCCGGGGGGCCTTTCCAGGGCGGAAGCCGGGAATGCGGACCTTCGGAGCGATCTTGGCCACGACCTCGTTGAAGGCGGCGCTCACCTCGGCGGCGGGGACCGTCACTTCGACAGCCTTGCGGGTGGGGGACTGGTGGTGGAGGGTGGCGGACATGGATGCTCCATGAATCGTGTAATGGCTGTGGATGATCCGGCTTTTTCTGGTGACTCGGGCACCTCCTGTGCCCTCGCCCTACGGGCGGCCATGGCCGCTTCGCGTCCATTCCGTCCTATTTCGCAATCCTGCGAAATGGTGCGAACGGTCGGACTCGAACCGACATGGTGTGAACCGCTGGAACCTAAATCCAGTGCGTCTACCAGTTCCGCCACGCTCGCAAAGCCGAATTGTCAATGTTCCGGTGGTGCGCCCAGAGCGACTCGAACGCCCGACCCTCAGGTTCGAAGCCTGATGCTCTATCCAGCTGAGCTATGGGCGCGCACCGAATCCACTAGTCTACCTGGATCGGCCGGGCGCTTCGAGCCCTGGGTTGGGCTGGATGGCGCCGCCGACGCCAAAGGCGCCATCCAGTCGTGCTTGGGTCGTCGGACGCGTCGGCTGGCGTGCCCTTCCGCGCGTCTCGCGCGGTGCCGGCGAAGAGGGCATCGACGTCTACCTGGATCGGCCGGGCGCTTCGAGCCATGGGTGGGTCAGGGCAGGAGGCACCAGGCATCTTCGGCCCCATGCCGCCGGAGGATGGCCAGGTCCCCGGGCGAGAGGCCCATGGCCCGGGCCGCTTCCTGCTCCGTGCCCAGGTCGCAGGGGATGACGCCGGGATCATCGGTGCCCAGGGCGCAGCGGACGCCGGCGGCCAGCATGCGGGGCAGGGGATGGGGGGCGACGTCGGCGGCGAGGGCCCGGTTGGAGCTGGGGCAGATGTCGACGGGGATGCCCCGCTCCGCAAGCAGCTCGAAGGTGGCCATGTCCGCGCGAAGGCCATGGACGATGCGGGAGACGCCACCCTCCAGCACCGCCTCCCGCACGTTGGCGCCGGGGCCGTTCTCGCCGGCATGGGCGGCGAGGCGCAGGCCCGCGGCCCGGGCCCGGTCGAAGACGGGGGCCCAGTCGCGGAAGGGCACGCCCTCGAGGCCGCCGGTGGAGAAGCCCTTCACGAAGGGCGGCAGGCCGGGCAGCACCAGGTCGAGGACCTCGTGTCCGTGCGCGGGGCCGAAGTGGTTCACGGCGTCCACCACCACGCAGCCGGAGATGCCGAGGGCGGCGGCTTCCGCAAGCCCCTCCTCGAGCCCGCGCCAGAAATCATCGAGGGTGACCTGCCCGCGGTTGACCACCAGGAAGTGCGGCGAAGCCCAGAGGTCGAAGCCGACGCCGCCGGCCTTCTGCGTCCGGCGGGCCACGGCCAGCGCGGCTTCCCGCACGGCCGCCCGGCCATCGAGCAGGGCCGCGCCGAAGAGGAAGGCCTCGATGAAGCCCTGGAAGGGCACGGCCCCGCCGGACCACAGAGCCTCAAGGCTCGCCGGGAGGGCGAGGCTGCGGCGGTCCGCCTCGCGGCGCACCCAGGCGGGATCCAGCGAACCCTCCAGGTGGGTGTGCCGGTCGATGAGGGGAGGCGAGAGGGGCGTCACGGGGCCATTATGCCCACCAGGACCCGCCGACCCGTCCTCCTCGCCTACTCGTCGTAGTCGTCCATGCGCAGGTCGCCGGGATCGAAGCCCTCACCGCGGCCCCGCTCGATGGGCACGCCGCTCTCGCTGAAGGTCTCCTCCAGGCTCTCGGCCTCGGGCTCAGGCGTGAAGTCGTCCTCGATTACGTGGACGCTCTTCTCCTTCTTCACGGCCTTGGGCTTGGCCGGAGCGGTTTTCTGGTTGGCCCCGCACTTGGGGCAGATGGCCTCCGGCTTGCCGAAGTCGTAGAACTTCGCCGCGCACTGGAAGCATGTGAACTTTTTACCGAGATCCGCCATTGCCTTTTCCCCGTCCGTACCCAAAGGAACAAGGTTCTACCAGAAACCCGATCCCTTGTCATCCTTCGGGGGGGCCGAATCAGGCCCAGGGAGCGGATCCCAGCTTGGATGCATCGCCATCGCACAGCTGGTGGATGGTAGTGGTAGTAAAAATACGGTGCCGAATTTCGACGTCCTCGCCGAATCTCTCCACAAAGGTGGCACGGCTGCGCTCGAGCTCGTCCCTCAGCAGGCCGTAGAGGTTGCCGTGGGCGCGGGCGCGGGCCACCTTCTCCGGGAAGTAGAGCTCCACGTCGCCCACCAGGACCCGGGCCAGGCGTTCCGCGCCGGCCCGCGTCTTCGCGTCGAGCTCGGCGGCGGGGGCGGGCTCGATGGGCTCGGGCACCATCTGCGTGGGCGCGCTGGGCTGGGGTTCCGGCGCCGGATGGGGCCGGGCCTCCTCCTCCTTCCCGGCGGCCAGCGCGGCGAGCAGGGCGGAGGCGATGAGGACCAGGGCCCGGGCCCGCTCGGGATGATCCAGCTTCTGGCGGAGCCCGCTGTCGATCAGGATCAGCGCCACGGCTTTCTTCTTGTGGCGCAGCGGGAAGATCGCCATGTCCGTGGCTTCGAAGGCGCTGATGGCGCCGATGAGCGCCGAGTAGGCGGGCCCCTTGCGGCGGATGTTCCAGCCCACGCCGTGGATCAGGGCTTCGAGCTCGGCCGGGGGCACCACGGCCCCGCCCTTCCTGGGCACATCCGCCTCAAAGCCCCGGTGGGCGTAGAGCGAGGCCAGGCCCTGCTTGAGAATGAAGAGGGCGCTGCGCTCGGCCTGGGTGGACATGGCTTCCAGCAGGCGCCTGAGCAGGTCGCTCTGGCTCGTGGCGCCTTCCAGGAGATCCAGGGTGCCGCCGAGCTCCTGGTCCCCTTCGCCCGCCGGGACCGGCAGGGGCGCGGCGCCTGAGGTGGCCTCCCGCACCTGGCCGAGGAGGACCTCGTCGGGGTGGAAGTGCCCCAGAGCGTTCTGCCAGGTGGCCATGACCTCCTCGAGGAGGGTCTGGTTCTTCTGGTTGAGCCAGGCCTCCAGGCGGGCCTTGAGGGCGTCGTCTTGGGGCGGATCCACAGGTCGGGGGTCGCTCATCGGGGGCTCGGCAAGGTTGGAGTCAAGGGTATCCCATTCCCGCCCTTTCCCCGCGTACTGGCAAATGTCCCGGGGAACCGATAGGATGGCCCAGGTTCCTTGGAGTCGGCGAATGGCAGATCTTTCCATTGCGGTAAGGCAGGCTGGTGATGTGGCGGTGCTGTTGCCCGCCGGGTTCATCAACGCCCATACCGTCCGGGAATTCGAGGAAGCCCTGGAGGGGCTGGTCCAGGACGGTCGCTACACCATCCTGCTCAACTGCAAGGAGCTGAACTACATCAGCTCCGCCGGTCTCGGCGCCATCATGGGCCTCATCGAGACCGTGCGGGAGCACGGTGGAGACATCCTCCTGTCCAACCTCCAGGACAATGTGTTCGCCATCTTCGACACCCTTGGCTTCACCCAGCTCTACCGGGTGTTCTCGGACGAGGACCAGGCTTTGGCGGCGGCCGCGCCGGGGCAGAAGGGCTGAGGGTGGCGGCGAAAATGGACCACGCCCAGTTCCGGCTCGTCATCCCGAGCCAGACCCGGTATCTGAACCTCGTCACTGGTCTGGCCAAGCGCGCCTCCCTCGTGGCGGGGCTCGACGACGCCACGGCCGCCAAGGTGAGCATCGCCGTGGACGAGGCGGTGACCAACGTCATCCTCCACGCCTACCACGGCGAGGGCGAGCACAGCGTCGAGCTGGAGCTGCGCTTCACCGAAGAGGCCCTCGAGATCCACATCTGGCACTCCGGCCAGGGCATCCGCGGCGACCAGCTGGTGTTGCCCGATCCCAAGGAATACATCAAGCATCCCCGGAAGGGCGGCCTGGGCCTCCTGCTCATGAGCCGGTTCATGGATGAAGTCCAGTTCAAGGCGGACGAGACCTCTGGCCGCAACGAGTGCTGCCTGATCAAGAAGATCAGCTGAACCCTCCGGTTCGACGCCCATGGCCATCAACCCCTTCGACCGCCTTCGCCAGCTGGCGCTGAAGATCCCTGAGGGGGCGCAGGAGCTGTTGCCCCTCATCGACTTCCTGGAGACCTTCCCGGAACAGGGCGACGAAGAGGACCTGGTCCACCTCGTGGGCATCACGGCCATGGGCATCGCCAAGGCGCGTCAGGGCGGCCTCTGGAGCGGCTCGAAGTGGCTCTTCCTGCGCGGCTCGGCGCCCGCCTTCCCCACCCATCCCGGCGAGGGCTGGCAGGTGCTGCCCTGGCAGTACGGGGACGAGCTGTACGGCCACCTGGTGCTCAAGGCGGAGGATCTGCCCGCCGCCGTGCCGCTGCTGCTTTCCATCAGCGCCCCCCTGCTGGCCTGGCGCCGGGCCGAAGCGGTCCGCAGCTCCCAGAACCAGGCCCTGGCCCTGCAGCTTTCCCGGCTCAACACCGTGTTCGAGCTCACCCGCAACCTGGGCGAAGTCGAGACGCGGCACGACCTCGTGCGCCTCATGGCGAACACCCTCATGGGCGAGTTCCGCATCATGCGCCTGCTGGTGGTGGACGCCCAGGGCCAGGTGCTGCACGCCAAGGGCCTGGGGACACTACCCGAGTCGCTGGAAGGCGAGCGGCTGCACGAGGTGGTCCAGGCCCGCGGGCTCGTCCACGCCGTGGAACTGGTGGACCAGACGCACAGCCACGGCTTCGCCTACGTGGCGGAGCCCGCGGTGGGCCAGCTGTCGGAGGACGACCTGGTCTTCCTACGCACGCTGCTGAACCTCACCTCCTCCCAGCTGTCCAGCCTCGAGCTGCGGGAAGCGCGGATCCAGGCCGAGCGCATGGAGAAGGACCTCGACCTGGCGCGGAACATCCAGCGCAGCCTCCTGCCCAAGACCCTGCCTGAGCCTCCGGGCTGGCAGTGCGCGGCGGCGAACCTGCCCTACCAGGCCGTCGGCGGCGACCTCTACGACCTGTGGATGGCCCGCGATGAAGGCCAGGGCGGCGAGCGCCTGCACCTGGCCGTGGGTGACATCTCCGGCAAGGGCCTGCCGGCTTCGCTGATGATGACGCAGCTCTCGGCCTTCCTCCGCGCCATGGCGGACCGGCGGGTGGAGAACTGGGGCCGCCTGGCCGAGCGGGTGAACCGGCGCATGAACGACGTGCGCGACCGGAACCGCTACACCACGCTCTTCGCCGGCAGCCTCAACCCGGAGAACGGCGACCTGCGCTACGTGAACGGGGGGCACAACCCGCCGCTCCTGGTGCGGGCCACCGGCGAGGTGCTGCGCCTGTCGCCCACGGGGCCCATGGTGGGCCTGCTGCCCGGGGTCACTTTCCAGGAGGGCCGGGCATCCATGGATCCTGGTGATGTCCTGGTCATCTTCACGGACGGCGTGGTGGAAGCCGAGAACGCCGCGGGCGAGGAGCTGGGCGACGGTCCCCTGGCAGAGGCGGTGCTGAGGCGGCCCGACGCCGGCGCGGACGAGCTGTTCGAGGCCCTCCTGGTGGCGGCCTTCCAGCACCTGGAGGATGGCAAGTTCCGGGACGACGTCACGCTGGTGGTGATCAAGCGCATGGGCTGAGGGGGCCTTGAACGCCTTCGTATCCTGGTACGTGGAGGCTCCTTCATGAACCAGACCAAGACCCTGCTCCTCATCGTGGCCATGACCGGCCTGCTGGTGTGGATGGGAGACATGCTCGGCGGCCGGTCCGGCATGGTGCTGGCGCTCGCCATCGGCCTCGTCATGAACGGGGTGAGCTACTTCTTCTCCGACAAGATCGTGCTGGCCAGCTACGGCGCCCAGCCCGTCACCCGGGAACAGGCGCCGGAGCTGCACGCCATCGTGGCGAACCTCGCCCAGCGGGCCGGGCTGCCCATGCCCCGCATCGCCATCATCCCCGAGGACACGCCCAACGCCTTCGCCACGGGGCGCAACCCCGACCACGCGGTGGTGGCGGTGACGGAGGGCATCATGCGGGTGCTCAGTCGGCCCGAGCTGGAGGCGGTCATCGGCCACGAGCTGGGCCACGTGAAGAACCGCGACATTCTCATCGGCAGCCTGGCGGCGGTGCTGGCCCAGGCCATCATGTTCCTCTCGCGCATGGCCATGTGGGTTTCGCCCCGAGATGAAGAAGGCCGCTCCAACCCCCTGGCGGGCATCGCCATCATGATTCTGGGGCCTCTGGCGGCCTTCCTGCTGCAGATGGCCGTGAGCCGCTCGCGGGAATACATGGCCGACGACTACAGCGCCCACCTGACCGGCCGGCCCGATCTGCTGGCCTCGGCCCTGGAGCGCCTGCACAGCTACAACCAGCAGCTGCCCATGCACGCCGCCGAGCCGGCCACGGCCCACATGATGATCGTGAACCCCCTCAGCGGGGGCGGGCTCATGAGCCTCTTTTCGACCCACCCCCCGATGGCGGTCCGGGTGGAGCGTCTCCGCCGCATGCCCGTCGAGGCCCGGTAGGTTGACGCAGGTCGGCCCGGTCTCCTGGATTGAATGCCAAGCGCCCCCCTGCCGATAGGGTTCCCATGCGGGATCGGCTGGGCAAATTCGAGGTGGTGCGCCTACTGGGCAAGGGGGCCATGGGCGAGGTCTACCTGGGCCGGGATCCCCGCCTCGGCCGGGAGGTCGCCCTCAAGGTCATCTCGGCGGGATCGGCCTTCGGCGAGGAGGCCCAGGCCCGGTTCGAACGGGAAGCCCGCGCCGCGGCCATGCTGAACCACCACCACATCGTCACCGTCTACGAGTTCGGCGAGGACGAGGGGCTGCACTACCTGGCCATGGAGTTCGTCCAGGGCGAGGAACTGGAAGCCCTCATCCAGGCGGGCCAGACCCCGAAGACCGAGCTGCTGGAGGTGCTGGCCCAGGTCTGCGAGGGGCTGGGCTACGCCCACGAGCACGGCGTGATCCACCGGGACATCAAGCCCGCGAACATCCTGGTCACGCGGCATGGCAAGCGCCCCCACGCCAAGCTCATGGATTTCGGGGTGGCCCAGATGGGCCCTTCGGGCCTCACCCAGACCGGCACCTGGATGGGCACGGTGAGCTACATGGCCCCGGAATACCTGGACACGGGCAAGTCCACCACCAGCTCCGATCTGTTCGCCCTGGGCGTGATCCTCTACGAGATCCTCACGGGCGGGCGGAAGCCTTTCCAGGGCGAGACCACCACCTCGGTGCTGAACCGCATCCTGCTGCACCCCCCCGAGCCGCTGCGGCCCGCGGACCTGAAGGATGTGTCTGGGCGGCTGCTGGCCGTGGCGGAGCGGGCCCTGGCCAAGCGCCCGGAGGACCGGTACCCGGATGCCGAGGCGCTCGGCACCGCCATCCGAGAAGCCATGAGCGCCCCGGCGGAGCCCACGGCCGCGCCGCCCCCGCCGCCAGCGGTCGTGGTCACCCGGCCAGAAAAGGAGATTACCGGCCAGCGGCTCCGGGTGGGGAAGGGCGGCCAGGGGAACTGTCTGAGCCTGAAGGTGGCGCTCCGGCAGGCCCAGGCCGGATCGGAGATCGTGGTGTTTCCTGGGCTGTACCGGGAATCCATCGTGATCGACAAGGATGTGGTGATCCTGGCCATGGGAGAGCCCGGCGACGTGGTGATCGAAGCCGCGGCCGGGCCGGCGGTGCTGTTCAGCGCCCAGGCGGCGACTCTGCGGAACGTGACGCTGCGTGCCACGGGAACCGACCCCGCCGTGCGTGTCGCGGTGGGCTCCCCGGTGCTTGAGGGCTGCATCGTGGTGGGCCAGGAGGTGGCCCTCCGCGTGGAAGGCGGCGCTTCGCCCCGGCTCCAGGACTGCACGCTCATGGGTGGATCGGAAGGCCTGGTGGTGGCAGAAGGCGGCCATGCGCAGGTGGAGAACGGAGCCGTGCGCGGCTTCCGCGACACCGGAATCCGGCTGGCTCCTGGCGCCCAGGCCAACCTCCAGGTGGTGGAAGTCGGACCTGGGGCGGGTGTCAGTCTCAAGGTTGGCGCCCGGGGCCAGGTCATCGCCGAGGCCTGCCTCTTCCTGGGCGAGGCGGGCAGCGTGGAGGTGGAGCCCGAAGGCCGGGTGCAGCTCACGCGATGCCGGCTGATGGACAGCCGCTTCGCCGGGCTTCTGTCGCTCGAGCGCAGCCACGCGGTGCTGGAGGGCTGCGATCTCGGCAACCACACTTGCGCGGGGGTGCACGTCCTCGCCGGGGCCAACGTCCTGCTACGGCAGTGCCGGGTGGTGGGGAATGCCGGCTTCGGTGTCTCGGTCATGGAGCGGGGTCTGGCCACGCTCGACAGCTGCGTGGTCCAGGCCAACGGCGGGGCGGGCCTGCTCATCCAGCACGGCGGCATCGTCCAGGCCCGCTCCTGCGCCTTCAGCGAAGGCAGGGCCATGGGCGTGGATTGCGCCGAAGGCGGCCAGGGCATCCTGGACAGCTGTGAAATCACGGGGAACGCCGGGGCCGGCGCGCAGGTGGAGCCGGGGGGCAGCCTGCTGCTCGTCCGCTGCACGCTGAAGGACGGCCGGGACACAGGGCTGCTTCTGCTGGAAGATTCGCAGGCCACCCTCGAGGAATGCGTGGTCCACCGGAACGCCCGGGGCGGCGTGCTGCTGGCCCGGGACGCGGCCGATCCCGTCATGCGCGGGCAGAACCGCATCGAGGACGGATTCCAGCGGGTGGATCCCGCGGGCAACCTGGTCAAGGTGGCGCCGCTCTAAGGCTCCTTCTGGAGCCTAGACGCCGGCCAGCTCGTCGAGAATGGGCAGCCAGGCGGCGGGGTCGGCGCCGGGTCGAGGCATGGGGCGGATCAGCGCGTCCTCCGGAGCGGCAGGCATCCCCTGCTGCTGCATGATCGCCACCGGGAGCTCGCGCAGCTCGCCGAGCTCCCGCTGCAGGCGGCGGATGCCCGCCAGGGGATCCTCGACCCCCGGGGGCAGGTCCAGGACCACCAGGCGCCCCTTGGGGCTGGTGTTGAGTCGGAGTTGTTCCAGGGCCTGGTCCAGGGCGTCCACCAGCTCCAGGCGGAGGTAGCCCTGGGCCTCGAGGTTGCGGCGGACCTGGTCCCGGGCTTCGCCGGGGGGCATGACCAGCATGAGGATGGCGCAGCGTCGTCCGAGCCGAGTCAGGGCGTCCGGGGTTTGTCCGCCGGCCGGATTCGCCCGCCGGGCGGGATCCGGGGCCTCGGGGGCGCCGGTGCGGCTCTTGGCCTCCCGGACGGAGGCCTCGCTCACCGACGAGGTGCCGGAGCTTCGCTGCATCTGATCCCGGAAGTTCAGCACGTCCTGGATCTGGCGGAGCTCGGAATCCCGGAGGTCGCCGAACTTCACGCCGATCACGATCTCGCCGTCCTGCTCCCAGGCGTTGGCGAGGGTGCCCCGGGCCTCGAAGAGGGGCAGCTTGGGCAGATCCCGGATCTTCAGCATGGGGAGTTCCTTCCCCTTGTCGAAGAACCCCAGGCCCGGCGTGATGCGCATGTGGTCGTCCAGCCGGACCACCCGGTCCACGCGGAAGGCCAGTCCGCCAAGGGAGAGGTTGACGAGGGGGCCTGCCAGGCCGTGGCCGGGCACCCCCGCGTCCTGGGCCAGAACATAGGCCTTCTCCCGGGGGCGGAATGGGTAGCGCTTGTGGCGCCGCCGATCGGATTGGATCATCCGAACCGGGATGGTGAAGCGGTAGAGCAGGTAGGATTCCCGCCCCAGGAAGGTGATGGGCGCCTCGAAGCGCTGGTCGCCCACCGCGAACAGCATCTCGAAGGGGGCGCCCGGGGCCATTTCGTGGGGCAGGGGGCGGATCAGTTTCAGGTGGAGGTGCTGCTTGTCCAGGTCCACATGCTCGATGTGGGAGGTGTAGGGCAGGGTGTGGGTGCCCTCCACCTTGATGGGGAACTCGGCCTCGGTCCGCTTGAGCTCCGCCATGGCGCGGCGGATCTGGGCAGGGTCCTCGATGGGCGCATCGCGCCCGTCGCCTCCGCCGCTGGATCGGGTCAGGTTCATCATCGCTCGCTGCTACCCCAAGGCATCGGATGCCGGGGGCGGGGGGATGAGTTCAGACGTTGAAGAGGAAGTTCATCAGGTCGCCGTCCTTGACGACATAGTCCTTGCCCTCGGTCCTCATCTTGCCCGCGTCCTTGGCGCCCTGCTCGCCGCGGCACTGGATGAAATCCTCATAGGCGATGACCTGGGCCCGGATGAAGCCCTTCTCGAAGTCCGTGTGGATGACGCCCGCGGCCTGGGGGGCGGTGTCGCCCTTGTGGATGGTCCAGGCCCGGACCTCCTTCACCCCGGCGGTGAAGTAGGTCTGCAGGCCCAGCAGGGCGTAGCTGGCGTGGATCAGGACGTTCAGGCCAGGCTCGCTGAGGCCCGCCTCCTCGAGAAACAGGGGACGATCCTCCTCGGGGAGGTCCTGGATCTCGGCCTCGAGCTTCGAGCAGATGGGAATGCAGGGGGCCTCGCGCTCGGCGGCCAGGGCCAGGAGCTTCACGTAGTGGGGGTTGCCCTCGGGGTTCCGGATGTCCTCCTCCCCGATGTTGCCCACGAAGAGGGTGGGCTTGAGGGTGAGCAGGCCATAGGACTTCACCAGGGCCTTGTCCTCGGCCGAGAGGCCGGCGGTCCGGGCCCACTTGCCGTCGTTCAGGACCGCGAAGATCCGCTCCAGGACGGCCACCATGGCGATGGACTCCTTGTTGCCGGTCTTGGCCACCTTCCGGTGCCGCTCCAGCCCCTTCTCGATGGCGTCCAGATCCTTGATGACCAGTTCGGTCTCGATGATGCTCAGGTCGCGCTCGGGGTTCACCCCGCCTTCCACATGGGTGACGTTGCCGTCCTCGAAGCAGCGCACCACCTGGACGATGGCGTCGGTCTCCCGGATGTGGCCCAGGAAGGCGTTGCCCAGTCCCTCGCCCTTGCTGGCGCCGCGCACCAGGCCCGCGATGTCGACGAATTCCTGGGCGGCGGGGAGCACCCTCTGGGGCTTCACGATCTCCGCCAGGGCCGCCAGACGCGGATCGGGCACGTCCACCACCCCCGTGTTCGGTTCGATGGTGCAGAACGGGTAGTTGGCCGAAGCCGCGCCCGCACGGGTGAGGGCGTTAAAAAGGGTGGACTTCCCCACATTGGGCAAACCCACGATTCCACAGGCGACAGCCATCCCATCCTCCAAGCCTTTCAGTATCTCAGAGAGCAGATGTGACGAAAAGAACGGTTTCCGGGGCTTGCGCGGGACCGCTGGGCGCCATACTCTCCCCGCCAAGGTCGCGGGATGGTCGAAGGGGAGGAAGCATGATCGTGCGGGCGGAATGGCCGGGCTATGTGGTGGACGTCCTCGTCCGCCCCGGCCAGGAAGTGGAAGAGGACGAACCCTTGATGATCCTAGAGGGCACCGACTCCTCCCGCACCGCCTTCTACATCAACGCCCCCGAAGGCGGGAAGGTCCGGGAGATCCTCATCGAGGAGGGCGACTTCGCCTATGAGGATGACGACCTCGTGGTGATCGGAGACACCGACAAGGACGAGTAGCCCGCTACACTGGGGCCATTGTCCTCATGAGGTGAACGAATGGCGGTGGTACGGGCCGAGATGGCTGGGAAGGTTCTGGAGGTTTGCGTCGCAGTGGGTGACGCCGTGGGCGAGGACCAGGATCTGGTCATCATCGAGTCGATGAAGATGCAGATTCCGGTGGGCAGCCCCGAGGAGGGAACGGTGTCGAAGGTGCACGTGGCGCCCGAGCAGTTCCTGAACGAGGGGGATCCCATCGTCGAGCTGTCGTGATGGACCTGCGGGTCGAGCGGCTCACGGGGGATGACGCCGGCATCATCCTGCTGGGCCTTGACCGCCCGGCCGCGAAGAACGCCCTGGGCCGCCAGCTCATGGCAGAGTTTCGGCAGGCCATGGCTGGCCTGCGCTCCGACGCCGAGGCGCGCGTGGTGGTGGTGCACAGCCTGGTGTCCGGCGTCTTCTGCGCGGGAGCCGACCTGAAGGAGCGGGCCGGCATGTCCCCGGCCGAAGCCGCCGCCTTCGTCGATGGCCTCCGGGGCGCCTTCACGGAACTGGAGGACCTGCCCCTGCCCGTGATCGCGGCCATCGAGGGCGCGGCCTTCGGCGGCGGCCTCGAGCTGGCCCTCTGCGCCGACCTCCGCGTGGCCGGGGCCGAGGCTCGGCTGGGCCTGGTGGAAACGGCCCTGGCCATCATCCCCGGCGCGGGCGGCACCCAGCGTCTGCCGCGCCTCATCGGCGCCTCGCGCGCCAAGGAGCTGATCTTCACGGCGCGGCGTCTCCAGGCCGAGGAGGCCGGGCGCCTTGGGGTGTTGGACCGCGTGGTGCCCGCGGGCCAGGCACTTCAATCCGCGCTGGCCCTGGCCCGGGAGATCCTCCCCAACGGCCCCGTGGCGATCCGCATGGCCAAGCTGGCCGTGAACGGCGGGCTGTCCATGGACCTGGCCGCCGGGCTGAGCTTCGAAAAGGCCTGCTACGGCCAGGTGATCCCTACCGCGGATCGCCTGGAGGGCCTTGCGGCCTTCCGCGAGAAGCGTCCACCGAAGTACCGGGGAGCCTGATGTCCGGCCGCCACCCTCACGGCCCCACCACCACGGGCCGGCTGGCCTGGAGCGCCGCGATCTTCTTTGCCAGTTTTGTCATCCAGGGCATCGGCGGCCTCTGGACCGGATCCATCGGTCTCGTGAGCGATAGCCTCGAAAACCTGAATGACGTGCTGGTGAACAGCCTGGGGATCCTGAGCCTCTGGCTGGCCAACCGGCGCGACCCCGACGACCGGTGGACCTTCGGCTGGCATCGCCTCGAGGTGTTCAACAGTCTGGTGGGCGTGGGATTCCTGATGTTCCTCGCCGGGGCCGTGGGCTGGGAGGCCCTGGACCGATTCCGCCATCCTGTGCCCATCCAGACGGGCTGGGTGCTGGCCTTCTCCGGGGTCGGCCTGGCCCTGAACCTCTTGGCCACCTTCGTGCTGGTGCCCCGGGACCGCAGCCTCCTCGAGCGGGATGCGAACCTGCGCGCGGCCTACCTCCACGCCTTCGCTGACAGCCTCACCAGCGTCTCTCTGGTGGCGAGCATGGTGCTCATCCGGTTCACGGGCTGGCGCTGGGTGGATCCGGCCATCGCGCTGGTCATCCTCGTGGTCATCCTGCGGGGCGCCGTCCTCCTGCTGCGCGACGCGGTGGGCATCCTCATGCACCGGGCCGCCTTCGAGCACGAGGCGGTGAAGGCCGAGCTCCTGGCCCTGCCGGGTGTCCTCGGGGTGGAGGATTTCCGCAGCTGGAAGATGTGCAGCCACCTCACCATCGCCACGGCTCACATCATCGTGGCGGCGGATCGGCTGGCGGACACCGAGGCCTACCTGGCCGACATCGAGCGCCTGCTCTGGGAGCGGCACGGCGTGCGGCACCTCACCGTGCATTTCGAGACGCCCGACATGGCCTGCCGCCACCATCACCGGTTCCTGCACCACCACGAAGCCGAGGGCCACGATCACGATCACGACCACGGGCCGGATCACGCTGGACATGACCACGCTGGACATGACCTCGCTGGACATGACTAGGGCGGCTTGCGCCGCCCCAGTCGCACGTCAGGGTCGTGGGCTCAGTTGCCCATGCCGTGCTTCTTCATGATGACGGCGCGCTGGGCGTCGTACTCGGCCTGGTTGATGAGCTGGCCGTCGAAGAGTTCCTTGAGGTCGGTGAGCTCCTCCTTGAGCGATTTCGTCGGGGCCGCGGCGGCGGGGGCGCCGGTGGGCGCGTTCCCGGCGGGGAAGCCCTGCTGGCCCATGGTCTGGGCCGCGCCGGCCATCTGCTGGCCCATCATGTTGCCCATGCCGAAGCCGAGGCCCACGCCCATGCCCATGCCCGCGACGCCGCCGGGGTTCTGAGCGGCCAGGGGAATGCTGTCGGCCACCTGCATCTGCGTATAGGCGCCCATGACGGGGGCCATCATGCCCACGCTGGTGCGCTTGTCCATCATGGCTTCCACTTCCTCGGGCAGGCTGATGTTCTCCACGAAGAACTTG
>JAFJUR010000245.1 GCA_017859995.1 Holophagaceae bacterium | reverse complement strand
GGCAAATCGCTGGAGCCGCACCTCAAGGAGGAGGTGATCCAGAAGACCCTGCTCAAGGAACTGAAGACGCCGCCGGACCTGTTCATCCTGAGCGCCGCGGAGCTGGCGGGAGGCTGGTCGGGGGACGCCAAGTATCCGGTGCTGGCCGTGCAGAAGAGCCAGGAGTCGGCCCTCGCGAAGGTGGGCGACACCTTCCGCGCCGGCCCCCGGGACCTGCTGCTGCAGCTGACGGAGGGCGCGGCGCCCCTGCGCGTGATGTTCGCGGCCTCTGTGGACCCGGCCGCCCAGGAGCAGGCGGTGGTCAAGCTGCTGGAGGCGGGCTACCACATGGACCTGACTGAACCCCTGGAGCGGGTGGGCGTGGCGCTGCAGAGCCTGGTGGTGAAGGAATCCTGATGTTCGGCAAGGTGAAGGATGCCATGGCGGACGCCGCGGAGACGCTGCGTCGCACCTTCGCTGGCCTGGCGGTGCGCGAGGTGGCTCCGGAACCCTTCATCTGCCGGGATCATGGCGCCCGTCCCCTGGGCGCCGTGCCGAGGCCGGGCCTGGAGCCTCCGATGGCGGCGCTGACGCAGATGCCCCTGCTCGAGGATGCGGCGGAGGGGAAGGCCCTGGAGCTGCTCCATGCCGAATTGCGCGAAGAGGAGGGCTGGGCCCGCTGGGGCGCCGAGACCGAGGTGATCCGGATGGCGCCGCTGGAGCCCGGGCAGGCCACCCGGATGGCCGTCCCCCCACTGCCCCGGAAGGTCCGGGCCCTGGGAACGGTGGAGCCGCCCGCGCGCCCCGAGGTCCGCCGGGTGGCCGAGCCCCTGGCCCCGCCGGCCCTCCGGCGGCTGAACCCGGAGCTGGCATCCGTGGACGTGGAGCCTGGCCTGGAGGCCATCCTGGCGCTGGCGGTGCCGATCCAGGGCGAGGACATCCAGCGGCTGCCCAAGGGGCTGTGGATGCGCTACAGCCTGCAGCTGGTGCGGGGCACGGGCGTGAACGTCCGGAACCTCGAGGTGCTCGGCCTCTTCCGCATTCCGCGGAAAGGCGTGGCCAACCTGCGGCACGACCCCCGGAAAAGCCGGATCATGGTACAGCTGGAATCCGCGGCGGTCCGGGCGCCCCGCGCGCCCTTCATCCTGGCCCGCCGGAAGGACGATGGCGCGCTGTTGAGCTGTTTCGTGGAGGAGCCTTGACCCGCAAGCCGACGCCGAAATCCGCGGACAAGCCGGCGCCCAAGGCCGCGGGCAAGCCGGAGCCCAAGCCAGAGCCAAAGCCGGGGCCCAAACGCCCGGGCAGGACCCTGGCGGCCCAGCCGGACCTGCCGGAAATGCCCACCGTGGTGCGGGCCCGCGAAGATGGCGCCAGCTATCAGGTGCCGCCGGAGTGGGCCCTGGTGGCCTACGCCGGAGCCGCGCTGGGCCGGGTGTTTCCTCTGAGCGCGGAAGAAGTCGTCGTGGGCCGCGCACCGGATTCAGGCATCACGCTGCTGGATGGCGAGGTAAGCCGGCACCACGCCCGCCTGTGGGTGGAGGCGGGCCGGGTCCACCTCGAGGACCTGGGCTCCACCAACGGCACCCGGCTGAACGGCGAGACCGTTCATGCCCCCGTCGAGGTTCGCGCCGGGGATCGCCTGGCCATGGGCGGACACGTGTTGAAGCTGGTCTTCCTAGATCCCCTGGAACGGGCCTTCCACGAGACCCTCCTCGACCTGAGCACCAGGGACCCCCTCACGGGCCTGGCCAACCGCGCCAGCACCCTGGCCGAGTTCCAGAACCGCTTCGGGCTGAGCCTGCGCTACGACCGACCGCTCTCCATCGCGGTCTGCGACCTCGATCACTTCAAGCGGGTGAACGACACCCACGGCCATGGCGCGGGCGACCTGGTGCTGCGGAACTTCGGCGAGTGCCTGATGGCGACCTTGCGCGAGGCCGACCTGGCGGGCCGCATCGGCGGGGAGGAGTTCCTCATGGTGCTGCCCGAGACCGAGCTGTCCGGCGCCCGGCCCTTCGCGGAACGGCTGAGGCGGACCCTCGCCGCCAACCCCGTGCGGCTGCCTTCCGGCCCGGTCACGGTCACCTGCAGCCTGGGCATCGCCGAGCGCACCGCCACCGACCTGGAGCCGGGCCAGTTGCTGGCCCGGGCCGACGCGGCCCTCTACCGCGCCAAGGCGGCGGGGAGAGACCGCGTCTGCGAGGGCTAGGAAGCCCCGGCCCGGGCCGGGACTTCCGCTAGACTTTCCGGGATGCCCCTTGAGTCAACGCCTCCCGACCAGCCCTCCTGGAATGCCTCCACGCCGCCGGAGGAGGTGGAGCTTCTGGAGGACCTCGACACCCGCGCGTGGGTGCTGGTGCGGTACGTGGGCCAGCCGCTGGGCGAGGTGATCCCGCTTCCCGAAGACGGGCTGAACATCGGCCGGGCTCCGGAAAACCAGCTCTGCCTCGTCGAGCCGGAGGTGAGCCGCCAGCACGCGCACCTGGAAGTGGCCACCGACCTCGACGCAGTCATGCTGCGCGACCTGAACTCCACCAACGGGGTCTTCGTGAACGGGCGGCGGGTGAAGGCCGATGTGGAGCCCCTTCGCCTGGTCACGGAGGACGTGATCCGGGTGGGGGGCCACGCCTTCAAGCTCAAGCACATGGATGGCCTCGAGCGCGCCTACCACGAGGACATGGCCGCCCGCACCACGCTGGATGCGCTGACGGGCGTGGGG
>JAFJUR010000026.1 GCA_017859995.1 Holophagaceae bacterium | reverse complement strand
GGGCTGGCTGCTGGCCTTCCTCGCGGCGGCCCTGCCGGGCGAGGTGCGGTGGCTGGCCCAGGCCCTGCCCCCGGAACGCCCCTTCCCCGAGGCCTGGGGCAAGGCGGCGGTGCGGCGGGCGAGGCGCCTCGTGCTCTTCCGGCTCTGGCGCCGGTGGCTCGCGGCCCGGCTGCCCGTCTGGCTCACGGCCACCCTGGTGCTGGAGCGGGTCCTGGGCCTGCCGGGCCTGGGCACCGACTGGCTCACCCGGGTGGCGGTGCGGGATCGGCTGGGCCTGGCGGGCTGGGTGCTGGTCCTCGCCGGGCTCTGGGCCCTTTCCCACGCCCGGACGGAGGACGCCGCATGAAGGGACGGCTGCTCTTCCTCGGAGGCCTGCTGCTCCCAGACCTGGCCCTGGATCCCTTCCTCGGCAGCCTCGCGCCCTCGCTGCGCCACCCCCTGGGAACCGACGACCTGGGCCGCGATGCCCTGCTCCGCCTGCTGGTGGCCTCGGCGCGGAGCCTCGGGTTCGCCAGCGCCTGCGCCCTCCTCGCCCTGATGCTGGCGCTGCTGCTGGCCTGGCGGGGGCGACGCACCGCCAGCGCCCTCTCCGCCCTCCGGTCCCTCCCGCCCCTCCTCTTCCTCCTGCCCCTGGCCGCGGTGGCCGGCGGGCTGTCCCTGACCGCCACCGGCCTGCTGCTGGGGGCCCTCGCGGCGCCGCACCTGGAGCCCGCCCTGAGGGCCCGCATCGAAACCTTCCGCCAGTCTCCTGCCTGGGCCCTGGAGCGCACCCTCGGCGCGCCCTGGCCCTCGACCCTGCGGCGCTGGGCGCCCTGGGGGTGGCAGCAGGCCGCCGCCCTGTTTCCCACCGCCTGGATCACCGCCCTGTGGGGAGAGGCCACCCTCGCGGCGCTGGGCCTCGGTCCCGGGCCGGGCCACGACAGCCTGGGCCGCCTGCTGGCGGAGGAGCTGCCCCGCCTCGGCTCGGATCCCTCGCCCCTGGGCTGGTCGGCCCTGGCGGCGATCCTGCTGCTGGCCTGGACGTCGGCCGGACCCGCCCGGGCCTGATCAGCCCAGCTTGGCCTGCATGATGTCGAGGATCTCCGTGTCGGCGCCTGCCATGCCGCGCTGGGCGAGGCGGCCCAGGTTGGCGAGGGAGGCCTCGCCCGTCGCGCCGACGATGCCGTCGGTCTCCGGAATGCCGAAGCCCGCCAGGGCGAGGGAAGCGGACCGGAAGGCCGCCTCCACGCCGGTCATGGCCTTCATGGCGCAGCCGATCTTGGCGCCGTCGCAGATGAGGCCGGCGAGGTTGCCCACCATGTTGTGGATGGCCAGGTCCATCTGGGCCGGCCCGCCGCCGCCCAGATACACGAGCCCCGCCGCGATGCCGATGCCTGCGGCGTTCGAGGCCCCGCAGATGGCCGACAGGGTGCCGAGCTTCTGGGTGGTGGCCGTGGTGAGCAGGCACGCCAGCGCCAGGGCCTCCTCGATGCGGGCCTCGCTGTGCCCCCCGTGGCGGCCCCAGAGGGTGAGCGCCACGGACACGGTGATGCCCTTGTTGCCCGATCCCGCCAGCGACATCACGGTGAGGGGCTCGCCGGACATGCGGCCCAGCACCCCGGCGCTCACGAGCCGCGGGATGCGCAGCCAGGGATCGGCCTCCGCGCCCGGCACGAAGCCGGGCGGCAGGTGCCCCACGCAGTGCTCGGCCATGGTTAGGTTCCAGGCCACGCCCTCCCGCAGCCGCGCCCGGTCGGCCTCGGTGGGGGAGGCGGCCAGCGCCGCCAGCTCGGCGAGGGACATCCGCCCCACCTGCTCCCGCACCCGGTCGCCCCCGTCACAGCCGGCGGCCGCGCTCGTCACGGGCACGGGCACGCCGTCCGCCTCCAGGCGCACCAGGCGCGTGTGCTCCTGCTCCAGCACGGCCCGGCCCACGCCTTCCGCGCAGGCCACGGTGCAGTCCAGGTAGAGCTCGGTGCGCGAGGGATCCACCTCCACGTGGATGGCGCCCCGGTCCAGCAGCCGGGCGGCCTGGGTGAGGGCTTCCGGCGTGACCGAGCCGAAGATCTGCAGGCCGGGGGTCGGGTCCGGGAGCACGGCCCCCAGGGCCAGAGCCCAGAGGATGCCGGTCTTGTGGTCGCTGTTGGGCAGGCCCACCGCATGGCAGTTCTTGTAGGTGCGGGCGTCCAGCACCAGCCGCGCCATGCGCGGCTCGCCCCGGCCCTGGGCGGCGGCCAGGCAGGCCGCGTAGGCCACCGCCGCAGGTTCGGTGCAGCCCAGGGCGGGCCGCCATTCCGCAGACAGGTACTCGGTCAGGTTCATGGTCAACCTCGCCGCCTCAGTCTGGCCGGATCGGGCCATGCCCCCGGTCACACCCGGGATCTCGCCCGGGAGACCCCAGCTGGCGCCGTCTGCGCTACGCTGGGCGCCATGAGCCCCCTCCTCGGACACCCCCTCCCCGACTTCTCCCTGCAGGACGACCAGGGCACCGTCGTCACGCCCAAGGACCTCAAGGGTCGCTGGACCGTGCTCTACGCCTACCCCAAGGACAGCACCCCCGGCTGCACCACCGAGGCCTGCGACTTCCGCGACAACCTGGCCCGGGTCCAGGCCCACGGCGCGCAGGTCTACGGCATCAGCCGCGACAGCCAGAAGAGCCACCTGAACTTCATCGCCAAGCAGAACCTCCCCTTCCGCCTGCTGTCGGATCCCGAGTGCGCCCTGCTGAAGCCCCTGGGCGCCTTCGGCCGCAAGATGATGTACGGCAAGGAGGTCGAGGGGATCATCCGCTCGACCTTCCTGGTGGATCCCAAGGGCATCATCCGCCACGTCTGGCCCAAGGTCAGCGTGAAGGGCCATGTGGCCGACGTCATCGAGACCCTGGCCGGAATGCAGAAAAGCTGAGACAGGATGGACAGGATTAACAGCAGGATTGACAGGATTTCAACAGCCTTGCCTGGTGATTTTTAATCCTGTTAATCAAGCACTTGATCCTGTGAATCCTGTCCCGCCTTTTCCTCGACTCAGCGCCTATCCCGCCATGATGCTGAAGCCGCCGTCCACGTACAACACCTGCCCGGTGACGCCGCGGCCCATGTCGCTGAGGAAGAACACGCCGGCATCGCCCACTTCCAGCTGGTCGGTGTCCCTCTGCAGCGGGGTGTGGGCGCGGTGATGCTTGAGCTTCGAGCCGATGCCGGGGATGCCCGACGAGGCCAGGGTCTTGATGGGGCCGGCGGAGATGGCGTTCACGCGGATGCCCTGGGGCCCCAGGTCGGCGGCCAGGTAGCGCACGCTGGCTTCGAGGCTGGCCTTGGCCACGCCCATGACGTTGTAGCCGGGCACCACCCGCTCGGAGCCCAGGTAGCTCAGGGTCACGATGGAGCCGCCTTCCGGCATGAGGGCCTGGGCCGCGTGGGCCACGGCCGCCAGGGAGTAGGCGCTGATGTCGAGCGCCACGCGGAAGTCCTCCCGGCTGGTGTCGACGAAGGTGCCTTCCAGGGCCTGGCGCGGCGCGTAGGCCACGGCGTGCACCACGAAGTCGAGCTTGCCCCACTTCTTGCGGATCTCGTCGAAGGCCATGACGATCTGGCTGTCGCTGCCCACATCCATCATCTGGAGCATCGGGTTCTTCAGCTCGGCGGCCAGCTCGCGGACGTTCTCGCCGAGCCGCTCGTTCTGGTAGGTGAGGCAGAGCTGGGCGCCGGCCTCGGCCGCCCGCTGGGCGATGCCCCAGGCGATGGACCGCTTGTTGGCCACGCCGATGACGAGGCCCCGCTTCCCTTCCAACAAACCGCCCTTGGCCACCATGCGATCTCCTCTAGAGTCGTGTCCGGACAATCACTTAGGATACCCCAGGAGGCCATCCCGCGCTATACCCGGAGTAAAGACGCGGCCCCGGGCGGTTTCCCTTCCCCTTCCCTCCGTCATCCTGTTCATGCTGTCTCCAGCACCGAAAGGCCGCCGTGATCCCCTTCCTCGCCGTCGCCATCGTCCTTCAAGCCCAGGCGCCCGGCTTCCGCGCCGACCTGGAGGCCGGGCGCTACCTCAAGGTGCTGGCCGAGGCGGAGGCCCGCCTGCGGCAGAACCCGAAAGACGCCCCCGCCTGGGCCGCCAAATCCCAGGCCCTCTCCAGTTTCCAGCGCTTCAACGAGGCGCGGGCCGCCGCGGACCGGGCCATCGAGCTCAGCCCGGGGCTCGCCGACGCCCTACTCGCCCGAGGCCTGGCGCGGGCCGGCGAGGCCATCCAGCAGCGGGACCTGTCGAGCCTGCGCGGAGCCCTCGGCGCAGTCGATGACCTCCGCGCCGCCACCGAAGCCGATCCCACGCTCGCCTCGGCCTGGACCAGCCTGGGGCTGGCGTACGAAATGCTGCCGGGCCTCCTCGGCGGATCCACCCGCAAGGCCCTGCAGTGCGCGGAGCGCCTGCGGCGCGTGTCCCCGGCCCGGGGCGATCTGCTCCAGGCCCTGATCCTCGTCGAGGAGGGGAAATGGTGGCAGGCCGAGCCCTATTTCGGCCGGGCCCTGGCCCTTGCCCCGCAGGATCCGGAAGTGGTGGGCCAGTGGCTCGATGCCCTCGACCACCGCCCCGCCAAGAAGGCCCTGGGCGAGGCCGGGAAGAATGCGCGCCTGCTAAGCGAAGCCCCGCGCCTGCTGCCGGGCGTCCGCACCCGGGCCCGGGGCGTGGCGGCCGTCAGCGACGCCTACCTGCACGGCGGGCAACCCGAGACCGCCTGGAAGGTTGTCCAGGATCACCTCACCCAGGTGGACGCCCCCAGCCTCCTGCGCCTCCAACTCGGCAAGGTCTCCGCCGTCAGCGGCCTCCACCGCCCCGAGGGCCTCGCCGCCCTCGAGCAGGTGCTCCGCGAACCCCTCGAAGGCGGATCCTCCGGCTACCCCGGCGCCTGGTGGCGCAAAGGCCAGATCCTCCAAGGCCTGGGGCGGAACGACGAAGCCCGCCAGGCCGCCCGAGAGGCCCTGAAGCTGGATCCGAAACATCGGGGGGCGCGGGAGTTGCTGGAAGGTCTATAGGGCTAGCGGCGGCAGGAGGCCCTGCTGGAACAGTGCAAGGTGGTGGCTATGTACCCGCTGGATCCCGACGGCTAGATCCGTTCTCGCAGGCGCCGGGAGTTCGGGCCAGACGGTCGACTTAAACTGCAGCCGTAGCGGCTGCTGGAGCCGGGCCGTATCAGCGGAGCAGATGATTCGAGGGTGGCCCTTGGCAATGCGCGCGAAGGCGGCGATCAGCCCAGCGATAGTCGTGGTCTCACCCGAATGGAAGATCTTTAAGAGGTTCTCTCGAACAGGCGTACCCAGGCGTTTGAGGCACACCAGGAGATGCCGGGCGCAGTCGTCGGCGAACAGGTAGTCCCGCAGAGTGTCGAGCGGAACGTAGATGCGCACGGGAGCCCGGTGGAGTAGGCTCCGCGAGATGTGGGCGATCAGTCCCTGGGCTTTCCCCAGATTCTGGCCTGGGCCGTAGAGGTTCGAGATCCGGGCAGTCAGGGTTGAAACGTTCGGGTGGGCCTGTGCCCATTCAAACAGCAGGCGCTCCTGGCGAAGCTTGTTCAAGCCGTAGTCCGAGATCGGGGAACATGCCGAGGTCTCCGTCAGGGGGTGGTCGGGACAGTTGCCATAGACACCGCCGGCCGAACTTGCGAGAAGCACCTTTCCGGGTAGGTCTGGCAACTCGCGGCCGAGTTGCTCAAGTAACCGAATAAAATAGGCCGATTCTCCCGCCAGGTCCTCGAAGTGGCTACCGATGACACCGGCACCGGCGCACCAGAGAACCGACCAGGTGCGGTCGCCGTGGCGGGCCTCACGTGCAAAGCGGGCGACCCGGACGGTGAGCTCCTGAGCCGCTGCCGCAGGCTCGCGCCACGGGATGCCGGTCAGGCCAGTGTCCCAGACCTGAATGTTCTGGGCATCCTGAGCCAGGGCCCCCTTTAGGTGGGAGCCAAGCAGGCCCCCCGCGCCGAGGACCCACACGAGCATCCTGCTCATGGTCGCAGGGCCTTGCCTGGGTCAGGACGGGACACGATCAGGTACAGAGGACGTCCCATGGCCATCGTGAGGGTCATGGCAAGGTACTCGGCGATAACGCCCAGCGCAAAGAGAATCAGGCCCGAGAACAGGCAGACAGCTGTGATCAGCGATGTCCAGCCTTGGATGGGCACCTGATGCGCGACCTTGGCCCAGATCAGGTAAGCGCTGATTCCCACGGACGCCATGATGGCGAGGCTACCGAGGATGGCGATGATGCGAAGGGGGCGGGTCCCAGCAGTAAGGATGAGCCGCCAGAAATGCGAGATCAGACGGCCCAGGCTGTACCCGGATGGCCGACCGCGCTCCATGCGAAGTGTTACCGGGCTATAGGCCACCCGGCCGACGACCCAGGAGAGCGCCACGTCCAGGAATACGCCCTGGCCGCAGTAGGCGGCGAGGCTGCGGGCAATCTCGCCCCGGATTAGACGGAAGCTGGAGAACCCCTCGATGGATCGGTCGCCCACCAGGAGCCGGCCCAATCCGCTCACCATGCGGCTGGTGAAGTTCCGCCACCACGCATGGGGAGGGGCATTGACCGGGCGTGCATAGACCAGCTGGGCTCCGCCCCCCTCCGCCAAATCCAGCATCGCCCCAAGGTCCGAGGGATCGTGCTGACCATCCTCATCTAACGTGGCCACCCAGTCGCCAGTGGTGCTCGCCATTCCCGCAAGGGTGGCGGGATGCTGGCCGAAGTTGCGGGACAACCAGACGGTGGTCACGAAGGTGTGCTTTGCGGCAAGGTCCTGCATGACTGAAGCAGAGTCATCCAAGGCGCCGTCGTGGACGAGGATCACTTCGGTGACTTTGAACCACCGGCCGCCGGGCGTCCGCTGGGGCGTGGTTATCGGCACCACCTCATCGAGCAGTTCCCGAAGTGTCTGCTCTCCCTGGTAGACGGGAACCACTATCGAGAGACGGAGAAATTCAGCAGATTCCATGGGAGGGCTTGGGCAGCTCACTAGAACTTTCTGTTGAATGCGGTTCATGCGGGGTGAATTTATGAATCGTGTGGGTCGCCGGCTGGATACTGATCGTTATTTATAAATCGACGGATTGAAATTCTACGTAGGTGGCAGGAAGTGCATCGGTCCAAACTACCGCCAGATTATCCAATTGGAGGAGAAATCTCAGAAAAATGTTGATTCGTTGTGGCGGAAAATTGCTCAGCCATTTCTTGCGATCCATGAATTTAAGCTTCTTATCCTTCTGGTCATAGGCACAGAGCCAATTGTGGATGAGGTCGTTGTTCTTCACGAACAGGTCGGCACTGTAGAAGGGAACCTCGATGTAACCCTTTCTGGCGATCCGCGAGAACTCCCGGCATGTTTGGACCGGGTCGTTCAGGTGCTCCAGGACGTGGCTGCAGATCAGGAAATCGAAGTGCTTGTCAGGAAATGGATAGGGAAAGACATTCAGATCAATGTTATGAAATTCCCTGCCGGGCTGGGTCTGGTCAATCGCCAGTCCACCTCGCTGCTCATCCTTGCTGCTCAAGTCATCTACCAGAATATTAGCGAATCTGTTTGGGTAGTGACCGCAACCGAAGTCGCCAATCTGCCTCATCCCCTCGCTGAGGCTGGCTCTCAGAATAGCGTTCCGTTTTAGGTTCAAGATCCGCTGCATCAAGAAGAAGAAAATCATCTTCACAGCCGCCCCCTCTTTTTGTGCAGTCATCGCCTCAGGCAATGGGTGATGAATCTCTATGAAATACGAATCTGCGATTGAAAAAATATGAAATCGGGATAGTCAGGCCCGATGCGAGCGCCCCCGAGATGTATGCATTCAGTTGAGACCTAGCGGCAGCCTGGATGCCGATGTTTAGAAGGTACATCAGGATAAAAATTGAAACGAATCGCATGAACCGGCCATCCCCAGACTGCTTGAACACGAAGCTCCCGTGGAGTCTGAATCCGATAAATACACCCACCATGCCTCCAATAAATGTGGCCAGCGTGAAATGAACCCCCGCCCAAAGCAAGACCGCGAACACACTGAAAGCTGACAGGGTATTGATTGCGCCTACAATAGCGAACCGAAACAAGTGCCCCAAGTAATTTCGAATCTGGCGCATCAGCGGTTCCGCATAATCAAGCGGATTACCCAGCCCCGCATCCACCCATTCAGCCTGGCCATGAGCTTTCCCCAAGCACTGCCACAACACTTGAGTGGGAATTGGCCTGAGGCAGACAGTTTATCGATGAAGGAACAGAACTCCTGTCCCTGGCGCTTCCCGATGGTCGCACTCCACTGATGCGAGGAGATGCGGAATGAGGCAAGCGACTCATCAAGGTGGTAGGCCTGTCCCAGGGCCAGCAGCCGGAGCCAGTAGTCCAGGTCAATCAGGTATGGAATGCTCCCGTCGAACCCTCCAGCCTGCCGGGCGGCCTCAGTCCTAAAGAGGATCGCGCTGGGTTCTCCCACCAGGTTCGCCCCAGCAAGCACGCAACGTCGGAGCACCTCCCCGCGGCCGACTTCACCCCTGGGCCAGGGTGCTCCCCGGGTCATGAGTCTGCTTCCGCCTGGGCGGATGATGGTTCGTCGGCAGAAGACGAGCGCTGATTCGGGATGACGCTCCAGCGCTCCCACCTGCTTTTCCAGACATTCCGGCGCCAGCAGGTCGTCCTGGTGGAAGAGTTTTATATACTTCCCCCTCGCGGCTGCCAGGCACTGGTTCCAGTTCCGCTCAGGGCCCAGGTTCACCGCATTCCGGTGCAGAATGATTCGCGGGTCGGCGAAGGTCTCCAGCAAAGCCAAGCTGCCGTCCGCAGACTGGTCATCGAAGATCAGCAACTCAAAGTTCGGGAAAGTTTGCGCCAGAACCGAATGGACGGCCGCAGCGAGGAACGGCTCGCCGTTGAAGACCGGCATGCAGACAGAAACCAGTGGACTCGCCGAAGTGTCGGGATGCGACTCGACCATGGTCAATACCAATTCACAAAGAGCCGCAGGTGGTCGCCCCGACCAAGGTTCGGGACCTGGTTGAGCCGCGGCCCTAGCCAGACCACCATGGGCCTGGTACCCGGAGCGCAGGAGATGGCGTGGGTGCCAAGCGACAGGGGAACTGCCTCGCCCTTGAGTGTCAGGCCGTCGAGGAAAACCGGCGCCAGTGGCTCATTTTTCCCTCCCGAATGAACTGCGGCCACGAAATAGCGCCCGGGATGAACCACCTCGTACGACCCGCCGCCAGGGGGAAGGACTGCACCCAGCACCCAGAAATCATCCGCCAGGGGGACGTAGCGGCTCTGGAAGAACCGCCGGTCCGTCTCAGGCAGCCACTCGGTTCGATAGCTAGGGATTAGCACGGTCGCGGGCCTAGCCGTCAGCATCTGGGGCACCGAGGGGCGATTCCCGGTCAGGAAGGCCTGGATGTTTAGGCTGTGCAGGTACCAGTGAAACCCGATCGTCGGGCGCGTGGGCACCATCCCGATGGCGTCGTAGACAGGGTCCTTAGCAGGGTCAGTCATCGACTCCGCAGTCCGCATCAGCGTCTCCTGCCGGTCGTTCGTCAAGTCCAGGTGGCGCCAGGTCGCCAGTCCGAAGGGAAGAAAGTGGGTGAAGACGAGCACTCCGGCAGCGAGTGTCACGGACCGGGGATCAAAGGACTCCGCATCCCAACAGGACGCCGCGAACCGGAAGGCCAGCAGGAAGAGAAACGGGACCAGGTTCACTAGGTTGTAGGGAAAGGGGGTGGGATTCACCAGCAGGACCCCGAACGCGCCGAGGCACAAAAGCGCCTCAGGGAGCAGCCCCTCCCAGGTGGCAGCCTCCCAGCCCTGTTTCAGGCCCGTCCAGCCAGCCGAGAGCAGGCCGGCGGCAGCCAGTCCAAGGAGCAACGGGGTCTGGCCCGGGAGCCGGCCCAGGGCCACCATGGCTCCAAACCGAGACGCACCCTCGGAGACTTGCTTCCCGCCCTGCAACCCCGCCAGGAAGACAGGCCACAATCCTGAGGACTGGTATGCGATGAAGGCGGTTAGGCCCGCAACGCTGGCGCCAGCCAGCCAGGCTGCGGCCAGCGCCAGACGCCCCCTGCCGTGACCGGGCGGAGGAAATAGAAGGAAGGCCAGAGTTAGCGGGACTACGTATGCAAAGGATTTGAAGGCCACGAAGAGAAGGGTCACCCCGAGGAACCCAAGCGCCGTGTACGACCACCGTCCTCTGGGCCGGGTGCGGCCGAGCCACCACATTAACAGCAGCCCGGAGAGGATCAGGTTGTCATGGCGCACCTCAAAACCGTAATCCCAGAGGGGTGCAAGGCTGGCAGCACCCAGCAGGGCCGCCAACCCGCGCTCGGACCGTAGGCGGACACCCGAATTCACCGCCAGCAGCAACAGGTTGAACAGGAATACCCCCATGAATACCAAGCGGCCGGCGAGGAACAGACCAGCAGACGTGGATGCAGAGGCGGCTCCCCAGGCGAAAGGCCCCAACATCCATAGGAGGGCGTTGCTGAAATAGGTCCCAGTCTGGTGGGTGCCCAGGACCCGGATCATAAATAGGTTCTGCGCCTCATCTACCTGATAAATTCGATAAATGCTCAAATAACAAGCAAATACAATCAAGAGTAGCAAACCCGCCGCCATAACCCAGAGCCGCACCGCTGTTTGTTTCATGAGCCACCTAAGGTCATCATCCCCGGTTCGGAGAACCTGCGGAAGTCTCAGGCCATTAGGACGCAATGCGTCATCATTGTGACGGAAAGGGCCATGCTTCCGTTCCCCGGTTTGGCGTAAGGCCTGATCCACTTGCAAAATCCACAGTGGTGGCACACTCTTAAGGAAATGCCCATCCATGGCACGAGACTTGATGTTCAATGCCTCGGTCCATTTCCCAAGGAGACGCCCATGAAGAAGCAGTCCGGCTTCACCCTCATCGAGCTGCTGCTCGTGCTCGCGATCATCGGCATCATCGCCGCCATCGCCATCCCGGCCCTGCTCGGCCAGCGCGAGAAGGCCAAGGCCAAGGCCACTCAGAGCATGGTTGCCAACGTCGCCGGCGAGCTGGCGCGCGTGAACGACGACCTCCGCCAGAAGAGCAGCACGCCTCCTCCTGCTGCCAGCGTGGTCACCAAGGTGCTCGCGCTTAGCAACTACAAGTACCCCGCTGCGAAGAACCCCTACGGTGGTTCGGCTGCCCCCTATGTTGCCGCCGCTGCTGGTACCGCCAACGGCGTGGTCTACCTGACTGCCAACTCCGCCTACACCGATCCCGCGACGAATAACACCTACCCCGCCGTGACCATCCAGGCCCAGTACCTGGAGAGCGGCGCCACCAAGACCATCAAGAAGGTCGTGGCCCTCGACTAAGATCAACACCTGATCGGCCAACGCCCCTAGCCTAGCTGGGGGCGTTTTCTTTGGAGCAGACATGAAAGCAGGACTGAGGGCCCGGTTGACCTGGATCCTGGGCATCCTGGCCATATGGACGCTTGGCTGGCTGGCCCTGGGACTTCGTTTCCTGCTGATGGTCGGCGCCAATCCCCATCCCTTCCTGCCCGAGCTGAGCTACACCGGGGTGATGCTGAAGGCTGTGGCGGAGTGGGCCTTCCACGCATTCCTGGCCTACGCCGGGCTGGGCCTCCTCGGGGGGCTGATCCTGTTCCTCTGGCAGCGGGTCGGCATCCAGGACTCCCTGGATCATCACCTGGGCTGGAAGCGCGGACTTTGGGTGGGCCTGGGCTCCTTCCTCTGGATCCACGGGCTCCTCTACCTCGACGTGCCTGCCGCCCTGGGGATGATCCAGGGACTGCAACACATCCCCATGGGACTCACCCTCCTCCTTCTGCTGGCAGGAGGTCTTCTGGCCCTGGCCCGGGGCTTCCAGGCCCAGTGGCGCAGCGCCTGGCGACTGGCGGGTGGCGCTCTGACCCTGCTTCTGCTCCTCCACCTTCCCCATGACCTGTTCAGGCGCATGGTGCCCCAGGCCGACAAGGTCGCCCCGACCGAACGTCGCCTCTTGGTGCTGGGCATCGACGGGCTGAGGCAGGACGTGGCCGAGGCGGCCATGCCCGACTGGAAGGCCCCCGGCGGTTGCCAGCCCGTGGTGGCCGTGCCCGCCACCCGCCTGACCTGGAACATCCTGCTGGGAGCGGACCCGGAGGCATTCCAGTACCACCGGGTGATCCCCTTCCGCTCGGAGCTGGAGAACCCTCCGCAGCCGGGCCTGCTGGATGCGGCCCGCGCCAAAGGCCAGCGCACCATCTTCCTGATCGACGACTCCACCACCCTCAGCTTCGTGCTCAGCCGAGCGCCCTTCGACCGGGTGTACGAGCCCAGCGGCGGCTGGAAGCACTTCTTCACGGTGGGTGCCGGGTCCTGCTGGCCGGTCTACAGCTGGGCCGAGAACTACCTGACCTACATCGAGACGACCAATCCCTGGTCGGATGACCGGTCCTTCTTCCGGGAGGTGGAACGGTCCCTGGCGCAGCACCAATGGGTCAGCGCCCACACCTGCCAGCTGCATGCCCCGTTCTTCCTGCGGCGAGACGAGATCCAGGAGCTGCGCCCCTGGTCCTGGCTCCTCCACGCCCCCCGCTCCTACCTGCCCTACCAGACCCTTGAGCAGGCCGAGAAGGACCGCTACCGCCGCCAGGGCGGAAGGGCCAATCCGGTCAATCACTACCGCATCCGGGTCAAACGGATCCTCAACGACCTGGCGCCGATGCTCCGCCGTTGGGAGGCGGACTATCCTGGCCTTTCCGGGGTCGTCACCTCGGACCATGGGGAGGAGCACACCCCTGTGGTGACCCCAGACGACACCCTGGTCACATTCCTAACCGGCATCCACGGTTTCACGCTGGTCCCCGACTCCTTGAAGGTACCTCTGCATCCTTTTGGGAAGACGGTAACCCATCTCGGCCCCAGGGACATCTACTCCTGGCTGGACCTCCGCGACGATCTCGGCCGATGGATCCAGGGCACCGGGCCCCTGGCACTCACGCGAAACGGGCCCGAGGGCTGGCTGCTGTCATTCCCCACGGTGCAGGCCGTCCACACCCAGCCCAAAGAGGTCAGGGATCAGGGTGGCGTGGATGGCGCCGGCATGAAGCCCCAGGACTTCGTCCGGGGCACTTACCTTGGGTTCAAGGGTTATTGGTTCATGGATACCCCACCGAACCTCGACCGGCATGAAATGGAGCTATCCTGGGCACTTATCCAGCCTGATAAGACCATCACCTTCAACCCCATCGGCAAGGGCCGCTACCTCAAGGGGGTCTACACCGGGTACAAGGTGGAAACCATGGATGAAATCCCGACAGAATCCATTCAGAAGATCCTCGATGGCTTCTCCGGCAAACGGCCCGGTCCCTGGAAGGCTGAACACTGACACGGTTCTTGCAATTCCCATCCGATCGCTTTAACCCCATCCATCAGGAGGCTCCATGAAGCGCCAGTCCGGATTCACCCTCATCGAGCTGCTGCTCGTCCTCGCCATCATCGGCATCATTTCCGCCATCGCCATTCCGGCCCTCCTCGGCCAGCGGGACAAGGCCAAGCAGAAGGCCACGGAAGCCACCGCCCAGGCCGTGGCCTCTGAGATCGCCTCCTCGGCCAAGCTCATGAACAACCCGACGACCTCGGCTGTCATGACCTATGTCCGCGCGCTGCCAAACTTCACCTACCCCAACTGCAAGAACGCCTACACCGGCACCGTGACGGCGCTGACCGCTTCCGGTGCGGCGGCGGCCGATGGCCAGGTGGGCATGGTGGCCGGCACCCAGAACGACATCAACGGGGACTCCCACAACGTGATCACCGTCAGCTACAAGCACCTCAAGTCCAGCGGCGTCGTCACCCTGGCCGCGGTTCCCGTGGAATAGCTGTCCCTGCTCCCATGGAAAGGGCCCCGGTTCGGGGCCCTTTCCATGGGGAGAGATGCCAGTGGCGCGACCCCTTGAGGTCAGCCTCCGACCCGTCTCCGAACCCGCAGGTCCCTCGCCACCCGTCCCATTGGGTGCCCTCCTGACATCCGGCCCCGGCTCCCATGCACCTGCCCACGGGAGGGTTCCTTCCGTCCCCGTCTCCGCCCAGAAAGGCCCCGGGGTCCGTCCTCTGGGTGAGAGGTCGGACCCCGGCGATTCGAACGTGAAGGGCTGGTCAGTCAGGTGGATCAGGGAGTCGGGTAGATCTGCCGCCCAGTCTCATCGGTCTGGAAGATCAAGGCGTTGCCCTTCCCGGTGCGATTGTCACGGCCCTGCAGGTCATAGGTGAGGCCGGTGGCGCCGATCGTGAGGGTGTAGGTCATCTTGGTGGAGCCTTTGGGGGCGAAGAGTGGGGCCACATTGGTGCCGCTGACCGTCCCATCCGGGTTCCAGGTCGTCACCGACCCGGCGGCTCCGTAGAGGCCGGTGTCCGCCTTGCGGGTCTCCAGCATCATCTGGAGGGATTTGGCGTTCTGCTGGGCGTCGCCCACCAGCTCGGCGCTCTTCTTCTGCCCGAGCATGGAGGGGATGGCAATCGCCCCGAGGATGCCCAGGATCACCACCACCAGCAGAATCTCGATGAAGCTGAAGCCGTTCTGAGCCCGTTTCATGATGTCCTCCCGAACCCCGAAGGGATGCAAATCACCGGCCAATCCGGGCCTTCAGCTCTTGTCGAAGGCGGCGGCGAGGCCGAAGATCGGCATATACATGGCCACCACAATGAAGCCCACGATGCCGCCGAGGAGGGCGATCATGATGGGTTCCATGAGGCTGGTGAGGCTGGCCACGGCGTTGTCCACCTCGTCCTCGTAGAAGTCGGCGACCTTGGCAAGCATGGCGTCGAGGGCGCCCGTGGCTTCACCGACGCCCACCATCTGCACCACCATGGGCGGGAAGACCTTGGTTTCGGCCAGGGGCGCGCTGATGTTGCGGCCCTGCTCCACCGCGTCCTTGGATTTGAGGATGGCGTTCTGGATGACGAGGTTGCCGGCCGTCTTCGCCGTGATGTCCATGCCTTCGAGAATGGGCACACCGGAGCTGATGAGGGTGCCCAGGGTCCGGCAGAACCGCGCCACGGCGACCTTGCGGAGCACATCGCCCAGCACCGGGAGATGCAGCAGCAGGGTGTCGATCTGGAGGTGGCCCGTGGTGGTCTTGTAGTACTGGCGGACGCCCACCACGATAAGGGCGATCGCACCCAGCAGCAGCCACCAGTAGTTGATGATGGCGTCGGAGATGGCGATGCAGACGATGGTGGGATAGGGCAGCTTGCTACCCAGACCTGAATACATGGCGGAGAAGACCGGGATCACCTTCACCATGATGATGACCACCACGATGATGGCGATGCTGATGACCGCGATGGGGTAGGTCATGGCGCTCTTGACCTTGGCCGTGAGCTTGACCGACTTCTCGATGTACCCCGACAAGCGCTGGAGGATGACATCCAGGATGCCGCCGCTTTCGCCGGCGCCCACCATGTTCACGAAGAGGTCGTTGAAGGCCTTGGGGTGCTTGGAAAGGGCGGTCTGCAGGGTGGAGCCCTTCTCAACGTCGTCGCGCACCGCCTCGATGATGCGCTGGAAGCCCTTGTGCTGCTGCTGGGCGCCGAGGATCTCGAGGCACTGCACGAGCGGCAGGCCGGCATCGATCATCACGCTGAACTGGCGGGTGAAGATGGCCAGTTCCTTCGGCGGCACCTTGCCAAAGGACTTGCCGCCTTCGGCGGCCATGATGCGGATGTTCATGACCTCGACGCCGTTGCGTTTCAGGGTGGCGGCGGCGGCGTCACGGGAATCGGAGACCAGGACCCCTTCCTGGATCTCCCCCATTCGGTTCTTGCCTTTCCATGCATAAGCGGGCATGCGGACCTCGGCGAGCGGCTGGGAACGGTGGTGCCTTCAGGATAGGCAGGAAATCATCTGCGGAGAAGTCCTAGGTGTACTTGATGTTGGGATTGCGCCCCCCCAGAACGGTGCTGGCGGGCTGCGCCGGCGCAGCCGCACGGCCCCCGGCGGCCCCCACGCCCACGCCGCGGTTGATGAGTTCCCGAAGCTCGTCGGTGTTGGAGGAGTACTCGAAGGCCTGCTCCTGCGTGATCTCCTTGCGGATCACCAGGTCGGACAGGCTCTGGTTGAAGGTCTGCATGCCGTATTTCTGCTGACCGGACTGCATGACACCGTAGATCTGGTGGATCTTGTCCTCCCGGATGAGGTTCCGGATGGCGGGGTTGGGGATCATGATCTCCAGGGCCAGGGACCGGCCCTTCCCGCTGGCCTTGGGAATGAGGCTCTGGCAGATGACGCCTTCCAGCACCAGGGAAAGCTGGGCGCGGATCTGGGGCTGCTGGTGGCTGGGGAAGACGTCGATGATGCGGTTGATGGTCTGCACCGTGCTGTTCGTGTGCAGGGTCCCGAAGGTGAGGTGGCCCGTCTCGGCGATGGTGAGGGCCGATTCGATGGTCTCCAGGTCGCGCAGCTCGCCCACGAGCACGACGTCGGGATCCTGGCGCAGGGCGGAGCGCAGGGCCTTCTTGAAGGAGTGGGTGTCCGCGTGGATCTCCCGCTGGTTCACCAGGGCCCGGCGATGCTTGTGGACGTACTCCACGGGGTCCTCGATGGTGAGGATGTGGACCGGTTCCTCCGCGTTGATCTTGTCCACCATGGCCGCGAGGGTCGTGGACTTGCCCGAGCCGGTCACGCCGGTCACGAGGACCAGGCCCCGAGGCTTGTCCGTCAGCGCCTGCACGGAGGGCGGCAGGCCCAGCTGGTCGAAGCTGCGGATGTTCTCGGGAATGGTCCGGAACACGCCCGCGGTGGCGCCCCGCTGGTTGAACACGTTGGCGCGGAACCGCGCCACGCCCTGGAGGCCGAAGGAGAAGTCCACTTCGAGGTCCTCCTCGAGGCGGTGCTTCTGCTGGTCAGTCATCACCCCATAGCAGAGCCAGCGGGTCTGGGCGGCGTCCAGGGGAGGCAGCTTGAGGGGCACCATGCGCCCATCGATGCGGATCTGGGGCGCCGTCTCGGTGGTGATGTGGAGGTCCGTGCCGCCATATTCCACCATGGTCCTGAGCAGCTGCTGGAGGGGGGCTACGTAGTTGGCGCCGACTTCACTCATGAACGACCTCGCCTAGAGAACGGTCTCTCGGATGATTTCCTCGATGGTGGTGACGCCGTCGAGCACCTTGCGGCAGCCGGAGCGGCGGAGGGTGATCATGCCCTCCTTCTGGCCCTGCTCCCGCAGCTCAATGGCCGAGGCGCCCGTGAGGATCATGTCCTTGAGGGTCTCGGACATCTCCAGCACTTCGTAGAGCCCCACGCGCCCCTTGTAGCCGCGCTTGTTACAGGCCTCGCAGCCCACGGGCTTGTAGAAGGTGATGCCGCGCTCCACCTCCTCCGGGGTGAAGCCCACCTTGTAGAGGGCCTCCGGCGGCTGCTGGTGGGCGTCCACGGCCTTGCAGTTCGAGCAGAGGCGGCGCACCAGGCGCTGGGCGCAGATGATGTTCACGGAGGTGGCCACCAGGAAGGGTTCCACGCCCATGTTCATGAGGCGGTTGATGGTGCTGGGCGCGTCGTTGGTGTGCAGGGTGGAGAGCACCAGGTGGCCCGTGAGGCTCGCCTTGATGGCGATCTCCGCGGTCTCGAAGTCGCGGATCTCGCCCACCAGGATGATGTTCGGGTCCTGCCGCAGGAAGGAGCGTAGCGCCGCCGCGAAATTGAGGCCGATCTGCTCCTTCATCTGCACCTGGTTGATGCCCGGGAAGTTGAACTCAACCGGGTCCTCCGCCGTCATGATGTTCGTGTCCACCGTGTTGAGCTTGGCGATGGAGGAATACAAGGTGTTCGTCTTGCCTGAACCCGTGGGCCCGGTGACCAGCACCATGCCATAGGGCTTGGAGATCTGCCGGTCCCAGCGGTCGAGGCTCTCCTGCTCGAAGCCCAGCTTGGTGAGGTCGAGCATGAGCTTGTCGCTGTCGAGCAGCCGGAGCACGATCTTTTCGCCGAAGAGCGTCGGCAGGATGCTCACGCGGTAGTCGATGACCTTCTGCTTGCCCCCCATGTTGACCCGCAGCTTGATGCGGCCGTCCTGGGGCAGGCGCCGCTCGGCGATGTTGAGCTTGGCCAGGATCTTCACGCGGGAGGTCAGCGGATCCTTCAGCTTCAGGTTCGGCCGCATGACCTCCATGAGGATGCCGTCGATGCGGAACCGGATCCGGTAGGTCTTCTCGTAGGGCTCGATGTGGATGTCGGAGGCGCCCCGCTTGATGGCATCGATGAGCACCATGTTGACGAGCTTCACCACCGGCGCGTCTTCGCTGCCCCGCTTGAGGCTGCCGACGTTGACACTGTCCTCGTCGTCCTCCGTGGCGTCGTACTCCGCGTCGGCGTCGAGTTCCTGCTCCAGGTCCGCAAGGTCGAAGTGCTCATCCTCGGCGTCGAAATTCTGGCCGGGACTGGTGGTGGTGGCTCCGCCGGCCCCGGATGCCCCGCCGGCGCCCTGGGTCCCCCGGGCGACGGTTCCGTCGGACAGCCGCACGGCACTGGCGCCGCCGTAGTACTTCTCCACCGCCCGGGCCAGACCCATCTCGCTGGAGACCACCGGATCGACGTTGTAGCCCGTGTGGAACCGCACGTCGTCCATGGCGAAGATGTCGGTGGGGTCGGACATGGCCAGGGTGAGCACGTTGCCGGTCCGCTGGAGCGGCAGCACCTTGTGCCGCTGGGCCAGGTCCTTGGGAATGAGGGCGATGACCCCGGCGTCGATGGGGGGCCACTGCTCCAGGTCGGCGGCGGGGACGCCGTACTGCATCCCCAGGAAGCTCACGATGTCCTGATCCGAACAGAACCCGGAGCGCACCACGATGCTGCCGAGCTTTCCGCCTTCCCTGCGCTGGATTTTCATAACTTCATCCAGCTGTGCATCCGTGATGAGCTGGGCCTTGACGAGCATTTCCCCGAGCTTGCTGACCACTGGCTGCCTCCGGATTGGGGTGAGGCGATGGTATCACCACCTGAAGTTTCAGAAGGCCTAACCATTGTATGCTTTTGCCATGTCCTCCCC
>JAFJUR010000141.1 GCA_017859995.1 Holophagaceae bacterium | reverse complement strand
CTTGATGCCATCCAGGGTGGCGCGGATGTACTCGTCCGTGATGGGCGAGCCCAGCTCGGCGCCCTTGTCCTCCAGCAGGAAGGCGTCCACCAGGCCCTGGAGGGTCTTCTCCCGGGCATCCACCAGCTTCTCGTCCAGCTCCTTGCCGGAGAACTGGCGGTAGAGTGCGGCGTGCTGCTGCTCCACAGCCTGGTTCAGGCCGCGCCGGGTGATGATGTGCTGGTTCACGACGACGAGGATCTCCTCGCGGACATCGGGCTTGGTCTCGGCCACCAGGGCCGGGGCGGCGAGGAGCAGCAGGAGCGCGGGGGCCAGCAGCTTCACTGGGCACCTCCCTTCGTGTCGGCGGGCTTCGCTTCAGGTGCCTTCGCTTCAGGTGCCTTCGCTTCCGGGGCCTTGGGGGGCGCCGCCACGGGCATGGGAGCGGCTTTCGGCGCGGCGGGCTTCAGCAGTTCGAAGGGGATTTCCTTGCGCAGGCTATCCATGAGCTCGTTCCAGATGGCCACCTGCCGCTCCTGCTGGGCCAGGCGCTCAACGGAGGTCTTGGCCTCCTCGAAGGTGAGCTGGCGCGACGGCTTGCGTTCCTCCACCTTCACCAGGTGGTAGCCGTACTGGGTCTTCACGGGGGCACCCACCTCGCCCAGCGCCTGAGTGCGCGCAGCGGCCCCGAACTCGGGCACCCAGCCCGAGGGATCGGCATCCGCATAGAGGCCACCGTTGTCCTTGCTGCCGGGATCGTCGCTGTAATTCTTCGCCAGGTCCTCGAACTTGGCGCCGGCCTTCAGCTCTTCCTGGATCTTCGCGACCTTGACCTTGGCCTCCTCGTCGGTGCCGCCCGGCGTGCCTTCTCCCTGCTTCACCGACACCAGGATGTGGCGCACGCTCACCAGGTCGGGCTGCTGGAAGCGGGCCTTGTGGCCTTCGTAGTAGCCCTTCACGTCCGCCTCGGTCACGGCCAGCTTCTTCTGGAGGTTCTCGCCCTCCTTGGCCAGGAACTCGCGGGCCAGCAGGTCGTCCTTGGTGCGGGCCAGGGCCTGGAGGTAGCTCGGCGTCTTGTCCAGTTGCAGACGCTTGGCCTTCACAGCCAGGAGCTTGCTCTCGGCCATGCGCTTGACGAACTCTTCCTTGCCGCCCTGCACCATCAGTACCTGCATCTGCTCCTGCTGGCCCAGCAGGCGGAAGGCTGCCTGGAAGTCGGCTTCGGTGATGGCTTCCCCGCCCACCCGGGCGAGGACGGGGGTGGTGTCGCCGGGCACGGCGGGAGTCTTCGGGCCCTTGGCCTTGGATGAAACCTTGGACGCGGGCTTGGCCGCTTTGGGCGCGGGCTCCTGGGCAACGACACCGAGGGCAAGCAGGGAGATCAGGGAGGCACGGAGCATGGGTTTCCTTGAGCGCAGAGGGGCTAGCGGCGCCGGCCGCCGAGAAGGTCCATCAGGGAGATGAAGATGTT
Organism: Holophagaceae bacterium; assembly: GCA_017859995.1. Lineage (GTDB taxonomy): Bacteria > Acidobacteriota > Holophagae > Holophagales > Holophagaceae > Geothrix. The sequence continues at coordinate 12,785 of JAFJUR010000141.1, read as the reverse complement.
GTAGAGGCTCACGAACAACGCGAGGGCGAAGCCCGCGGGATCGCCGAAATCGTTGGTCCGCAGCATGGCCGAGGTATCCCAGAGCAGCTTCGCCGAGCAGGCGATGACCGCCACGCCCGAGATCACCAGGCCGAAGGTTTCGAGATGGAAGATCGCCGCCGCCAGGCCGCCGAAGAACATCACGGCGATGCCCACGATGACGAAGTTCCGCAGGAAGCTGAAGTCCCGCTTGGACACGAAGGCCGTGACCGTGAGGGTCATGAAGACCACACCGGTGAGGCCGAAGGCCATGAACACCGGCAGGAAACCCGCACCCTGCGCGATGATCAGGGCCAGGATGCCGGCGATGACGCCCGAGACGAAGGTGAACAGGCCGTAGGCGATTCGGTTCAGCGGCTTCCGTCGGCTGACGGAAGAGGCGAACAGCAGGGTCCCGAACTGGACCCCGAAAAGCACCCAGCCCAGGAACCGACCCGCCACAGGGACCAGGGCCGAGGCCACCAGGGGGGCGCTGAACGCACCCAAGGCCGCCACCGCGAAGCCACCCATGAGCCAAAGGTAGACGCTTCGGACAAAATCGACCCGGGACCGAGTCCCCTCCGAAGCTCCCTGCCAGGACTGCTGAAGATCCATGCCACGCTCCAAAAGGGATCCGGCCTCGGATCCCTCTCAGATCCTAACATTCCCCCCACCCTATCCCTGTCATGACCGCCCCTGAAGTTCCGGCGTCCCCCTCCCGCAGACCGAGGCCCCGTGATCCCCCCTTCCTGGCAGCACCGCCTTCGACAACAGGCCGACCAGCGACTGGCCCTGGGCCGGAACCGGGCCATCCACCCGGCCGCCGGGGTGGACCTCTGCTCCAACGACTACCTGAGCCTGCGGCGGGATCCCCGCCTGGCCGAGGCCGCCGCGCAGGCCGCCCGGACCCATGGCGCCGGCATGGGCGCCGCCCGCCTCCTGCGGGGCACCACCCCGCTCCATGACGAACTCGAAGCCGCCCTGGCCGACTGGAAGGGCACCGAAGCCTGCCTGCTCTTCAACACCGGCTTCCAGGCCAACGCCACCCTGATCCCGGCCCTGGTGGGCCAGGGGGATGCCGTGTTCTCCGATGCCCTCAACCACGCTTCCCTGGTGGACGGCTGCCGCATGGCCCGGGCGGGCGGAGCCCATCTCGGCGTCTTCGCGCACCTGGATCTGGGCGACCTGGCCACCCAGCTCGCCGCCTGGCGCGGTTCGGCGCCGACGGGGGCCCTGGCCCTGGTGGCCAGCGACGCGGTGTTCAGCATGGATGGGGATGCCGCCGACCTGCCGGGCCTGTTGGACCTATGCGACCGGCATGGCGCGATGCTGCTGTTGGACGAAGCCCATGCCACCGGCCTGCTCGGCTGCGACGGCGCGGGGCTGGCGCAGCTTCAGGGTGTCCACGGCCGGGTGCCGCTGGTCATGGGAACCCTCGGGAAGGCCCTCGGCGCCTTCGGGGCCTTTGTCTGCTGCGACGCCCTGCTGCGCGAGCACCTCGTGAACGCGGCGCGGGGCTTCATCTTCTCCACGGCCCTGCCGCCGCCGGTGGTGGGCGCGGCCCTGGAGGGGGTGCGGATCGCCCGCGCGGAGCCCTGGCGGCGCGGCCGAGCCCTGGGCTTGGCGAACCGCCTGCGCCGGGCCCTGGGCCAGCCGGATCAGCCTTCCGCCATCGTCCCGGTGCCCGTGGGACCAGACATCGCGGCCGTGCGCCTGGCGGGGCTGCTCCAGACCGAAGGCTTCGATGTCAGGGCGGTTCGGCCTCCGACCGTGCCGGAAGGTTCCGCGCGGCTGAGGATCACCACCGGGGCCCATCTGCAGGACGCCCAGATGGAGGCCCTGGCGGCAGCATTAAGCGCGCACGCTCCATACCGCTTCTGACCGGGACGCTCAGGCCTCCAGCGCCCGGCGGATCGCATCCATCAGATCCGCCCGCAGGAACGGCTTCTGCACAAACCCGGCCAGGCCCTTGCCCAGGAACTCGTGGATGGCCTCCTGCTCGTTGTAGCCGCTGGTGAGCACCACGCGGCAGGTGGGGTCGATGCGGCGCAGCTCGCGGAAGGTTTCCACGCCATCCAGGTGGGGCATGGTGAGGTCCATGAGCACGGCCCGGATGGAGCCGTCGGCCTGGTAGCGGGCCAGGGCATCGCGGCCATCCTCGGCCTGCATCACCTCGAAGCCCATGGACTGCAGGAGGTCCGCCGCCACGTGCCGCACACCCTCTTCGTCATCCACCACCAGGATGCGGCCCTCGCCATTCCAATCGGCGCAGGGCGTGAGCGCGGGGGGCTCGGCCAGCTCATCGGCACCCGCCGGGAAGATCACCTTGAAGGTCGTGCCCTTGCCCGGTTCGCTGTAGACCCGGATACCGCCCTTGTGCCCCCGCACGATGCCCTGCATGGCCGATAGGCCCAGCCCACGCCCAGTGAACTTGGTCGTGAAGAAGGGTTCGAAGATGCGGGCCTGGATGTCGGGGGACATGCCCTGGCCGGTGTCAGAGACCTCCAGCGTGAGGAAGGCGCCGGGCTCGATGGACTGGCCGGAGAAATCGCGGGCGAGATCCGCCGCGCTGTAGGTGACGTGGCCCGTGCGGATGGAGACGATGCCCTCAGCGTCGCCGATGGCCTCGGAGGCGTTGGTGACCAGGTTCATCACCACCTGCTGGATCTGGGTGGCCTCGGCCATCAGGACGGGCAGTCCCTCCTGCAGGTGGAAGCGGAGGGCCACCTTTTTGGAGATGGACACGCTCAGGAGATGCGACATCTCCTCCACGGCCTGGTTGAGGTCCACCATGCCCACCACGAAGTGGCCGCGGCCCGAATACGCCAGCATCTGGCGGGTGAGGTTGGTCGCCCGCTGGACGGCGCGTTCCATGCTCTCGAGGTAGGGCCAGGCCGGGGAGACCTTGGGCAGGCAGAGCTGGGCGAGGCTGATGTTTCCGAGGATCGCGGTGAGCAGGTTGTTGAAGTCGTGGGCGATGCCTCCCGCCAGCACGCCGAGGCTCTCCAGCTTCTGGCTCTGGAGCTGCGCCTGCTCCTGCCGGCGGCGCTCGGTGATGTCGGTGATCATGCCGAGCACGCTCACCACCTGGCCGTCGTCGTCCATGACGACCGTTCCCGTGACGATGGTCCAGAGGTCGCCGCCGTTCTTCCGCCGGAACTTGAAATCGTGCTGCGCGCTCTGGCCCATCCGCCGGGCTTCCATGTTCCGTTGGGCCTCGGCGAGGTCCTCGTCCGCCACGAAGTCGTACATCGTGCGGCCCACCATCTCGGCGGGCTCGTAGCCCAGCATCTCGGCCATGCGCCGGTTCACGAAGGTGGTGAACCCGGCGGCATCCAGCACCCACATGCCATCACCCATCACCTCGATGAGGTGGCGGAACCGCGCCTCGCTCACCCGAAGCGCCAGCGCGTCCTGGCGATGGCTTTCGGTCTCCTGCGCCAGCTCCAGGGTGCGCATCTCGACCTGACTCCGGATCTCGGCCTCGCTGGCCAGGAGGGCCCTCACGTAGCCCGTCAGCAGCGTCGAGAAGGCCAGGCCCGCCAGCAGCACGGCCCAGGCCCGCCAGGGGGTGCCCAGGGCGAAGTACCCGCCCGCGGGCGTCACGACCACGCTCCACCGCCGACCGGCCAGCTCGAAGTCGCGCGCGTGCCGCAGACCCTCGTTCCTCGTCGGGCCGATCGCCGGTAGCCGGGAGGGTTCCTCGTGCAGCAGGGCGGCATTCTCGGGGGCCGTGGCGTCGTAGATCCGCATCGACACGCCCCGGGGTTCCAGGAAGGCCGTGGAGGTCCGCACGAGGTCGCCCATGCGGAACACGCCCTGCACCACGCCGGTGGGGCGCCCGCCCCGGGTTCGCACGGGGGTCATCACGAGCACCCCAGTCTGGTTCGCCGTCTCCTGGATCAGCCGGATGCCGCCGCTCGCGGCCAGTTCGCCGGTCCGCAGGGCCCTCGTCAGGGCCTCCTGCCGGGTGGGGAGGCTTTCGGCGGAGAAGCCCAGGGTGATCTCGTTGCCTTTGTAGGGCGCGACGAAGTGCACGGCGAAGAAGGTGGCGCCCGGCGGCATATCGTGGGTCTGGCCAGCCGCGTCCCGCGTGAAGAAGCGGAAGGCCGGATGGGTGGCGCGGGCCTCGGCCTCAAGGGCGGCGCGGTTGCCGGGGGTGACCTCCGGCAGCCATTGGAAGGCCTGGATGTAGGGGTGCCGGGCGAGGATGGGCGCCATGAAGCCGTCGAAATCCGCGCGGGTGATGTCGTCACTCGCCTCGAAGAAGGTCCTCAGCACCGCCACGTCCTCGAAGCCGTGCTGCAGGCCTTTGACCACGCTTTCGGCCCGGTCGCGGGCGGCGGCCTGGAATTCCACCTCCGTCTGATGCTGGTAGGCGCTGCGGCTTAGGAAGAAACCACCCAGCGAGAGCCCGATGCCCGCCAAAAGCACAGCCAAGAGGCGCAGCCTCCCCTGGAGCGGCAGGTGGGACGGGGATCCGGTCAACGGGTGCCTCGCGGTTTCCAGGGATGGGAGAATCGAGCACCATGCTCGCAGGCGGATGTCCGCTTGGGAACCCCGCCCCTTTTTCATCGACGGTTCCGCCCTTGAACCTGACCTATGGGAGAATCCCAGAGGACCGAAGGGTCATCAGGAGGTGCTTCTTGAATCGCAATATCATGTTCGCCCTGGTTGGAGGCATGGCTGCGGGATTCCTTGCGGGGTACTTCGTCTTCAGCGGCGGCTCCCGCGAAGCTGGGCCCGTGGTGGCCGCGCCGACTGCCAATGCCAATGCCGGGGCCGGGACCGTGATGCCCGCCCCCTCCCTCGCCGGCGGCATGCCCGGTGCCATGCCCGCCACCGCCCTGCCCAGCGCCGAGGCGCAGGCCCGCATCGCGCGCATCGAGGCCGCGGTCCTCGCCGATCCCAAGAACCACGACGCATGGGTCGCCCTGGGCAACGAATACTTCGACTCCCACCAGTTCAAGAAGTCCGTGGACGCCTATGGCAAGGCCCTGGCCATCAAGCCCGAGGACCCCAACGTGCTCACCGACCAGGGCGTGATGTTCCGCCAGCTGGGACAGTTCGACAAGGCCATCGCCAACTTCCAGAAGGCCAACAAGGTCCAGCCCACCCACGTGCAGAGCCTCTTCAACCTGGGCGTGGTCTACGCCAGCGACCTGAACAAGCCCGACGAGGCCGCCAAGGCCTGGAACAAGGTCCTCACCATCGCCCCCACCAGCGACCAGGCCGCCCAGGCCCGGCAGATGCTGAGCCAGCTGAAGAAGTAGTCCGATTCCACCAGGGCTTGGAACCATGCTGAACCTGGAAGCCCTCCCCCATCCCCTCTGGGTCCTCGGAACCGGAACGGGGGTGGGAAAGACGCACGTATCCAGGCGCATCGCCACGGCCTGGTCGAGCCTGGGGCCCGTGTCCTACCGCAAGCCATTCCAGACCGGCGTGGACCGGGCCGACCACCCCGAGGCCGACGCCACGGCCCTCGCCGCCAGCGGCATCCACGCCGAGAGCCACGTGCTGCTGAAGGCCCCGCTCTCGCCGCTGGCCGCCGCCCAGCAGGAGGGCCGGAGCCTCGACCTCGCCGCCACCGCGGCGTGGTGCCTGCGCCCTGCCGAGGGCCGGGTGCTCCTCGAAGGCGTCGGCGGCCTCATGGTGCCCCTCGCCCCGCAGGTGCATTTCCTCGCCTGGGCCACGGACCTGAAGCTCCCCTGCGTGCTGGTGGCCCTGGGCGGCCTGGGCACGCTCAACCACACCCTGCTCTCCGCGGAGGCCCTCATGCTGCGGGGATGGCGCATCGAGGCGGTGCTAGTCAACCCAGGTGCAGACGGCACGCCGCTGCCGGTCGCCAGCGTCCGATGAGGGCCCCATGCCGGACGCCCTTTCGCGCCACCAGGTTCTGGCTCCGCTTCTGCTCGGGGTTGTGGGGTTTCTGGCCAACCTGCTGCGCGTCGAAATCTTCTTCAATGTCGATTTCATTTTCGGATCGGCCTTCGTGATGTTCGCGATCCTCCACGCGGGCCTCGGGCTCGGCGTGGTCGCGGCGCTGGTGGCAGGCAGCGCCACCTGGGTGCTCTGGAACCACCCCTGGGCCCTGGTGATCCTCGCCGCTGAAGCGTTCTTCGTCGGCTGGCTGACCCACCGCCGGTCCTGGGACCTCCTGCTGGCGGACATCCTCTTCTGGACCGTTCTGGGTGCGCCGCTGGTGTGGGTGTTCTACCACCACCTGCTCCACACCCAGATTCAGACGACCGCGCTGATCATCCTGAAGCAGGGCGTCAACGGGATCATCAACACCATGCTGGCCTACCTCATCCACCTCGCATGGCGCGCGTTGACGCGACCCGGAACGGGAATCCGGCCTGCCCTCCGCCCCGCGTTCTTCATCACCATGGTGGCCATGGTCGCCTTCCCTGCGCTGTTGTTCCTCGTGGCCTATGTGCGACAGGGGATCCAGCAGGAAGAGCAGCTGCTGATCCGCCACAGCGCAGAACTGGATGGCGTGGCCCGCCAGGCGCTGCGGGCGTGGATCGAGGACAAGCACCAGGGCGTGATCACCCTGGCTTCCTTGGCCACCAGGCCGGACCTGCCGCACGCGCGCCTGCAGGAGGCCACGGAGATCATCCGGATGGCCACCCCGGCCTTCAGGCGGGTGGGTGTGTTGGATGCCAAGGCTGACGTGATCGCCTACAGCCCCCTGACCGATGATGAGGGGCGCTCGGTGATTGGAAGGAATTTCGCGGATCGGCCCTATCTCCCGGCCCTGCGGGCCTCCCTTCGTCCTCAAGTGGGCGACCTGGTCATGGGGCGGATCGGCCGACCCCAGCCCATGCTTCCCCTCCTGGCACCCCTGCTCCGAGATGGCCGGTACAACGGCTACTGCATCGGCGTCACCAACATCGACAGCGTCCGGGAACTCCTGCAGACCCTCGCCGGCCCTGGCGGCGCCCAGCTCACCCTCCTGGACCGGAATCAACGGGTCATCAGCAGCACCCGGCCGGAATTGGCGGTCATGTCCGAATTCCATCTGCCCCTCGCGGAAATCAGGCCCCTGGGCGAAGGGGCCTGGCAATCCATCCCCGTGCTCAAGCCCGGGGCAAGCCGCATGCAGCGCTGGAGGAACTCCGTCCTGGTCCGGGAGAGCATGCTCACCCCCTCGTTTACCTGGAGGGTTCGGGTGGAGCTGCCCCTGGAGCCCATGCTCGACTCGCTCACACGGGTCAGCCTGTTCGGCCTGGGGACGCTCTATCTCCTGATCCTCGCCACCGCGGCCCTGGCCCAGGCCCTCAGCCAGGGGTTCACGGATTCCATCCGCCGGCTGGAAGCGGCGACCCGGGCCTTTCCTCAACTCCTCAAGGCCGACTCGGGGCAGCTCTCCCTCCCCCCCAGCGGCATCGAGGAGATGCACCGACTCAACGGCCATTTCCAGCAGATGGTCGACGCCCTGCGATCTTCTTTCCGCGAACTGAATGCCCTCAAGGACACGCTGGAGCAGCGGGTGGCGTCCCGAACCAGGGAGCTGCAGGAAGCCGTCGACACCATCAAGACACTCCACGGCATCATCCCCATTTGCGCCTCCTGCAAGAAGATCCGGGATGACCAGGGATCCTGGAACCAGCTCGAAACCTACATTTCCCAGCACACGGACGCCGACTTCACCCACGGCATCTGCCCGGACTGCTCGAAACGCCTCTATCCAGGGCTGCACACCAATGGCCCCGAGGATGACGCCGGGCCGGCCTAGACTATCTGGATGCCCACCCCCCTCCCCCCCGACTGGTCGGATCGCCTCGCCCTGGACCGGGCGCATGTCTGGCATCCCTTCACCCAGATGCAGATCCACGAGGCCGACCCGCCGGTGGCCGTGGCGGGCGGCGAAGGGTGCGACCTGCTGCTGGCCAACGGCGAGCGCGTGCTGGACGGGATCTCGAGCTGGTGGACCTGCCTCCACGGCCACGGCCACCCCCGCCTGGTGAGCGCCCTGGAACGCCAGGCCGCCCGGCTCGACCACGTGATGTTCGCGGGCTTCACCCATGAGCCCGCCCTGGAGCTGGTGGCCCGGCTCCGCCCCAGGCTTCCCGCCGGCCTCACCCGGGCCTTCTTCTCCGACGACGGCAGCACCGCCGTGGAGGTGGCCCTGAAGATGGCCTTCCAGGCCCAGTTCCAGCGGGGCGAGAAGGGCCGCGACCGCTTCGGCGCCCTGCGGGGCGGCTACCACGGCGACACCCTCGGCGCCGTGGGCGTGGGCGAGCTGGAGAACTTCATGACGGGGCTCTTCCGGCCCCTGCTGCTCACCTGTGAGCGGCTGGAGGTGCCCGAGGATCCCCGCCGGGAGCTGCGGCCGGACCTCACCGGCTGGCCCGAGCGTCTTGAGACGGCCCGCCAGGGCATGCGGCGGTTCTTCACCGAGCACGGCGCGCGCCTGGCGGCCTTCATCGCCGAGCCCCTCATCCAGTGCGCCGGCGGCATGCGCATGTGGCCGCCGGAGCTGCTGGCAGAGCTGCGCGCCCAGTGCGACGCCCATGGCGTGTACCTGATCCTCGACGAGGTGGCCACGGGCTTCGGCCGCACGGGCACCTTCCTCGCCTCCGAGCAGGTCGGCGTCGCGCCGGACCTCCTCTGCCTCTCCAAAGGCCTCACCGGCGGCACCCTGCCCCTCTCGCTGACCTGGGCCACCGAGGCCATCTACGCGCATTTCTGGGGCGAGCCGGCCTCGGGCCGGGCCTTCCTCCACGGGCACAGCTACACCGCCAATCCCGCAGCCTGCGCCGTGGCCTGCGCCAGCCTGGCCCTCTTCGACGAGGAACCCGTGCTGGCCCGCGCCGCGGCCATCCATGAGGCGATGAAGGCCGCCTTCCTGACCCTGTCCGAGCATCCGGCCGTGCGGCAGGCCCGGGTGCTCGGCACCATCGGCGCCTGCCGGCTGGTGGACCCCGCCACGGGCGCGGCCCACGACCCCAGCCTGCGCTTCGGCTGGCGGCTGCACCGCCGGGCCCTCGACCACGGCCTGCTGGCGCGGCCCATCGGCGACTGCCTCTACCTGCTGCCGCCCCTGAACACGCCGCCCGCCCGGATCCAGGAAGCCGCCGCGACCCTGCTGGAGCTGCTGTCCAGTTGATGCCGCGCTAAGGCTGCGCAGGCACCGCGGCGTAGCCCGCGCCCTTCGGCTCGAGGCGGACGAGGCCGGGCAGATGCGCGCCGGCCAGCACCGCCTTTGACCGGGCCGCGCGCTGGAACAGCTCCTGCCGGATCCGGATGGCACGCCCGCCTTCCAGGTCGAAGGCGATGCCCACCTCGGGCCGCTCGAACTGCACCGCGCCGAAATGGATCAGGTCGCCGATGCACCAGAGGTCCCGTCCTTCGGAGGTGAAGACGTACACGGTGTGGCCGCCGGTGTGCCCCTGGGCGGGCACGGCGCGGATCCCCGGGGCGGGTTCCTCGCCCTCGCCGAACGCGCGGAAGGCGCCGGCCGCTTCGTAGGCGCCGAAGATGGCCTTGAGCTTCGGAATCCGGCCCCGCAGGCGCTCCGGCAGCCGGGAGGGCTCCTGCAGCCAGAAATCGTGTTCCTGGCGCGGCACCAGGAGCCGCGCCCTGGGGAAGGCCCGGGTCCCGTCCGCCTTCAGCAGGCCTCCGATGTGATCGAAGTGGTAGTGCGTGATGAGGATCAGGTCCACGTCGCCGGGCGCCACGCCCGCGGCCGCGAGCCGTTCGACCAGGTGCCCCGCATCCTCCTCGGGATCCTTCCCGATGCCCGTATCCACCAGCACCGTCCGGCCGTCCATCCGCACGAGGAAGGCGTTCACCGGGGTCATCACCGCCTCCTGTCCCCCGAGCAGCCGGCCGATCTCGGCGGGGGCGGCCCCTTTGAGGAGCGAGGCCTCGAGGGAGATCCGTCCGTCCTGGAGGGCCCACACCGTCATGGCGCCAAGCCGCAGGGGCCCGGGCGAAGGCGCGGCCGGTTGAGGCGTGATGGGAGCGGGTGGGGTCATGGCGGCCACGTTGAGAAAGGTGCAGGCGAGGAGGATCCCGAGGCGCATCCCGAGAGTGTACCCACGGTTCCAGAAAGCCCTCCACGGGCGGGTGAATGACGACTCAAGAGTGATGTTTATCAAGCGTTACACTGGCCTTTTGACCTGGAGCGCGCGATGAAGCTGGTGACCTTCCTGAAGGCCGGAACCGAACGGATCGGCGCCGTGATGGCGGATGGCCGCATCCTGGATTTCGCCGCGGCCGAGCCCCGCCTCGCCGTGGAGATGCTCACCCTCATCCGGCGGCAGGACGAGCTGATGCCCCTGGCCCGCGCCCTCGCGGCGGCGCCTCCCGCCGCCGCGCTGATGGAGGCGGCCTCCGTCAAGCTGCTGTCCCCCGTGCCCCGCCCCGTGTCCATGCGCGACGGCTACGCCTTCCGCCAGCACGTGGCCACGGCCCGGCGCAACCGGGGGCTCGAGATGATCCCCGAGTTCGACCTCTTCCCGGTCACCTACTTCACCAACCACCTGGCCGTGACCGGCCCCGGCGAGGTGCTGGTGCAGGACCACCACCTCACGCGCCTCGACTTTGAGCTGGAGGTGGCCGTGGTCACGGGCCGCGCCCTCAAGAACGCCACCCTGGAGGAAGCTGACGAGGCCATCTTCGGCTACATGGTGATGAACGACTGGAGCGCCCGCATGCTCCAGATGGAGGAGATGAAGCTCTCCCTGGGCCCCTGCAAGGGCAAGGACTTCGCCACCAGCCTGGGTCCCTGGCTCGTCACCAAGGACGAGCTGAACCTCGAGCGCACGGAGCGCGGCCAGATCCTCCACGCCGCCATGACCTGCGAGGTGAACCGCCATCGCCTGAGCGAAGGCAACGCGGATTCCATGAACTGGACCTTCGCGCAGATCCTCCAGCGCACCAGCTACGGCATCCAGATGCAGGCAGGCGAGGTCATCGGCAGCGGCACTGTTGGGACGGGCTGCCTGCTGGAGCTGAACGGCTCGAAGGTCACCGACAACCTCTGGCTCAAGGCGGGCGACGAGGTGGTCATGGCCATCGAGGGCCTCGGCACCCTGGTGAACACCGTCGTCCACGCGCCGGAGCGCCTGGTGGACATGCCCGCGACCCTCGTGGGCGGGATCCTGCCCGACCTCTACGCCGGAACGCCCACCGGCGAGGCGGGAGACTGACTAGACTGTCCTGAACCCCTCCGGAGCTGCCCATGCGACGCGCGCGCTTCCTCCTTCTCGCGATGCTGGCCTGCTCCGCCGTGGCCCCGGCGCAGCAGGCGCCCAGGACCCAGACCTCGCTGAAGGCCTATTTCGCCGATGCCTCGGAACCCCGGGAGGGCGGCGTCAAGCTCATCCCCATCCAGACGCCCAAGGGCACCTTCAAGGTCTGGACCAAGCGGTTCGGCCACAACCCGCGCATCAAGCTGCTGCTGCTGCACGGCGGCCCCGGCTCCACCCACGAGTACTTCGAGTCCCTGGAAGGCTTCCTCCCCGCCGAGGGCATCGAGTTCATCTACTACGACCAGCTGGGCTCGGCCTTTTCCGACCAGCCGAAGGATCGCGACCTGTGGGTGACCGAGCGCTTCGTGGAGGAGGTCGAGCAGGTGCGGAAGGCCCTCGGGCTGAACCGCGAGAACTTCTACCTCCTGGGCCATTCCTGGGGGGGCATCCTCGCCGTGGAATACGCGCTGAAATACGGCGGGAACCTCAAGGGGCTGGTCATCTCGAACATGATGATGAGCATTCCCGACTACAACCGGTACGCGCAGGACGTCCTTGCCAAGGGCATGGATCCCGCCGTGGTAAAGGAGGTGAAGGAACTTGAGGCCAAGGGACAGTACGAGAACCCCCGGTACATGGAGCTGCTCCTCCCGCACTTCTACGCCAAGCACCTCTGCCGCCTGCCGGTGTGGCCCGACGCCGTCAACCGCGCCACGGCCCGGTCCAACAACGACATCTATGTGCTCATGCAGGGGCCCAGTGAGTTCGGCGCCTCGGGCCGCCTGGAGAGGTGGGACCGCAAGGCGGACCTTCCGAAGCTGGCCATGCCCACCCTGGTCATCGGCGCCACCCACGACACCATGGATCCAGTCCACATGAAGTGGATCGCCAGCCAGGTGCAGCACGGCAGCTTCCTGCTCTGCCCCAAGGGCAGCCACATGGCCATGTGGGACGACCAGCGCACCTACAACCTGGGCCTCATCCGGTTCCTCCAGCAGACCGACGCCGGCCGCAAGACCGTGACCTTCGCCCAGCCATGACCCACCGCACGATCCACCCCGCCGAACTGAGCCCCGTGGAGACCAACACCCTCCTCTGCGGCGGCGTGGCGCCCCGTCCCATCGCCCTCGCCAGCACCATCAGCCGTGAGGGGGTGCGGAACCTGTCCCCCTTCAGCTTCTACAATGCCTTCGGCTCCAACCCGCCCACCGTGGCCTTCGCGCCCAACCGGCGGGGCCGCGACGGCACCGTCAAGCACACGTACCTGAACGCCGTGGCCACGGGCGAGTTCGTCATCGCCGCTGTGAGCCACGCCATGCTGCACCAGATGAACGTGGCCAGCGCCGAGTGGCCCGATGGGGTGGACGAGTTCCCCAAGTGCGGCCTGTCGCCGGTGCCCGCGCTGCACGTAGAGCCCGCCCTGGTGGGCGAGAGCCCCTTCCAGATGGAATGCCGCCTCCAGCAAGTGGTGGAACTGGGTTCCGGCCCCGGCTCGGGCCTCATGCTCATCGGCGAGGTGCTGGCCTTCCACGTGCGGGAGGACTGCTACATCGACGGCGTCCT
>JAFJUR010000140.1 GCA_017859995.1 Holophagaceae bacterium | reverse complement strand
GGGGCGATCCACTCCTTGAAGCTGGTCTCGGGCAGCTGCTTCGACAAGCCAAGGCGGATGGTGTCCCAGAGGGCTGCGGGATCGGTGGATCGCATGGTTTTTCACCGGGTGAGGCGGTTTGCAGGCACGCGCCGTCGGCGGAGGTGCGGCGCACGCTCCGGCCACGACCTGCTCGCGGGGGGGATCCCAATCTAGCATCCCGGACCGGGGATGGGAGCGCGGAAATGCCCTTGAGCCCGAGGGCGCTCGCTGATAACCTCGAAGGTTCGTCCTCCTCCCCGGGAGGGGACCCCCGAGGTGGAACCATGAAGCGCACCTTTCAGCCCAACAACCGTCGCCGTGCCAAGACCCACGGCTTCCTCAGCCGCATGAAGACGAAGAACGGCCGCCTGGTGCTCAAGCGCCGCCGCGCCAAGGGCCGCCACGTCCTGGCGCTCTAGCCCGTCTCGTGATCTACAAGGGCCGCTTCCGCACGGTGCGGCACAAAGACCACGCGGTTCCCACGCCCCTGCCCCGGCCGTTGCTGGGGCAGTCGTCGTGGCTGGACATCCGCGCCTGGCGCCTCTCCGCAGCGGCCGGGCCCATGCTGCTGGTGACCTCGCCCCGGAAGACCGGCGGCGCCGTCCAGCGCAACCGGTTCCGCCGCCAGGTGAGGATGGCCTTCCTGGCCGAAGCCGGCGGCCTGTCGAACCATCCCTGGGTGGTGTGGGTGCGGCCCGGCCGCACGGCCCCGCCCCTCGCCACGATCCGATTCCAGGACATTGAAAGCCAGCTCCGGCTGGCCCTGCGCCGCCTTCCCGCCTTGGATACCCCATGAACAACCGCAATGTCCTCCTCTTCGTCATCGGCAGCATGGTCCTGCTGGGCGGCCAGTTCTGGCTGTCCTCGCGGTACGCCAAGCCCGTGCCCGCCAAGGTCGAGGCCCAGTCCGCCGCCAAGGCCGCGGAGGCTCCGACCCCGGCACCCGCGTCGACCCTTGCGCCGACCCCCGTGGCCGCCGCCAGCGCCACGCCGGGCCTGAAGGTCGCCGATGCCGCGGCCACCCACACGGTGACCTCCGACGAACTCACCCTCACCTGGCAGGTGGCCACGGGCGCCCTCAAGCAGGTGCTCTGGCGCCAGGACGGCACGCGCTTCTTCCCCGACGCCTTCCCGGGCCTGGGCGGCCTCAAGGGCACCGGCTTCGAGACCGTGCGCGAAGCGCGCGGCGCGGCCGGCACCGAAGTGATCTTCGAGAACGCCGCCGGTGAGCGCCTGACCTACCTCGTGCCCGCTCAGGGCCACAACCTGAAGGTCGAGGCGGTCACCCCGCGCCAGGCGCCCCTGGTGCTCCTGGTGAACCCCGCCACCGACGAGCCGGTGAAGCACCTGGGCCGGGTGTTCTCCCTGACCGAGAAGAACAACCGCCGAGCGCCTGGGCCTGGACGCCGGCCTCGACAAGAACGCCAAGGACCAGCGCAACCACTACTTCGCCGCCCTGTGGAAGCTGCCCCGCCTGGCGGGTCGCGACACCGCGGGCTACGAGCTGCTCCCGCTGAACGGCCGCCTGGAGGCCTCGCTCTACCTGGGGCCCAAGCAGGCGGAGCACCTCCTGGCCTTCGAGAAGCCCTTCACCCAAGTCATCGACTACGGCTTCTTCGGCGCCGTGGCGCACCTGCTCTTCTGGATCCTCAAGAAGGTCCACGCCCTGGTGGGCAACTGGGGCTGGGCCATCGTGATCTTCACGGTGATCATCCGCCTGGCCACCTGGACGCTGAACACCAAGCAGACCATCTCCATGCTGCGCATGAAGGACTTCGAGCCGCACCAGAAGGCCCTCCAGGCCAAGTACGAGAAGTTCGGCAACGACATGACCAAGAAGGCCGAGATGCAGAAGGAGCTCATGGCCCTCTACAAGAAGAACGGCCACAACCCCATGGGCGGCTGCCTGCCCATGCTGTTGCAGATGCCCATCTTCCTGGCCCTCTGGTCGATGCTCAACGCGGTCTTCGAGCTGCGCCACGCACCGTTTTTCGGCTGGATCACCGACCTGTCGGCGAAGGATCCCTACTTCATCTTCCCGGTGCTCATGGGCGCCTCCATGTTCGCCCAGCAGGCCGTCACGCCCGCCGTGGGAGACCCGGCCCAGCGCAAGATGATGCTGGTGCTCATGCCCGCGATGATGACCTTCTTCTTCGCGCAGAGCCCCGCCGGCCTTACGATCTACTACTTCGTCTTCAACATGATCGGCCTGGGCCAGACCTGGTGGATCATGCGCACCTACAAGCCCCAGCCCATCACCGTGTAGGAGTACGCCATGCGGAAGAGTGGTGTCAGCCTGGAAGCCGTGCCCGAGCTCATCACCCGCTGGGGCGGGCTCCTGGGTCTGTCCCTTGAGGCCAAGTTTGCGCCCTCGGGCGATGAGGAGGCCTTCCCCAACCGCGTGGCCGTCTCCGGCCCCGACGCGTCCCACCTGGGCGCCAACCGGGGCGCGGCCCTCGACGCCCTGCAGTTCCTGATCCACGAGGCCCAGGGCGAGCGAGAGGACCAGAAGCTCGCCTACCTGGACGCCAAGGGGGCCCGCCTCTTCCGCATGCAGGAGGTCATGGCCATGGGTCGCTTTGCCGCCGAGAAGGCGCGGGAGCTTGGCAGCCATACCCTCGGCGCCCTGAGCGCCCGGGAGCGCCGCTGGGTGCACCTGGTGGTCAGCCGCGAGGAGGGCCTGGGCACCGAGAGCGAGGGCACTGGCACCTTCAAGCCCGTGAGGGTCTTCCGGAAGTAGACTGGCCCGGTGAATCCGCCGCCGATCTGCGCCCCCGCCACCGCCCTGCTCCCCTCGGCGGTCGCCCTGGTGCGCGTGTCCGGCGCGGGGCTGACCGCCCGCCTCGCGCCCCTGGTGGCGCTGCCGGAGGCCCGGAAGGCCGCCCTGCGGACCCTCCGCTGGGACGGGTTCCGCGAGCGGGCCCTGGTGCTGTACTTTCCCGGCCCTTCGAGCTACACGGGCGAGGACGTGGTCGAGTTCCAGATCCACGGAAACCCGCGGCTCGCCCATCGGCTCCTCCACCACCTGGGGACCCTGGGCATCCGCCTGGCGGAACCCGGGGAGTTCACCCGGCGGGCCCTCCTGAACGGCAAGCAGGGTCTGCTGGAGGTGGAGGCCCTCCGGGACCTGGTGGCCGCCGAGACCGACACCCAGATCCGCCTGGCCCAGGCCCGGGCCGGAGCCCAGCCAGCCTGGATCACGGCCGCGCGGCAGGCCCTGGCGCCCTGGCTCGCCCGGGCCGAGGCCGCGGTGGATTATGGGGAAGAAGAAGGCATTTTGTTGAATTTGGATGACTTGGTGGCCGATCTGGCGCCTCTGCGGGAACGGTTCCACGTGGAACAGTCCCGGACCCAGGCGGCCCGGCACCTGCGGGACGGCATCCGCCTCGCCCTGGCGGGCCGGCCGAACGCCGGGAAGAGCACCCTCTTCAACGCCCTGGCCGGGGAGGACCGGGCCATTGTCACCGAGGTGCCCGGCACCACCCGGGACGTGCTGGAGGTCCGCTGCGAGTGGCGGGGGCTGCCCCTGCGCCTCTACGACACGGCCGGCCTGCGGGAAACCGAGGATCCCGTGGAGCGCCTGGGCGTGGCCCGGGTGGGGCCGATCCTGCAGTCCGCGGACCTGATCCTGCACCTGATCCCGGCGGGGGACGAGGCTTCGGACCCGGTGTTGGACCGCGCCCTCGCACCCTTTTCCGGCAAGGTGGTGGCGGTCCGGACCTTCGGCGACCGCGCCGTCCCGGAGGGCCCCGAGCCCGTTATCTCGGTTCCCGGGGACAACCTCGATGCGCTGGAGGCCGTGCTTCACGAGCGCCTGCTGGGGGGCCTGGCCCCGGAGGCCTGCCTGGGCGCCCTGGCCACGGAGCGCCAGGGCCTCCTCCTGGAAGACCTGGCCCGGCAGCTGGACCTACTCTGCGGATTGGATCCCGCCTGCCCGCCCGAGCTGCCCGCCTCCCTGCTCCAGGGGGCCTGGGGCCTCCTGGCCCGGCTCACGGGTGAGGACCGGGCGGAGAGCGCGCTGGATGCGCTCTTCAGCGGCTTCTGCCTCGGGAAGTAGGCCCGGGCGAAGTAGACTGGCCGGGGAGCTGCGGATGACGGGTGGATACGAGGCGGTGATCGGGCTTGAGGTCCACGTGCAGCTCCGGACGCGAACCAAGATGTTCTGCGCCTGCCGGAACCAGGTCGGGGCGCCGCCCAACAGCCTCACCTGCCCCGTGTGCCTGGGTCTGCCCGGCACCCTGCCGGCGCTCAACGCCGAGGCCGTGCGGATGGCCCTGGCCCTGGGGCTGGCCGTGGACGCGCGGATCCAGCCCGAGAGCACCTTCTACCGCAAGCAGTACTTCTACCCCGACCTGCCCAAGGGCTACCAGATCACCCAGGGCCCCGTGGCCCTCGTGGAAGACGGGCACCTGGCCCTTCCCGGGGATCCGAAGGTCCGCGGCACCGACGCGCCGGTCCGCGTCCGCCTGGAGCGGGCCCACCTGGAGGAGGATGCCGGAAAGAGCCACCACGACCTGGATGGCCAGGCCAGTCATGTGGACCTCAACCGGGCGGGGGTGCCCCTCCTGGAAATCGTGGGAGCGCCGGACCTCCGCAGCGCCCAGGAGGCCTCGGATTACCTCAAGGCCCTGCACCGCCTGGTGGTGGCCCTGGGCATCTGCGACGGGAACCTGGAGGAGGGCAGCTTCCGCTGCGACGCCAACGTGAGCGTGCGCCGAAGGGGTGCGCCGGAATTCGGCACCCGCGTGGAGGTGAAGAATCTGAACTCCTTCCGCTTTGTTCGACAGGCGCTGGAGTTTGAAATCGCGCGCCACGCCGCCCTCCTCGACCAGGGCGGCGCCGTGCAGATGGAGACGCGGGGCTGGGACGCCGCCGCCGGCGAAACCCGGGGCCAGCGCACCAAGGAAGCCGCCATGGACTACCGCTACTTCCCCGAGCCGGACCTGCCGCCTCTGAGGGTGACGCCCGCCGAGGTCGAGGCGGTCCGGGCCGCCCTGCCGGAGTTGCCGGAGCACCGGATCCGCCGCTGGCGCGAGGCGTACGGCCTGGGTGCGGACGAGGCGCACACCCTGGCCCAGAGCCCGGCCTTCACGGGGTATTTCGAAGCCCTGGCGGAGCGCTGTGGCTCCGGCCGGGCCGCGGCGGCCTGGATGCTCGGGGAGGTGAGCCGGACCCTGAACGATCGCGGCCTGGCCATCGAGGCCTTCCCGGTGAGCCCCGATGTTCTGGCGGGCCTGGTGCGGCTGGTAGAGGCCCGGACGCTCTCCCTGGGCGCCGCCAAGGAGCAGGTGTTCCCGGCCCTGCTGGCGGGCGAGGGCGACGCCGAGGCCATTGTGGCCCAGAAGGGCCTGGCCCAGGTCAGCGACCGGGCGGCCATCGAGGGCCTGGTGGCGCAGGTGCTGGCGGCGAACCCCGGTCCCGTGGCGCAGATCCGCCAGGGCAAGGAAAGCCTCAAGGGCTTCCTGGTGGGACAGGTCCTCAAGGCGGGCCAGGGACGCCTGGACGCCAAGGTCGTGACTGAGGTGCTGGGCGAGGCGCTGGCCAAGGGCGGGGTTTGACCCGATGCTGGGACCATGAGCCACGAGATCCCCGCCGCCCTTGAAGCCTGCGTCCCCGGCGTGGTGCACGTCTGCGTCACCTGCGGGACCTCCGTGGTGGACGCCGTGGTGACGCCCGGGGAGCCGTTCCGGTGCGTGGACTGCCGGGGCCTGGTGCCGCCCCCGGCGGACGAGCTGACGCGGATGGCCCTTGAGGACCGCGGGCCCTTCGACGTGCCGGACGACCGCCCCACGGTGTGGCGCCTGGTGGTGGTGCTGCTGTTCGCCGTGACGGCCCTATGCATCGTGTTCTGGAAGCGCTGAGCTTATCCTGGGGGTCCGGAGCCACCGATGCCCACATCCTGGGGACCCACGACCACCGCCATCCACGCCGGAAAGCACCACAACCCGACGCGGGCGGTGACGACGCCGATCTTCCAAACCTCGGTGTTCGAGCTGCTGGAGAACCGGGAGGGCGCGGAGTTCGCAGCCAGCATCGAGCCGCCTGCCTTCTACACCCGCTGGGGCAATCCCAACGCCAGCGAGGTGGAGGCGGTGCTGGCGCGGCTTGAAGGCGCGGAACGGGCCCTGGTGACGGCCTCGGGCATGGCCGCCTTCGCCCTGGTGTTTGAAGCCTTCCTGAAATCTGGAGACCACCTGGTGGCCCCGGCGGCCATCTACCTGGGCACCGAGCAGCTCATTCGCCGCTGGGAGGCCGAGCGCGGGTTGGAGGTCACCTGGGTGCAGAACACCCTCGACCTCGCCGAGTGGGAGGGCGCCCTCCGCCCCGAGACCCGCATGATCTGGGTGGAGACACCCTCGAACCCCACCCTGGCCCTGACGGACCTGGCGGGCGTCGCCGCCCTGGCCCGGCGCTACGGCATCCGCTCGGTGGCCGACAACACCTTCCCCAGCCCCATCCACACGCGGCCCTTGGAATTCGGCATCGACCTCAGCGTCGCCTCGGCGACCAAGTACCTCGCCGGCCACTCGGACGTGGTGGCTGGCGTCATCGCGGGCACGGATGCCGACGTGGTGGCCTGCTGGCACCTCACCAAGATCCTGGGCCCCACCCTTGATCCCATGGCCGCGTGGCTCCTGCACCGCGGGCTGAAGACCCTGCCTCTGCGCATGCGGCGGGCCTCAGACAACGCCCAGGCCCTGGCCCAGTGGCTGCTCTGGCAGCCCCACGTGGCGCGGGTGGACTACCCGGGCCTGCCCGCCCACCCCGGCCACGAGGTCGCGGTGCGGCAGATGGAGAAGGGCTTCGGCGCCATGGTCGCTTTCGAGCTGCGGGCCGGCCTCCGGGCGGGCCAGGCCTTCTGCGAGGCCCTGGAAATCATCACCCGGGGCGTGAGCCTCGGCGGCGTGGAAAGCCTCATCCAACACCCCGCCAGCATGAGCCACCTGAAGACCCCCCCCGATGTGAAGGCCCGGCTGGGCATCACGGACGGGCTGCTGCGCTTCTCGGTGGGGATCGAGGATCAGCCCGACCTCATCGCCGACCTGGAGAAGGGATTCCAGGCGGCCGCGGGGGTCCGGTGAAGCTGCACATCAACGGGGAGGCCCGCGAAACCCCAGCCCTGGCGACCGTGGCGGATCTGGCCGCCTGGCTGGACCTGCCGGCCTTCGGCAGCGCCATCGAGTTGAACGGGGAGGTCATCCGCCGGGCCGACCACCCCGCCGCCCCCCTGAAGGAGGGGGACCGGCTCGAGGTGGTGCGGCTGGTGGGCGGCGGCTAGGTTCAGTTGACGGACAGCGTGTAGGCGATGGTCCCGTTGGGATAGACCACGTAGGGATCCACTCGCACGCGAACCACATAGGTGCCCGCCGGCAGGCTGGCCAGGTTGATGACCCCGTTCCCAGCCGAGGAGGCGGTGGTCTGGCGCAGCAGGCCGACGCTGTCGAAGAGGTCGAGCACGAGACCCGCGCCGGGCGTGCTGAGGGTCAGGGTGCGCGGGCCGCCCCCGTGGGTGAAGCGGTAGGCCTGGGCCTGGTTCCAGTCGAAGGACCAGCCCGCCGCGTAGGTGGGGAAGGACCCGGAATCCGTGAAGGGGATGGCCGGCAGGCGCCATAGGGCGGTGCTGTTCAGATAGAGGGTGGAGGTCGGATCGACGCCGTTGCCCACGTTCTCCAGGAACAGTTCGGACTGGATGGCGGCGGTGGCGGCCGCCCCGGCCAGGCGGCTGAGCCCGGTCAGGTAGGTGGGGTAGCAGGCCAGGGGCGTGTTGCCGTACTCGTAGCCCTGGGAGGCGGTGGTGGGGATGGTGGCGCTCCACAAGGTCTTGAGCCCCGTCGCGCTGCCCCCGAAGACGGCGCCATTCTTCCAGATGCCCCAAAGGGAGCGGGACACGGAGCCGGCGTAGAACTCGCCGCCGCCCGTGGGCGTGAAGCCCGTGTGCTGGTCGAGCCGGAACACGAAGGGAGCGCCCCCCCCGGCGGGCACGTCATAGACGTAGGGATCGTTGCGGAACGCCGCGGAGAGGAAGGTGCTGAAGCCGCCCGCGAAGGCCGTGGCGGGTTCGGAGGCGTCCGTGGCGGCGACAAAGCCCGGATCGTTGTCGCGCCGGACGATGGTGCCGTAGGTGCCGTTGCCGTAGGCCAGGCTGCTGTCGGCGAAGAGGAGGTGGGCGAAGGTGTCGCCCAGGACGCTGTCGTTGTAGGCGTCAGCGCCCCGGTCCGCCGCCGCCGGGCCCGCGTACCGGATTCCGTGCTGGAAGATGGCCCGGCCCCCCAGGTTCTGGCTCTGGACGAGCAGGGACCCGCCCGTGGCGCGGGCCGCGGCCGGATAGGTGGTGGTGGTGCCCGCCGTCCAGAAGGCGTACAGCTCCGGCAGCTGCAGGGTGGGCTCCAGGGTCCGCATCCCCAGGGCGAAGGTGGTCATCTGGTCGGCGATGGCGAAGGCCCCGGCCTCGCCGGTCGCGTCCGTCGCCCGCAGGGTGAGGTTGCCGCTGCTGTCGGCGGCCATGTCGGCGCTGGTGGTGGCCCAGGTCGGGGTCTGGTTGAAGGCGTCGGCGCTGGCGTACGAAGCGGCGGGGGTGGCCTTCTTGACCTCTCCGTAGAAGTAGAAGCCGCCGCCCGTGGTGTTGGGCACCTCGGTGGTGGCGTAGAGGGCCACGTAGAAGGTGATGCCCCGGGGCACCGTGAAGGTGCGGGTGCCGTCGGCGCCCAGGGCGCCCGAGGCCACGACCTGACCCGAGCCGCTGTTCACCACCTGGGCGAAGCCGTACCGGGTGGGGAGGGTCGCGAGGGTGGCGCTGAAACCCATGGCGGAGAGGACCCGCTTCTCATACTGCCCCTGCACGGTCACCGAGACGGTGCTGGGGCCGCTGCTGCCGCTTCCGCCGCCGCAACCCGCCAGGAAGA
>JAFJUR010000139.1:7580-9936 GCA_017859995.1 Holophagaceae bacterium | reverse complement strand
CATGCTGGGGCCGCCGATGTCGATCTGCTCGATGGCCTCGGCGGCGGTGACGCCCTCCCGGGCGATGGTGGCCTCGAAGGGGTAGAGGTTGATCACCACCAGGTCGATGGGCTCGATGCCCTGGGCCTTCGCGTCAGCCACGTGGTCGGCCAGGTCGCGGCGGTAGAGCAGGCCGCCGTGGATGCGGGGATGCAGGGTCTTCACCCGGCCGTCGAAGCACTCGGGCGCCCCGGTGTAGGTGGCCACTTCGAGGGCTTCGAGCCTGGCCTCCTGGAGGGTCCGCAGGGTGCCGCCGGTGGCGAGGAGCCGCCAGCCCTGGGCAAGCAGGCCTTCCGCCAGGGGGATGAGCCCCGTCTTGTCGTACACCGAGATCAGTGCCGTCGGCATGTCCGCCCCCTGAACCCTTGATTTTTCCATGTATTCGGGCCTTTCGGAAGGGATGTGATGCCCAGGTTTGGGTTCTTCGGGACCCCGGCCGAAAAGGCGGGAGACAGGAGGGGCCATGGATGTCCAGGTCGAGGTCCAGTTCAACGTCCAGCACACCCTGGAGCAGCTGAAGGCGGAGTTCGTCCAGCGCGGTCACATCCCGGCGTGGAGGACGCCGGAGGACGGCGGCGCCCCCGACCTGTTCTTCGAGACCAAGGTGGTCAGCCTCACCCTGTCGACGGAGAAGGACCGTCTTCTCCCTCGAAGCCACGGGCGAGCTGCGCAAGCGGATCATCATCCCGAATGTGATCCCCGCCACAGAGAACGTGGATATCCCGGATCTGGAGGATTTCCTGGACTTCTGCCGGCGCTGCATGGTGGGCGCCGTCGGAAGGGGCTGAGGGCGCCACCTTTACCTCCGGGCGCCCAGGCCCCATCCTGGAAGGCCTGGAGTGGGCCCATGCCGACGATCAAGATCAACGATGTTGAACTGAGCGTGACCCCCGGCACCCTCGTGCTGGACGCCTGCCGCACCGTCGGCATCGACATCCCCCACTACTGCTACCACCCGGCCCTCACGCCCGTGGCCACCTGCCGCATGTGCCTGGTGGAGATCAAGGGCCAGCCCAAGCTGGCCACAAGCTGCACCACCACCGTGCCGCCCGCGCCCAAGGACAACCCCGAGGCGGTGGTGATGGAGGTCTTCACCAACACCCCGGCCGTGGCGGACGCCCGGGCCGGCGTGATGGAGTTCCTGCTCATCAACCACCCGCTGGATTGCCCCATCTGCGACCAGGCCGGCGAGTGCAAGCTGCAGGACTACTCCTACAGCTACGGCAGCGGCGACTCCCGCATGGCCGAGGTGAAGCGCCGCTACCGGTACGAGGACCTGGGCGCCAAGATCGTCATCGACAAGAACCGCTGCATCCACTGCACCCGCTGCGTGCGCTTCACCCGCGAGATCAGCGGCGGCGGCGAGCTGACCGTGGCCTCCCGCGGCGCACACCTCGAAGTGACCACCTACACCGGCAAGAGCCTCGACCAGAACCCCTACGCGGGCAACGTCGTGGACCTCTGCCCCGTGGGCGCCCTCACCAGCCGCGACTTCCGGTTCAAGAAGCGCGTCTGGTACCTCAAGAGCGTGCCTTCCATCAGCCGACACTCGGCCCTGGGCAGCCCGATCTGGATCGACCACGAGGCCAACCAGATCCACCGGTTCCGCCCCCGGCCCCTGGAGGGCAAGGAGACCACCCACTTCATCAGCGACGAGGAGCGGTACAGCTACGCGCACTACAACCGCGGCGCGCTGGTCCAGGGCCCCCTCCTGAAGGGGCAGGCCGCCACCGTCGACGCCCTCCGCGAGGCCCTGCAGGCCGCGGGCGCCACCGCCGTGATCGGCCAGGGCACCTTCGGCTGCGACGCGGCCCAGCGCCTGGGCGAACTGGCGACCTCCGCCGACCTGCGCTACGGCAGCGGCGACAAGACCATCCCCGTGGTGCTGCCCAAGTACCAGACCAGCGCCGACGGCATCCTGAACCGGCGGGGCTTCACCGAGCGCGGCTTCCGCTTCGGCGCCCTGGAGGATCTGCTGGGCAAGGTGCAGAAGGGCGAGGTCAAGGCGGTGGTGGTGCTCCACGACGCTGCTTTCACCAGCTCGAAGGAAGCCGACTTGCTGGGCCAGATCCTCAAGGCAGCCCCCTTCAGCCTGGCGCTGGAGTTCGAGGCCTCCGACCTGGGCCGCGCCGCCACGGCCTGGCTGCCCATCACGAGCTTCGCCGAGGAGAGCGACTTCATCGTCAACCACGACGGGGAGCTGCGCCGCTACCAGAAGGCGATCCAGCCGCCCAAGGGCGTCCGCACCGTGCCCGCCTGGGTGAAGGACCTGGCCGCCGTCCCCGTGCTGGCCTAGGAGCCTCCCCCCACACGAAGA
>JAFJUR010000139.1:0-7562 GCA_017859995.1 Holophagaceae bacterium | reverse complement strand
GGGCGCCCGCTTCTTCGTCCAGGATCTCTGGAGCTACTTCTTCTGGACCTTCGCCTCTTCGACGATGGCCGCGTAGGTGTAGCCCGAGCCGAAATCCTTGTCGAGGCGCAGGGTGCCCTTGATGGTGATGGTCTCGCCCTTGGCGGCGGGGTCGAGGGAGGTCACGGTGATGTCGTTGGTGCCGGCCTTGGCATCGCCGCTGCCGTCCTGCAGGTGGATCCAGTTCTTGCCCATGACCCCGGCGTTGTACTTCACGACCTTGCCGCGGATGGTGACGGTCTTGCCCTTGAGGCTGGCCTTCTGGGCCCAGACTTCGGCGACGGTGCGCGCGTCGGCGCCCGTGGCCTTCTCGACCTTGCCGACTTCGATCGGCGCGGCGGGGGCCATGCCGGCGTGGGGGTTGCCCGCGGGCGCGGCCATGCCCGCCCCGGCCGCCGGAGCGGCGCCGCTGGCAGGCGCGATGGTGCCGAAGTAGACCTCGGCGAAGGTGCGGTTCAGGGTCTTGGACTCGAAGTTGCCCATCAGCATGGGGTTCGCGATGGTGACCTCGGTGCCCTTCTCGATCTGGGCCGCGGGAACGGCGGCCCAGATCTCGCCCTTGGCGGTCTGGAGGCGCAGGTAGCAGTAGGGGGCGGCCTCGAGGCGCTCCAGCACCTTGCCGGTGAGGCCCTCGGCGGCGCCAGGCGCGGCCGGGGCGGCGGTCATGGCGGCGCCCTGGGTCGGGGCGGCGACAACGGGCTCGGAGCCCTTGGTCTTGCTGGAATTGCAGCCAATGATGGCCGAAGCGACGAGCAGAATCGGAAGGGCGCCACGCATGCGATGAACTCCTTGTAGGGACCGGGATGGGAGCCCCGGAAGCCAGCTTAGAGCCATCATCCTATGACCGGCGACAAAGCGTGCCACAGAAAGGCGACGCCGGAAGGACCGGGTCAGGAGGCGGCACGGGCGGGGTCGTCCCAGAAGGGGTAGAAGCAGTACCACTGACTGGGGTGCTGGCGGATCAAGGCCTCCAGATCGTCCACATAGGCGCGCATGCCTGCCTCCATGGACGCCCGCCGGGAGCCCCGCTCCCCGGCGACCCGGATGGGCGCGCCGAAGCGGGCGTGGAAGCGCCGTTCCTCATCCGTGTAGAAGAAGCTGGTGACGATGGGCGCCCCAGTCATGGCCGCCAGCTCCCAGGGCCCGCGGGGGAAGGGCACCTCCCGGCCGAAGAAGCGCATGGGGAGCCCGTTCAGGCTGAAGTCGCGGTCCCCTTGCATGCCGACCAGCGCGCCTTCCCGCAGCAGTTTCACCAGCGGCAGGGTGGAGAAGCCCACCCCGTCCACCGGGATGCCCACCACGCCGCCCAGGGCCCGCATATCCTCCCGGAGCCGCTCCACCGCCTCGAAGCGATCCGGCTTGTAGACCGCGTGCACCTTCAGGTCCCGCGCCCGGAGCAGCATCCCACCCAGCTCGTAGTTGCCCGCGTGGGCGGTGAGGATGATGACGCCGCGGCCCTCCGCCCGGGCGGCGTCCAGGTGCGCCTCCCCCTCGATGCTGGCGAACTGGGCGAGGGCCTCCTCCACCGGCCGCTGGCCGTAGAAGAAGAAATCCACCCAGGCCCGGGCGTGCTGGCGCACCATGTCCCGCGCGATGCGATCCACCCGCGGATGGGTCGGCTTCAGCCCCATCACCTGGGCCGTGTTGCCGAGGATGGCCTCGAGGTACTGGGGCCGCAGTTCCATGAAGGCGTTGGCGATCTGGTCGGCGATCTCGTGCCCTCGTTCCCGCCGGGCGAACGTGCGTGCCGCAAAATGGAAGAGGGGGAACAGGGTGCCGAAGACCGCGCCATAGGCGAGCCCGAGCAGTCTGGAATCGGATTGCATGCGATCTTGCATATCTCAGGCTAGCAGCGGGGACTCGGCGGCGACGGGCAGGTCAATGAAGAAGGCCGTGCCCCGGCCCTCGCCGCTTTCGACCCGGATGGTGCCGCGGTTCTGGTGCACCAGGTTGCGGACGGTGGCGAGGCCGAGGCCGGTGCCCGAAGGCTTGGTGGTGAAGAACGGCTCGAACAGGTGCGCCATGTGCTCAGGTGGAAATCCGGGGCCGTCGTCCCGCACTTCCACCTGGGCGTAGCTTGACGCGGCGCGGAGGGTCATGGTCAGGGTCCCGGTCGGGCCCATGGCGTCTCGCGCGTTGGATACGAGGTTCTGGAGGATCTGATCAAGGGATTGGGGATCGGCGAACACGGTCAAGTTGGGCGCCGACCGGATGATCAGGTTCTGTTCAGGCCGCAGCAAGGCTCGCAATAGGCTGCTGCGCGTCCCCAACCAGTCCGTCAGGCAGAAGGGCATGGGGGACAGTTCTACCGTCCGGCCCGAGGAGAGGATCCGCTGCGTCATGGCGATGGCCCGCTCGCTGGCCTCCTGGAGCACCTCCACGTTCTCGAGCTGGCGCGGGGCGCAGGTGTCGCGCAGCAGGTCGAGACGGATCCGGATGACACTCAGGATGTTGTTCAGGTCGTGGGCGAGGCCCGCGGCCAGACCCGCCATCATGCGGACCCTGAGGTTGCCGAGGGCCTCCCGGTGATGCTGCTCAAGCTCCCGGGTGCGCACTTCCACCCGGGATTCGAGATCCCGGGAGAACCGCTCGAGGTCTAGGATCAGCAGTCCGTGCCGAAGGGCCACCACCAGCACCAGTGCGAGTCCCAAGCCGACCAGGGGGCGGGGCGGTTCCCCGCCACCGACGTAGATCCGCAGGCCCAGCAGCAGCAGGACGGTGAGCGACAGGAGCGAGGGGATCGTGGCCCACAAGCGGGATCTGGGACCGCCCGCTGGAACCTGATCCGGCATGGCCGTCGGGCTGAGGGCGGCCAAGGCCAACAAGGTGTTGGCCACCTGGTGCAGGGCTTCTGCTCCGTGGGCCAGGTAGCCCTGGTAGTGCCCGAGCACTTTCAGGAAGGCAGCGAAGGACACCCGGGCCAACAGCAGGACCATGGCCAGGCGGACCAGCCGCTTCGCAGGGGCCTGCTCGGGGAGCATCAGGCGCGTCTCCTGGAGCAGCCAGAGGGACAGCACTCCCAGGGCCGCGCTCACGTGAATCGCATAGGTGATCGTGACGGCCCGGGGGGTGCGGCTGGTCCAGGGCAGCAGGCCCATGGCCAGCCAGGCCAGCGCGAACACGGAGAGGGCGATGGCCAAGCCGTCGAGGCTCACCCGCACCCTGTCCCGGGGCATCCGGATCTGCTGGGGCCACCAGAGAAAGCCCGCCCCCAGGAGGAGGAACCCCGTGATGGAGATGGCCGGCCCCAGGATGGCGGCGCTGGGCAGCCGCAGGAGCGTCGGCAGGTACTGGAGGCTACCCAAACCGGCCCCAAGGCCAAGCAGGTAGAAGGCCGGTGGACCCTCGCGCCGGGCCCGGCGCCAGGCCAGGCCTGCGGTCCAGAAGGCCAGGAGGTGCACGCACAGATAGTCCAGGGCGGTGATGGCGGGCCGTCCCTCCTTGTAGAAGAGGGGCAGGATCAGGTTCCCCGTCAGCAGGACAGCCAAACCCGCGACGACCCCCAGGTGTGGGCGCCAGGTTGCAGGCCAGGCCTGGTGCGGCCCCGGAGGAGCGGACATCCACCGAGTGTCTCCGGGGGCGGCGTTCCTGACAATCTCTTAACAGACCTGCTCGGCGGGTTTGTCGCTTTCATCACGAAACGCAGGTGAACGCCCTACCGCCACACGTTCTGGTTCGGATTCCGGTCTTCCATCTCCAGCCAGAGCCGCTGGAGGCTCTGGAGGCGCTCGGGGTAGGCCAGCTCCAGGCGGTCCAGCGTGTCCTCGTCCTCGGCATCGAGGGCGGTGGGGTCCTCCATCACCTCGGCGGGGAACTCGGGGAACACCTGTCCCAGCAGGGCCCGGTCGAAGCCCCGCACGCTGAGGCTGCGGATGCCCGGCGTGTCCACCAGGGTGCCGCCAGTGGCGAGGGGCAGCCAGCGCGCCGCGGTGGTGGTTTGCTTGCCGGTGCCGAAGCGCGTGAGGCCGCCGGTCTTCAGGGCCGCTTCGGGATGCAGGACGTTCACCAGCGTGCTCTTCCCCACGCCGCTGTGCCCCAGCAGCACGACCACCCGGTCCTTCAGCAGGTCGCGCAGGGGCTCGATGCCCTCGCCCTTCAGCGCCGAGGTCTCGTGGATGGCCACGCCCTGTTCGCGCAAGGGATCCAATTCCGGCAGGGTGTCCTTCCTGGAGGCGCGGTCCCGCTTGGTCACCAGCACCCGGAACGACAGCCCCGCGTCCAGGGCCAACACCTGGGCCCGCTCCAGCAGGCCAGGCCGCAGGGGGGGATCCACCACTGCGGCACAGACCCACAGCTCATCGGCATTGGCGCAGATCAGCTGCCAGGGCTCGCGGTCGTCGCCACCGCCGCGCTTGAGCAGGCTGGTCCTGGGCATGACCGCCACGACCTGGGCCTCGGGCGAGCCGCCCTCACCCCGGGTGTTGACGGAGGCGGGGAACCTCGGATCGTCGGGCTCCACCGGCACGACCGAGTACCGCACCTTGTCCCCGCAGACGAGCCGGACTCCCTTCAGCTTGCCGCTGAGGGTGGCGCGCAGGAGGGTGCGATCCGCGAGCTCGAGATCCACCCACTGGCTGTGCCGCTGGATCAGCGTGGCCTCGGGCAGATGCATCCAGGGCGCCGGGTCCGGGAGGCGGAGCAAGGCAAGGGGATCGTGGGCCTCAATGCCAGTCTCCAGCCGCTCGGCATGCCGCTGCCGGCGCTTGCTTTCCCCGCTCCGCTCGCGGGTATAGGCCTCGCGGTGGTCCAGGTCCTGGGCCTCCCGGCTCTGGCCGAGGCGGTATTTCTTCATCGCGACGCCCGGAGTGGTTCACCACGGAGACACGGAGGGCACGGAGAAAAGCGCACCGAGGCAGAAAGAACGGGGCCCCGGGCGGGGTGGTCCTGCCGTTCCCTGCTGCCCGCATTTCTCAGTGAGAACCTCCGTGCTCTCTGTGTCTCCGTGGTGGATCTTCTCAGGCCCGGCCGCCGAATTCGCCGGTCTCGGTGCTGACCTTCACCTTCTCGCCCTCCTTGATGAAGAGGGGCACCTTGATCTCGATGCCGGTCTCCAGTTTGGCGGGCTTGGTGACGTTGCCGCTGGCCGTGTCGCCCCGGGCGCCGGGCTCGGTGTAGGTGACGGCCAGCTCCACCGTCGTCGGCATCTGGAGGCCGATGGGGTTGCCGTTGAACTTCTGGATCTGGACGATGAGGCCCTCGGTCAGGTAGTCCAGGGCGTCGCCCATGAGGCTGGTGCCCAGGGTGTGGGTCTCGTAGGTCTCCTGGTCCATGAAGTGGGACCCTTCGCCATCGCTGTAGAGGTAGCTGGCGGGGGTGAGGACGAGGTCGGGCTCCTTGAACTTGTCCCCGGCCTTGAAGGTCTTGTCGAAGACCGCCCGGGTGAGCAGGTTCCGCATCTTGATGCGCACGAGGGTCTGCCCGCCCCGGGCCGTGGGGGTGGAAATTTCCACGTCCAGGCAGTGGTACGGGGTGTCCTCGAGTTCAAAGAACATCTTGCGCTTGATCTCGATGGCTTCGAGGAGGGCGGCCATGGGTAGCTCCGGAAAGTCGAATCCTCCATTCTATCCCGTCTGCCGGAGGCGGTCTCCTGGTTAGAATCTCAGTTCCATGGCGGACCCCAAAACCATCGGCCGGTATCAAGTGCTGCGCCCCATCGGGCAGGGCGGCATGGGCACGGTGTACCTGGCCGAGGATCCGCTGCTCAAGCGGCGCGTGGCCATCAAGGTGGTGCGGGTCACCGGCGAGGCGCGCCACCAGGCCATGCTGCGGTTCCGGCGCGAAGCCGAGATCAGCGCCCAGCTGAACCATCCGAACCTCGTGACCATCTTCGACGTGGGCGTGGAGGAGGACCTGGGCCCTTTCCTCGCCATGGAGTACGTGGAGGGCAAGAGTCTCGGCAAGCACATCAAGGAGAGGAGTCTCGACCAGGAGACCGCCGTCCGGGTGCTCATCCAGGCCATGCGGGCGCTCCGGGCGGCCCATCGCCGGGCCATCGTGCACCGCGACGTGAAGCCCGACAACATCCTGCTCAGCGAGGAGGGGCGCGCCAAGCTTATGGACTTCGGCATCGCCCGCAGCATGGGCCACATGAGCCTCGAGACGGAGCGCCCCTTCGACCCGCCCCTCCCCATGGACGACCCCGCCCCCGGCGGCTACGCCCAGACCCTCGCCCTGCGCCTCACGGTCACCGGTGACTTCCTCGGGTCGCCGGCCTATGCGCCGCCGGAGGTGCTGAAAGGCGGCGAGGGCACCCCGGCCTCCGACCGGTACAGCTTCGCGGCCACCGCCTTCGAGCTGCTGACGGGCCAGCTGCCCCATCCCGGGAGCGGACTCACGGCGATCATCATCCACATCTTGCAGGAGCCCGTGGCCATCCCCGCGGACCTGGCGCCGGGCCTGGCGAACGTGTTCCGGCGGGCCCTGGCGGTGGACCCCGATGACCGCTACACCACCCTCCCCGAGTTCATGGAGGAGCTGATCGACGCGCTGCCGGGCCCGGCCAGCATGCGCGCGCGCCTCTTCGCGGCCTTGGGCCAGGATGACGATGGCAGCAGCGTGTCCACCGCCCGCTTCCGCCTGCCCACCACCCTGACGCCCCCCGACGACAGCGGCTCGCACACCACCGACCAGGGCCTGCGCCAAAGCCAGCCCGTGAAGATCAGCCTGGCCGAGGACCCCGTCGAGACCTACCTGGCCTCCCGGAAGGCCCAGGCGGAGGCCCGGGAGGATGGCACGGACTGGGTGCTGATCCTCAAGTGGGTCGCCTTCGTCTTCGTGCTGCTTCAGCTGTTCTGGTGGCTGGCCCCAGTCCTCTCGAAAGCCCAGCTCCGGTCCTAGGCAAAGGCCCGCATCAGCAGGAACAGGCCCCCGTTCCAGCAGCCGTGCACCAGGATGGGGGTCCGCAGGCTGCCGGTCTGGCGCATGGCGAGGCCCATGGCGAAACCCAGGGTGCTGAGCACGGGCAGCCCCAGGGGCTGCAGGTGGATCGCCCCGAAGAGCAGCGCGGAGAGGACGAGGGCGGCGGTCATGCCGCGGTTCCGGACGAGGACCGGCAGGAAGAAGCCCCGGAAGAGCAGCTCTTCGAAGCAGGGGGCGAGCACGGCCACGGTGAGGAAGAGCGCGAGGCCCGGGCCCCAGCCCGACAGCCCCCGCAGCAGCTCCTGCAGGTCCCGCTGGGGGCTCTGGTCGGGCTTCAGGATCGCGCTCGTGATGAGCGCCACGGTGACGACCAGGAACACGGCCAGAGCCAGGAAGGCCCCGCCCCACGCCAGATCCCGGCCCAGGTCCCGGCGGGTTCGGCCAGGAACCACGCGCCGCCAGAGCTCCTGGAAGCCGATGCCCTCGGCCCGGCAGAGGAGGAACACGCCGAACCCGGCGTGCATCAGGTAGCCCAGGGGCACGGCCATCCATCGCAGGCGGGGCCAGGGCAGCAGGAGCAGGGCCGTCAGGTTGCCGGCCACGAAGAAGGCCAGGAACCAGGCGAGGCCCACCAGCGTGGCCGCCCGGCCCGAGAGGGACCAGGC
>JAFJUR010000138.1 GCA_017859995.1 Holophagaceae bacterium | reverse complement strand
GCTCCTGGTGGTGGGCAACGCCCTCCGCCAGTCGAAGCTGGAGCAGGAGAACCAGCGGCTGCTCGCCGAGGTGGAGGGCGGCCGGTTCTTCCTGGCGGAAAGCCCCGCCATGAAGCGACTCATGGCGGACGTGGCCCTGGTGGCCCCCACGGAAGGCCGCGTGCTGCTCACCGGCGAGAACGGCAGCGGCAAGGAGGAGGTGGCCCGCCTCATCCACCTGCAGAGCCCCCGGAAGGAGGCGCCCTTCGTCGAAGTCAACTGCGCCGCCATCCCCGAGGAACTGATCGAGAGCGAGCTGTTCGGCCACCAGAAGGGCGCATTCACCGGCGCCGTGCGCGACCAGAAGGGCAAGTTCCGCGAGGCGGACGGGGGCACCCTGTTCCTGGATGAAATCGGCGACATGTCGCTCAAGACCCAGGCCAAGGTGCTGCGCGCCCTCCAGGAGGGCCGGGTGGAGCCCGTGGGCGGCGGCGGCGCCGTGGGCGTGGACGTGCGCGTGATCGCCGCCACCAACAAGGATTTGGCCGGGGAGATCACCCGCGGGCGCTTCCGGGAAGACCTCTATTTCCGCCTGGCCGTGGTGCCCCTGCGCATCCCCGCCCTGCGGGAACGCCCCGAGGACATCCTGCCCCTCGCCGAGGCGTTCATCACCCGCATCGGCCGCCAGTACGGGCGTCCGCCCCGGCACCTGGGCCCCGAAGCCAAGGACACGCTGCTGCGCCACGACTGGCCCGGCAATGTGCGCGAACTGAAAAACCTCATGGAGCGCGCCGTCATCCTGGGCCGGGGCACCGAGATCGGCCCCCGGGACCTGGGCCCCCTGGCCGCCCGGCATCTGGCCGACCAGGATCCCTTCTCCTTCCCGGAGTTCACCAGCCTCAAGGAGGCAAAGGACTGGTTCGAAACCCAGTACCTCCAACGGGAGCTGCGCCTCCAGAACGGCAACATGACCCGGGTGGCCGAGCGCGTGGGCATGGACCGCTCCAACCTCTACAAGCGCCTCAAGGCCCTGGGCATCGAGCCCCGGGAGGCCTGAACCATGACGGACCGCAAGTGGTTCAAGATCGGAGAAGCCGCCGCCCTCATCGGGGTGGGGCCCAAGGATCTGCGCTACTGGGAAGACGTCATTCCCGACATCAAGCCCCGCCGGAGCAAGGGCAACCTCCGGTATTACCATTTAGACGAGATCCCCCGGCTCCGGCGCATCAAGGGCTGGCTGGCCGAAGGGCTCACCGTGGCGGACTGTGCCGAGCTGCTGGCCCATGGCCACCTCGTCCAGCGGCTCGACCTGGGCCTCGAAGCAGAGGAGCTTCCCGCCGCCCCGGCCCAGAAAGCCAAGCCTGCCTTCCCCAGGCTTCTCCGCACCAGCTCGGACCTTCAGCCCATCCTCAAGGCGGTGAAGTCCCTGTACGAACGCCTGTCCACGCCACCGAAGAGTTGACCTGACCGCCGGATGCGTCTAGAGTCAATAGTTCACGGCGCGTGGCGCAGCCTGGTAGCGCACTACCTTGGGGTGGTAGGGGTCGGAGGTTCGAATCCTCTCGCGCCGACCAACAACAACCCTGCAAGACAAGTCTTCGGTACCGAACCCCAGAGCGTGATCCACGGAAGCGTGGCACCCCGGACCGAAACCCCCTGAAAGGCCGCTCTCTGGAGCGGCCTTTCTCATTTCGGGCAAGCCTGGTGGGCTGACCGGCGGTGCATCCGCCTCCGTCACGGGGTAGACCGACTGATATCCCCAGCGGACATTCGGTTCACCACCGCTAATTGGATATTCGCACCCAATTACATCGTTCCGCACCAGAGAAGGGAAGCGTTCATCCCCAGGTGGAATGCTGGGGTCGCTCCATCCGCCTGTTGGGATCTCTGCCAGCTTCGACCATTCCAAAGCAGGTGGTCGGACAGGTCAGGGGTCCGCCCGAAGCCAACGCCGTCACCGACGGCCCCCATTCCCGCGGCGATGCCGCGCCTTCACCTTCTTTGGGAGTTCCGAATGAATGACCTGTCCCGTCGAATGGCCCGCGCCACGGCCCTGCTCGTCGCTGTGGGTTCAATCATCCATGCGGCCGGCGATGGAAGCCTGGCCCTGACCGTGACCGACAGCGCCGGAAAACCCGTGGCGGGTGCCACTGTGGCCGTGAGCTCACCCACCCAGATCAGCGGAGTCCGAACGATCGTCACCGATGCTGCTGGCAAGGCCCGGTTCGTCCGCCTGTCGCCTGGCGGGTTCCGGATCGTGGTGACCGCCAGCGGCTTCCAGACCCTCACCCTGGACAACGTGGATGTCACGGTGGATCAGACGGCCCAGGTCAGCGCCCGCCTGGCCGCGGTCAATGCGGCCACGGTCGAAGTGATCGCGGCCGTGTCCACGGTGGATGCCACCACCATCACCCAAGGCACCACCATTACCTCGGAGCAGCTTGAGAGCCTCCCCATCGGTCGGACCTTGGTGGCCTCCATCAACCTGGCTCCCGGCGTGGTGTCCCTCGGCCCGGGAATGGACCCGGCCCTGACCACCGGCTTGAACCGGAGCAACCTCGGCGCCAACGGAGCCCGCAACAACACCTACCTGATTGACGGCATCGATGTCACGAGTCCTGAGTCAGGCACCCTCCGGACCGGCATCGCCCCGGAACTGATCCAGGTCCAGGACGTGAAGACAGACGCCATCACGGCGGAATACAGCGCCCGCGCCGGCCTGTTCTCGAGCGTCACCACCAAATCCGGTGGCAATGAATTCAGTGGCGGCCTGACCTTCGATATGAACCCGGGCAGCCTCCAGGCCAATCCCAGCCCAAACCGGTTTCTGGTGGGAGATCACGATGTCACGGATTTCACCCTGTGGTTCATGGGACCCATCATCAAGGACAAGCTCTGGTTCGTGACGAGCTACCAGGGCATCAAGAACACCGTTGGTGTGACGCTTGACCCCTCGGCCACCGCGATACCCGGAGAGAAACGCACTGGCGTTCTCAACCAGGGCTATGGTTTCTTCACCAAACTCACTTACCAGCCCACCCCGAACGACACGCTGGATCTCACCTACAACAAGAATCCCTTCAAGTCGGACAATCTCTCGAGCCCCAATGTGCTGACCCGACGCGCGCTCCGAACCGACCAGGGGGGGGAACGCTACTCGTTCCACTATGGCCGTCAGTTCAACAACGTGTACGTGGACTTCCGCACCTCCCGCCACGAGGAGCGGAACTGGAACTTCGGCATGTATTCCACGGACGGCCCCCAGAACACCATCCGATCCCTCTCCGCCCTCACCCCCCTGCAGTCCCAGCTCGGAGACAACAGCACCCTGGACAAGCGCACCTACCAGAAGGACCTGACCCGGCTCGATCTGACCTACCTGTTCGACGCCCTGGGGAGCCACATCCTCAAGGCCGGAGTCCAGACGGGGAAGGAACAACTCACCCAGGGAATCGGCATCGCGCAGACGGACGCCTTAGAGAGCTACGACGTCGGGACCTACCTCTGGTCGAACCTGCCCGCCGGCAATGTAAGGAGCCAGCAGGTTCGAATCATCAACGCAATCAACAACACGCCTTCGCTGAAGGCGGCCTTCCTGGCCGCGGGCTACATACCCACGGGCTCGGGAGGCGCCTACGCCACCACCGACCTCAACAGCTACCAGTTCTCCGAGGCCAATCCAAACGGCGGATTCTACGCCTACCGCATCCATCAGCAGGATTTCGCCGAGTCGACCCCCAAGCTCAAAACCAACGGGTTCTACGTCCAGGATCAGTGGCAGATCGGCCGCCTGACCTTGTCCCCCGGCATCCGCTTCGACAGCTACAAATTTCTGGCGGACAACGGCGCGGAACTCTTCGACACGAAGTACACCGCCGCCCCTCGCGCAGGTCTCACCTATGACCTGCTGGGTGGTGGTCGGTCCAAGGTATACGCTTACTTCGGCCGCTATGTGGACCCGATCAAACTGGACATGGTGAGGTTCACGGGAAGCCTGACCAGTTCCGTGCGAACTGAAGACGCCCGCCTGCTCGGCCAGTGGATCACCTACAACGTGCGGGGTGGTTCAAAAACCGTGGATGCGGTGTTCGCTGACATCCGAGGGATCGTTCCTTGGCCAAAAAACCGAGCCAGGCCTGACTATCGGCCGTCAGCCTCAATTGGCAGGTGCCCGAGAGACCTGATTCCACTGTCAACGCCTGATCCTGGATCTTGACCGTGGCTTCTACAACCTCCGCCCCCGTGAACAGGAAGTGGTAGACCGCAGACCAGCCTGTGCTATTTCGGCGTTGGAAGACATGCGGAAGGGCCTCCAGAAAATCCTGGATGGATTTCGACCGAAGGCTTCCCTGAACGCGCCGGACTCGCTTGCGCGGGAATCGGGTCTGGACATGGACCTCCGCGTCCGATCCACCGATCACATAGACTGGTTCGGCTTTCTCCTGGAGAGGACGCACCACCGTCTCGACATGACCTCTGCGATCCGCCAGATAGGGGGCTATCACTTCTTCACCAGCTGGACAGACGGCCATGCAATAAGCGGCCTTGTAGTTGGCTCCATAGGAGAGGCTTTGCCACATCGAAGCAGATTCTGAATCCGTAACCTTTCGTCGGTACTCAGCGGCGCTACCACTATCAGCGATGAGACCCACCCAATCCGTGAATCCCCCCATGAATTCCCTGTAGTTATGGGTGTAGCACGAGGAGAAATCGAAGTGGCCGTCCGGATGGATCGCACCCACCGGACAGGCGGCCACACACAACTTGCATTCTAAACAAGGGTTGTAGCTCAACGGATGATCGTAGGCTGTGGCCTCGGTCTCGAGGATGATCGTCCCGAGGAGTATGAAGTTGCCCATGCTGGGATGGATCACGTTCCGGTGAATCCCCATCATTCCGAGCCCGGCTTCCTCTGCGATGGTCTTGTGGGAAATCACCCACACCCGGCCGGGAAAGTGAGCCATCTCCATTGGAAATCCCATGGCGGGGTTGATAGCACGAACACCGACCCGCTCCAAGGCAGCCACCAGGTCATGGGCGACTTCATTGACCTTGTCCCCCACATGGTGGAACTCCAGGTTCGACACGGACCTGGCAGGACTCCTGATCGGTTCGCGATTCACCCGACAGACGAATGCGAGGAGGGTGCGCGCCCCGGGAAATTGAGCAAGGATTCGGGAAGCCTCACTTTGGATCGAGGGACGCTCGATTTCGACGAGGCCGACATCATCCGCACCAAACTGGCGCGCGAGACCCTTCAGCCAATCCGCATCCAAGGGAACTTTCGGGCCCGCTTCCGGGGGCGAGCCCATGGCCCGGAGGTGTTTCACAGTGGGATGGTCGTCCAGTTTCATTTCGCATCCATGCCGCCTATGAGACCTGGCGGTTCATGGACCTTTGATGCTGCATATGCATCTTTTGTATCTAGGAGATTCAGCCCGCGAGTGC
The DNA here is from genome assembly GCA_017859995.1 of Holophagaceae bacterium. Taxonomy (GTDB): domain Bacteria; phylum Acidobacteriota; class Holophagae; order Holophagales; family Holophagaceae; genus Geothrix. Next base: position 2,138 of record JAFJUR010000138.1, on the reverse strand, counting down.
CTTGACCAGCTTGAAACTCAGATCCTGCAGCTGTTCCCGCTGCTTAACGCCAAGAATTTTTTCGACTTGATCCTGGGCTTGTTGCCAGTAAGGCCGGGCGGATTCCAGCTTGGCCCGTCCTTTCCGGGTCAGGGTCCATCGCTTCTCGCGCAGATCCACCCCTTCCTGGAATTGAATCCACCCGGCATTCTCCAGAAGCTTCAGGGAACGGGTCACAGTCGTGGAATCCATCGCCAAGGCGCCGGCCACATCACTTGTCCTGGCCTCGGGGAAGATCTGGAGGGCTTCCAACAGGTTGAACTGCGTCGAAGTCAATCCGACCGATCGGAGTTCGCCGTCGTACAGCTGCGTGATGGCTCGCGTCGCCTGTCGGAGCGAGGCGCAGTGGCATGGAAGTCGAACGGGTCCTTGAGCGGGCAATGGCGAACTCCTGCCGTCACACTATAGAGTTCCTCTTCCCAGTTCAACTTGGCGGCCATCGCATACGGCCCACGCTGCCGGAGTTCGACTCATTTCAGCTGCCATTTCAGCCATCGAGGTACGCTCGCGCAATAGGACGCCCATTCCAATCCGTACCGTTTGGCCAACCAGGGTTCCTCACCGAACACAATCCGAAGGTGAAAGGCTATCGTCCCGGATATGGCGTAGAGAATCAGCCCCAGGGACTGGAAGCAGGCCGCCCAGCCAAAAAGCACCAACGCCACGGCGAGGTACATGGGATTCCGTGAGAATCGGTACAACCCGTTCCGAACCAGGACCTGTGGCGGAGCCCAAGGCGCCAAGGTGCCTCGGCCCACCATGTAGAAGGCCCAGCTGCACCATAGAAGCAGGCCGGAACCAAAGACCACCGCACCCATGCCGAGAAACCGGATGGAAGATTCTCGTAAGGTCGATGACCAGATCAGAAGCCCGGGCAGGCCGTAAGCAACGATGCCAGGGCAGATTAAAAAGGCCAGGAGCGCTCGGCCGGCCATCTCACCCTCCCTTCTGACTGCTGGAATTCCGGATGCCACCCCGCCCGTCTCTGAGAGGGGCCGGGCGGGGCCCGATATTCAGTTGCCCCCGGATCTGGGCCGCTACCCCAATTTTTCCATGGGCCTCTCGGACTCGGTGGTGGAGCGTTCCCAAGGTATCCCGAGACGAGGCGCCCTGGGATTGCGGTCACCTGGGACCAAGGTGGTTTCCTCCAGGACCTCCACCTCCATCCGCAAGAACTCCCCATAGCGATGGACAGCCTCTTTCAGCAGGGAGGATTCCTTCGAAGTCAACGACCGGAACGTGATCGTTCGGACCTCGATGGCCCCGTTTCTGAGTATGCGGCTCCAGGTTCCGACCACACATCCGTGGATGACGATCGCAGGCAGGAAGGTCCCATCACCTCCAGGACTGAGCAGGGGTGCGTACTTGGACTCAAGGACCGCGTTCCGATTCTGATATCCCAAGAGGTACTCGTCGAAGCTTGGGAGGAGGTAAACCCCTTCGCCACCTGAAGGAGGGATCTGGGTGGTGAGTGACATCCAAAAACACTGCCCTCCCATGTTCGCGGCAATCAGCTTGGGTTTGACCATCTCCAAGGCCGACGCAGCCTCCGTCGTGGTCAGCCCGGACCACCAGGTGAAATCTTGCAAGGTGGCGGGCCCTCGGCTCGAGAAGTAGCGCAATGCCAGATCGGCCAAGGCCTGATCCTTGCTCTGACGTGGCCCCTCGGGGTTCCACTCGTCGAAGAGTGCAAAGGTCTGCTGGATGCCTTCCGGAGCGGCGAAGCAGATCAGCCCTTCCACGGCCATGCGCCACAGGAGGTGATGTCCGCGCTGTCCCTTCGAGGAGATTCGAGCCTCTTCGAGAAGGGCATACAGTTCGCTTCTCGTCAGCTGGCGCCCGCCTTCCAAAGCAAGGCTGAAGATCCGGCGCACCCGGGAGAACACGCCCTCATCCAACTCCAGCTGCCGTTCACGCCGATCGCTGGCGGCGATCATCCTGGGAGCTGTAAGCGACAACAGCCATCGGCAATCCTTCGCGGCGGCAACATGAAGCTTGCCGCGCATCAGGTAAGTCCTTACGAGGGCCCGATCAGCGATGGCCTGGTCGATCGCGGCATCCTTGCCGTGGGACATCCGGAGACCGATGGCCCACTTCGA
>JAFJUR010000244.1 GCA_017859995.1 Holophagaceae bacterium | reverse complement strand
AGGCTCTCGGGCACGTCGCGCTTGTGGATGCGCTGGGCCAGGCCCTCCACGATGGCGGTCTTGCCCACGCCGGGCTCGCCGATGAGCACCGGGTTGTTCTTGGTGCGCCGCGAGAGCACCTGCATCACCCGGCGGACTTCATCATCCCGGCCGATGACCGGATCCAGCTTCCCGGCGGCGGCGAGCGCGGTGTAGTCCTTCGCGTACTTCTCCAGGCTCGCGAATTTCTCCTCGGCCTTCTCGTCTTCCACCCGGGAGCCCTTGCGCACCTCGCGGATGGCCGCCTCCAGCTTCGGGCGGTCCAGGCCGAAGCGCTCGAGCACCTTCTTGGCGTCCGTGTGGGCGTTGGTCAGCGCGAGCAGCAGGGCGTCCGTGGCCAGGAAGCGGTCGCCGAGGCCCCGCCCCGTGTCGCTGGCCACCTCCAGGAAGTGCCGGAACCCGGGCCCGACCTGGGGTTCCGAACCACCCATGGCACGAGGCAGCTTCGCGACCAGATCCTCCGCGCCATCAGCCAGCCCTTGGATGGCCGATGGGTCCAGGCCTGCCCGTTCCAGCAGGGGGTGCAGGCCGGCCTCGGAGGCCATGAGGGCCAGGAAGAGATGCTGGGGCACCAGCTCCGGGTGCTGATCCTGGAGGGCCCGCTGCCGGGCGGTCACCAGGGCGTCGTTGGCTTTCTGGGTGAAGGGAAGGAGGGACATGGTCCACCTCGACAAGGTCCATGATGAGACAAATATGATGTCTTTGCACTAAAATTTTCTTCAAAATATGAATGCATGATCGTCGGGGCGATCCAAACGCCAACCCCTCTGCGCTGGTCCCGGGATGGATGTCACACCGGCGAGGGACGGCACACCCTACCCGGGACCCCCCCCTCTCTCAGGAGCTCCCTTGCGATCTCGTTCCGCCGTCCTCTTGCTGACCACCCTCCTGGCCGGGGCGCCGCTCCCGGCGCAGACTCCAGCCTCGGCCCAGACTCCGGCCCCGGCCACCGCAGATCCGAAGGCCATCATGGCCAAGGCCCAGGACGACCTCATCAAGTCGGGGCAGGCGGAAAGGGCAGTTCGCCAGGGCCAGAAGGCGCCGGATTTCGTGCTGCCGGACGCCCAGGGCCGGCCCAGGCGGCTTTCCGAGCTGCTCAAGAAGGGGCCCGTCATCCTCACCTTCTACCGCGGCGGCTGGTGCCCCTTCTGCAACCTCCAGCTGAAGAGCTACCAGGCCCACATCGCCGAATTCAGGGCCCGGGGCGCCGAACTCGTGGCGGTCTCTCCGCAGACCCCGGACGCCACCGTGTCCACGGCGGAGAAGGCGGCGCTTACCTTTCCGGTGCTCAGCGATGTGGGCAACCAGGTGGCCCGGCGGTACGGGCTGGTCTTCAAGGTGTCCGACGAGGTGGTGCCCATCTACAAGCAGTTCGGCATCGACCTGGAAAAGACCAACGGGGATGCCAGCCACGAGCTGCCGATGCCCGGCACCTACCTCATCGGGCGCGACGGCACGGTGCTGCTCTCCCAGGTGGAGGCGGACTACACGAAGCGCATGCCGGCGGAGACCCTGCTCGCCGCGCTGAAGCAGGGCCAGCCTTAGAGTGCCGTTCTCGGCTGCACGGCGGCATGGGCCAACAGCAGGCCGGTCAGCAGGGCGATGGCGACGAAGAGGGCCTGGAAGGCCGTGTCCAGGCCCATCACCACCTGCTTCTGGATGATGAATTCGAGGCCCCGGAACCCCAGGCCCCCCGGCACCAGCACCATGAGGCCCGGCAGCAGCGTGACCACCGAGGGCCGGTGCTGGAGCCGCGTGTAGAGGTTGCTGCCCAGGCCCAGGGCGAAGGCGCCGAGGCCCACGCCGAACTGGGGGCCCAGCAGGGCGGCGCCCTGGCGGGTGCCGTAGAAGGCCAGGGCGCAGGCGGCGAAGATCCAGGGCAGGTCCGAGACCCGCGCCTTGAAGATCACCACGAAGGCCGCCGCCGCCAGGACCAGCGTGGGCAGGAGGGTCCAGGCGGGCAGGGGGAGGGGCATGCCCAGCAGGGCCTGGTCCAGCAGGGGCGCCGCGAGCCGCTGGCCCAGGGCCACGCCGAAGCCGAGCGACAGGAAGGTCATGCCCGTGTCCACGAGCCGGGCCGTGCCCGCCACCAGGTTGCCCGTGGCCAGCTCGTTCATGGACACCACCAGCCGTAGCCCCGGCAGCAGCACGATGAGGCCCGCCAGGGTGAGCACCTGGGGCGAGACGTGGGGGAATCGGTAGGCCGCCGCCAGGGAGAGGAAGCCCACCAGGGTGCCCGCCACGGGGTGCACCAGCCGGGAGGAGCCGGCCTTCCGGCCCAGCAGCACGGCGGTGAGGCCCACCAGGGCGCCGATCACCGCCGTGAGGGCCATCTCCCGCCAGCCGCCGCCGAAGAAGGCCGCCGCCGGGGCCGAGCCCAGGCCGAAGCAGGCCACGGTCAGCAGCGCGCCCCAGCGGTCCGGCGCGGCGATGATCTCCCGCACCCGCTCCCGGGCCTCCGGCGCGCTGAGCCGGCCGGCGATGATCGCGTCGGTCGTCTCCTGCAGGTCCGAGAGCTTGGCCAGGTTCACGTCGCCGGCGGGGCTGCGCTGGATGAAGGTCCAGTGCTGGCCGTCGAGGCCCAGGGACGCGAAAAAGGCCGTGGGCAGCGCGAAGAACTGCCCCTCCAGGCCCAGGCGCGCCGAGATGTGCGTCAGGGCGTCCTCGAAGCGGTGCGCGGGGATGCCGAAGGCCTGGTAGGCCCG
>JAFJUR010000137.1 GCA_017859995.1 Holophagaceae bacterium | reverse complement strand
CCTGCAGGGCATCTGGGGGCTGGCCGACATCCCCTTCATCGGGCGCCTCATCGGCAACACGCGGAACTCGAAGGCCAAGACGGACGTGATCCTCACCATTCGCGCCGTGCTGGTCCGCAAGCCCGACCTGTCGGAGCAGGACATGGCGCCCTTCAATCCCGACGACGCCACCGCCCGATCCGGCCCCTTCAGCCCCGCGGTCAAGAAGCCCGCCGCCCCCGTGAAGCCGCCTGTCGCGCCGGGCCCCGCGTCCGGCACGGCACCCGCCACGACGCCCGCCACGACGCCGGCCACGACGCCGGCCACCACCCCGGGAACGGCCCCGGCCAACCCGCAGGCCACCCCCCAAACCACGCCGCCCGTGGCGCCCTCAGACGCCATCCAGGAGAAGAAGCCCGCCGGGCCCGCGGACGTGCCGCCCGCCCCCTCGGACCTGGTGATCTTCATGTCGCCGGTGGCCTCCGAGATCAAGGTGGGCGAAGCGGTCCGCATCACCCTCACCGTGAGCGGCGGCAAGGGCCTCAGCTCGGGCTCCCTGGAACTGCGCCTGCCTCCGGGCCTCCGCCTCCAGGGGGTGACCCCCGGTGAATTCATCACCGGCGAGAGCGGCAGCCTCGAGTCGATCCCCGGCAAGGACGGGGTGCTGCGCCTCGTCTTCAAGCGCAACCCCACGGGCACGGACAGCGGCCCCTTCGCCACCCTCGAGCTGGTGGGCCTCAGCGCGGGCAATGCCCCGGTGCTGCTCCAGAGCGGGCAGTTCCTCGTCGGCGCCGCGCCCATCTCGGGCCGCTGGTCCAACGCCCTCGTGACGGTGCAGTGAAGCGCCAGGCCGGATTCACCCTGATGGAGCTCGTGGTCACCGCCACGGTGCTGGTGATCCTGGCCTCGGCCACGGTGCCCCTGGTGCGGAACGGCCTCAAGCGGCAGCAGGAGCTGGAGCTGCGCCGCACACTGCGCGAGATGCGCATGGCCATCGACGAGTACAAGAAGCAGGCCGAGCAGCAGAAGATCAAGGCCCCGCCCGTCGACGCGAACTTCTATCCGGAGAGCCTGGAGCTTCTTGTGGAGGGCGTGCCCGTGGCGGGCTCGGCCAGCCGGAAGATCCGGTTCCTGCGGCGCATCCCGGTGGACCCCCTCACGGGCAAGGCGGAATGGGGCCTCCGCAGCTCCAATGACGATCCCACCAGCACCAGCTGGGGCGGCGGCCACGTGCAGGATGTCTACAGCCTCTCCCAAGGCACCGGCATGAACGGCATCCCCTACCGGGAATGGTAATGACGGCCTCCCGCGCGGGACACCCGGCGCCGTGCGCGAGAATGGTGGTTGCCTCCCCCGGTGAACCGCGCTAGGCTTGGAATTCGGCACATTCCGGAACCTGCGGGCCCCGGGTTGCTCTTTCAAGCGGATATGGCGGAATTGGTAGACGCGCTAGTTTCAGGTACTAGTGTTCACAAGACGTGGGGGTTCGAGTCCCTCTATCCGCACCACCATTCGACATGCACCCGCAGGGTGCGTGGAGAATAGGGCCGCATGCGACCAACGGGAGCATGACGGTCCGCAGGCTGAGCGCCAGCGAAGCCAAGGATGACGGCCGGAGGCCGTCACCAAGATGAAGCTGGGACAAGCACAGCATTTGATCGACCCCCCTTCGGTACGGGACTGAAGGACGGGTGACGGGCGATCCCCCGAAAAGGAGCCGACATGGCCCTGAACGTGGAACAGAAGAAGATCATCATCGACGACTACAAGCAGCACGAGTCGGATACGGGTTCGCCCGAGGTCCAGGTCGCGATCCTGACCAAGCGCATCAACGACCTCACCGAGCACTTCAAGACCCACACCAAGGACTACCACAGCCGCCGCGGTCTGATGATCATGGTCGGCCAGCGCCGCCGCCTGCTCGACTACCTCAAGAAGAAGAGCAAGGAGCGTTACGCCACCCTGATCGAGCGCCTCGGCCTCCGTCGTTAGGACCCCGTCCTCCGGGAGTTCCCCAAGCAAAGGCCCGGCTCAGCCGGGCCTTTGCTTTTCTCCTCCGCCCTGCGCTTTGCCAAAACGCCCGCGAAAGCGGGTGTTTTGTTATGTTCGAAGGATGGACTTGAAGCCCCTGCCCCGGCCTGAGCATCCGGATCCCTACACCGTCACCGGGCGGCGGTTCGTCTATGACTCGCCCTGGATCCGCATCCGCGAGGACCGCTTCCGGCACCGCAGGGGGGCGGAGGGCCGCTACGCGGTCTGCGGGTTCCACCGCACGGCCTGCGGCGTGCTGGCCCTCGACGACCAGGACCAGGTGGTCCTCGTGGGCCAGTGGCGCTACCCGCTGGAGACCTACTCCTGGGAGATCCCCGAGGGCGGCGGCGACATCGCCGAGAGCCCCTTCGAGGCCATGCGCCGGGAGCTGGCCGAGGAGGCCGGCCTCACCGCCCAGGTGTGGGAACCCCTGGCCTTCTTCCACCCCAGCAATTCCTCCACCGAGGAGGAGGCCTTCCTCTTCCTGGCCACGGGGCTCGGGCCTTCCGAGGGCCACCACGCGGAAGACGACGAGGAGCTGCTGCTCCACCGGGAACCCTTCGCGGACTGCCTCCGCCGCGTGCTCAGCGGCGAGATCACCGACAGCCTCACGGTCATGGCCCTCCTGGCCCTCCAGGCCCGGCGCAGCGGCGTGACGGCGGACCTGGATCCCGCCTTGGCGGAGCGGTTCTTCCAGCGGCCCCAGGACCACCCCTCGCCGGGCCGGGCCCGCTGGCAAGCCCTGGGCTGAGCCATGCTCCTCACCCTGCACCCGGAGACGCCCCAGATCCGCCACCTCGAGCGCATCGCCGAGCTGTTGCGGCGCGACGGAGTGATCGCCTACCCCACCGACACGCTCTTCGGCCTGGGCTGCCTCGCCTCCCGGAAGAAGGCCGTGGACCGCATCCTGCAGATCAAGGGCCGGGACCCGAAGAAGCCCATGTCGATCCTGTGCTCGGACATGGAGATGTTCTGCCGCTACACCCGCCACCTGGACACGCCCACCTTCCGCCTCCTGAAGCAGATGCTTCCGGGGTCCTACACCGTGCTGCTGCCCGCCAGCCGCGAAGTGCCCCGCTACCTCCAGAACAAGCAGGTGGTGGGCCTGCGCATTCCCGACCACCCGTTCTGCCAGGCCCTCGTGCACCTGCTGGGCGAGCCGATCATCACCACCAGCGCCGCCCTGCCCGACCAGCCGGTACTGAACACGGCCTGGGAGATCGAAGAGGAGCAGGGGCACGCGCTGGATCTGGTGGTGGACTGCGGGCAGCCGCAGGGCGTCCCCAGCACCATCGTGGACCTCAGCGCCGAGGAGCCGCTCCTCGTGCGGGAGGGCGCCGGGCCCTGGCCCCTGTAGCCCGCGCGCTTCAGCGGGCCCGGTCGGCGGCCTTCTTCTTCAGGGCCAGGTACTCGGCCTCGCTGAGGAGGCCGTCGCGCTTCAGGCCCTCGATGCGCCGCAGGGCCCCCTCCAGGTCGAAGGGAGGCGGCGGGGGCGTCTGGGCCTTCGTCGCGTCGGCCGGCGTCGGAGGCGCGGTGACGGCCCTGGCCAGGGTCTTGCCCAGTTCCTCGCACCAGCGGCGGAACCGCAGCGTGACGGCCTCGGGATCGGGTCCCTGGAGCGTGTCGTGGAAGGCCGCCAGCAGCTCGCCCGTGTCGCCGTCGACCACCTTGAGGTCGAAGGAGAGGCTGACGGAGCCCATGGCCATGTAGTCGTCGTCCCGGCCGATCGCGTCCACCACCCGGCCGAGGATCCGCACATCTCCGCCGGCCGCCACGGGCAGCGCCCCCTTCAGCCCCTTCTTCAGGTTCTGGTCGAGGGCGGGCGCCAGGTGGTCCCCCACCCGCTGGAGGAGGGCCAGATCTTTCGGGGCCCGCGGCCCCAGCAGCCAGGCTGGGGCTTCCCAGGCCTCCAGACGGAGGGTGCGGTTGCGCAGCTCGAGCCCGGGCTTCAGCCACTGGAAGCCCAGCGCCTTGGAAACCTTGAAGGCCGCGCCCGGGCCGAACCAGGTCGGGTCGAGGCGGCCCTCGTCGAGGTCGGCGCCCTGGGCGGCAAGCAGCGCGGGAACGAGGCAGAACAGGGCGGCGACGGGTCGCATCGGCACTCCGGCGGGTGGATCGTGCAGGTTGAGGATCAGCAGTCGAAGGTCGTCATGGGGCTCGTCCCAGGCGCCGCCCAGGCGCAGGGGCTCAGTCCACCCGGTAGTGGCAGCCCCGGCTTTCGGGGTTCTGCAGGGCCGCGTTCAGGATGAGCCGGGCGCAGAGGATGCCGCTGCGCAGTTCCAGCAGCTCGCGGCTGAGCCGGGCTTCGTGGTAGAAGCGCTCGATGCGGTGAGCCAGGTAGTGCAGGTCGGCCTTCGCGCGCTGCAGGCGGTCGCCCGTGCGCACGATGCCGGCGTAGTTCCAGAGGGTGCTGCGGATGAGGCCCCAGTCCTGGTCGATGAGCAGTGGGTCCGTGGCCTCCGGCGCCTCGGGCATGCGCCATTCGGCCAGGTCGCCGGGATCGGGGAGCGGAGCCGCCTGCAGCTCGCGGACCGCGGCCTCGGCGCCCCGGTGGCCCCAGAGCAGGCCCTCCAGCAGGCTGGTGGAGGCCAGGCGGTTGGCGCCGTGGAGGCCCGTGCAGGCCACCTCCCCCGCGGCGAAGAGCCCGGGGAGGCTGGTGCGGCCGTCGAGATCCACCAGCACGCCGCCGCAGAAGTAGTGGGCCGCGGGCACCACGGGAATGGGCTGGCGGTGGGGATCGAGGCCCTCCGCCTTGCAGGCGGCCATCACCGTGGGGAAGTGGGCGTCCAGATCCAGCTTCGCGGCCACCGGCGCCAGGTCCAGGTAGACGCTGGCCTCGCCGCTGGCCGCCATCTCCTGGAAGATGGCCCGGCTCACCACGTCACGGGGGGCCAGCTCCAGTTGCTCGGGCGCGTACCGGGCCATGAACCGCTCGCCCTTCCGGTTCACCAGCCGGGCGCCTTCGCCCCGCAGCGCCTCGGTCAGCAGGGTCCGCGGCTTGCCCGGCACGTAGAGCGCCGTGGGGTGGAACTGGATGTACTCGCAGTTCACGATGCGGGCGCTGGCTCGGTAGGCCGCCGCCAGGCCATCCCCCGTGGCGCTGGGGGGGTTGGTGGTGTGCAGGTACAGGTAGCCGAGGCCGCCCGTGGCCAGGAGGGTGCGCCGGGCCAGGAGGGCCTCCACCTGCCCCGTGGCGGCGTCGAAGAGGTAGGCGCCGTGGACGCGGATGGGCTCGTAGACCCGGGCAGGACTCAGGCAGTGGTGGGGGCTGGTGATGAGATCCACCAGGCAGAGGCGCTCCCGCACCTGGATGTTCGGGTGCTTGCGCACCGCTTCGCTGAGGGCCGTCTGGATGGCGAGTCCCGTGGCGTCCTTGGCGTGGTAGATGCGCCGGGCGCTGTGGGCCGCCTCGGCGGTGGGATCGGGGGTGCCGTGGGCGCCGAGGTCGAAGGGCACGCCCAGGCGCTCCCACAGGAAGCTCCGGCAGAGGCGCGGTCCCTGCTCCGCCAGCATCCGCACGGCCTCGACCTTGCAGAGGCCGGCGCCGGCCGCCTCGATGTCCGCCGCCAGCAGGTCGGGCGAATCGCCTTCCTCCGGCGGGGCCAGGCCGATGATCCCGCCCTGGGCCCAGGCCGTGTTGGTGCCGCCGAGATCGTCCTTGGCCACCAGCACCACGGACACGCCCAGGTCCGCCGCTCGCAGGGCCGCCGCGCAGCCCGCGATCCCGGCTCCCAGCACCAGCAGATCGGCCGTTTTGCTCATGCCAGCTCCCAGGTGGGACGCTCCAGGGCCCAGAGGGCCTCGAACTCCGCGTCGTCCGTCATGCGCTTCCCATGGTCCAGCCTGCGGGCCGTCAGGTCCAGCGCCGTCTGGAAGCGCACCTCGCCCCAGGACGTGGACAGGACGCCGCCGGTGCCCTGCAGACGGGCCAGGGCCTCCTCCCACACCGCCACCAGGCCGGAACGGTTCTGCAGCTGCAGGTGGTGGTAGCCCGCCGCCAGGAGGATGAGGCCCTGGAGGCCCGCCTTGAGGTCGCCGGTGGCCTGCTCCCACAGCGGCTCCAGGGCGTCGTGGCACTCGTGGTAGAGCCCGTGGTTGAACAGGGACACGCCGCTGGCCAAGGGGTAGCGCTCGCCCAGGGGCAGCGGTGTCAATGCCGCCAGCTGCCAGCCGCTGCGCAGGCTCACCAGGGGCCCAAAGGCGCCCCAGGTGCCATGGGGGCGCCAGCCTTCCGGGCCCCGCTCGGCGGTGTCAGGCCAGGCCTCGAGGTGGCTTCCCCAGGCGGCGGCGGGATCGTGGTGCCCGAGGGCGCCCAGCATGCGGGCCGCGTGGTCCAGCAGGGCGGACTCCGGCAGGCCCTCCGGGTGCGTGGCTCGCAGCCGCGGCGCGCCGAGGACCGTGGGCCACACCAGGCCCTGGCGGGCCTCCGGATCGGCCAGGGCCGCGTCGAGCCGGACGCGGAGGAAGTCCTGGATCCCCTTGGGGAGCAGGGGCTGGCGCTGCCAGAAGGGCGTGCGGTTGCAGTCGTCGCTCACAGGTCCACCACGTTCACAGGTCCACCACGTTCACAGGTCCACCAGCAGCCGAAGGGCCAGGCCGCCCCGGTCGTTCTCGGACACGCCGTCCCATCGGCAGCCGGGGAGGTGGCCCTTCATGACGCGGCGCGGATCGCCCTGCTGGTGCGCCAGGATCCACCGGGCCACCAGACCCCGGTACTTCTTCGAGAAGTGGCTGATGGCCTTCCCACGGGTGTCCCAAATCTCCACGGTGTGGCGGGGGCGGGTCCAGCCCTTCAGCAGATCCGCCGCCTCGCCGGGCAGCAGCTCCCACAGGGGACCTTCAGGCAGGGCGGCCAGCTGCGCGGCGAGGGCCTTCCGCCAGTGGGCCTTCAGGCCGGGAATGGCCGCCAGCTTGAGCTTGTAGGGCGGCACCGGCTCGTCGCCGCGCACCAGGCCCCGCAGGTGGGAGAGGATGAACACCTGACGCCAGGTTTCCGGCGCCAGCGTGGCCGCGTCCAGGGCCTGGAAGGCCACGCCGGTGTAGCGAGCGAGGGCCGGCAGCAGGGGCACGGGCCCCGCCAGGGCCAGGGCCTCGGTCCGGGCCTTGTCCAGGGCCAGATCCTTCACGTCGAAGGCCTTCCGCAGGCTTTCAGGTGTGCCGGTCTCCGCCAGGTGCATGAGCTGCTCGCGCACCCAACGCTGGGCGGGGTTCTCCTTCAAGCGGCCCCGGTGGCCGCCGGGGGCCTTCTCCTCGGAGGGGGCCAGCAGGATGAGCGGGGCGCCGGTCATCGGCCCTCCAGCCAGGTTTCCAGGGTCGTGAGCCGGAAGCCGGCGAAGAGATCCCGCAGGTGGCCATGGTGGCCCCGCAGGCCCGCGCTGTGCGCGAAGCGGTGGCCAAAGGAGGCGCCGGGAAGGTCCGGCTGGCCCTCGTCCAGTTCCCAGGGATGCAGCACCAGGGGCGTGCCGGCGTCCTCGAGGGCCAGGGTTTCCAGGGCCCGGCGAATGACACTGAAGGGGAGCACCCGCAGGCCCCAACCCCAGAGCGGGGATCGCGGGGGCCCGGACCACAGCACCGGCGGCGGCAGCTCCCAGAGGTTTCCCCCCAGTTTGTGCGGACGCCGGGGCCAGGCGGGATTCCCGATGACCGAGAGGGGCACGCGGCTGGAGTCGTAGCGGAAGCCGAGGTCCGGCAGGTCCGCCCACCAGCCTTCGGCGGGGCCGCGCAGGCTCCATTCCGGGGCGCGGTAACCCACCACGGGAGCGCCGGAGAGATCCTCCAGCAGGGCTTTACCATCCCGCAGAGACGCCAGCCACGTGGCGCGGTCCATCTCGAAGGCCCGACGGTGGGTCAGGCCGTGCAGCGCGATGGTGTGGCCCTCGGCCACGATGCGCCGGAGCAGCTGGGGATGCCGCCGCGCCTGGTCCCCGAGACAGAACCAGGTGGCTCGGGCCCCCAACTCGGCGCAGAGTCCCAGGGCCCGGTCCGTGGCCAGCGGAAGCCGGCACTCGTAGCGGTCCAGGGCCTCGGGCTGGTCGTAGGGCGGGCAGCAGAGCTGGAACCAGTCCTCCCAGTCGAGCGACAGGGGCAGGCGGGGTGGGTTCAGGTGAAGTTCCGCTCGGAAAGGCTGATGAACTCCAGCGAGAAGTCATCGAGCTCGGTCTGGAACTGCTTGAGCTGGCCCTGGAAGAAGTTGTAGGCCATGAGCGCCGGGATGGCCGCCACCAGGCCGATGGCCGTGGCCACCAGGGCCTCGGAAATGCCCGGCGCCACCGTGGCCAGGTTGGCGTTGCCCGTGGCGCCGATGCCGCGGAAGGCGTCGATGATGCCCCACACCGTGCCGAAGAGGCCGATGAAGGGACTCACGGCCGCCACGGTGGCCAGGCCACCAAGGGACCGTTCCAGGCGGCCCATCTCCACGACGCTGGCCCGCTGGAGGCTGCGTTCCACCGCCTCCATGCTGCGCAGCTGGGGTCGGCCGTCCTGGCCCACCTGCCGCAGCTGGTAGGTGACTTCCCCGTAGCCCGCCACGAAGAGGCCCACCAGGGGGCTGAGGGCGAACTTCTCCACCTGCTGCTTGAATTCCCGCCAGTCGGTGGCCCGCTTGAAGGCGCTGCGGAACTGCTCGGAGACGTCGCGGCTCCGGCGGTAGAGCAGGGCCTTGCGGATGATCACCACCCAGCTCAGCAGGGAGAACGTCGCGAGGATCACCAGCACCGTCTTGGAAACCGGACCCGCATGGAGCATGACCTCCAGGAGATTCACCTCGCTGCCCATGGGTGCCGCCAGAATCGCCATGCCGCCTCCGTCAGTGAATGATAGCAAGCGCTGAAGGCGATACACTGCTTGCTTTGAGCGAGGCTCTCATGCAGGTGCTGGTCATCGGATCGGGATACGTGGGGCTGGTCGCGGCCGCCTGCTTCGCGGAGGCAGGCCACCACATCCTTGGCGTGGACGTGGACGCTGAAAAAGTGGCGACCCTCTCCCGGGGCGAATCGCCCATCTTCGAGCCAGGGCTGGACGAGCTGCTCGCCAAACACTTGGCCTCCGGCACGCTGCGCTTCACCACGGACCTCAAGGCCGGCATTGGCGGGCCAGATCGGCGACGCCATGGCGCTGCGCGCCAAGGACGCCAAGCCCCTCATCGTCGTGGACAAGAGCACCGTTCCCGTGGGCACCGCGGCGCGCGTCCATGCCGAAATCGCGGCGCATACCGACCGCGCCTTCGAGGTGGTGAGCAATCCGGAATTCCTGCGCGAGGGCTCGGCCATCGGCGACTTCCTTGAACCCGACCGCGTGGTGGTGGGCTGCCGGACGGATCACGCCGAAACCGTGATGAAGGGCCTCTACCAGACCTTCCTCGACCGCAGCGGCGGCAAGTGGTTCCGCATGGATCCCCCCAGCGCCGAGCTGACGAAGTACGCCGCCAACGCCATGCTGGCCCTGCGCATCAGCTTCATCAACGAGATCGCCAACCTGGCGGAGGCCGTGGGCGCCGACGTGGACCACGTGAAGGTCGCCATC
>JAFJUR010000136.1 GCA_017859995.1 Holophagaceae bacterium | reverse complement strand
GTTCCGGCCCTGTTCTACGGGCCGCGCACCAACTTCGCGGTCATCGACAACTGGCGCTTCTGGATCATCCACCTCTGGGTGGAGGGCTTCTTCGAGCTCTTCGCCACGGTGCTGGTGGCGGTGATGTTCTACCAGCTGGGCCTGGTGACGGCGAAATCCGCCACGCGGCTGGTCTACCTCGACGCCATCCTCTACCTGGCCGGCGGCATCATGGGCATCGGCCACCACTGGTACTTCACGGGGCAGGGCACCCTGAACATGGGCCTTGCCGCCAGCTTCTCCGCCCTGGAGGTGGTCCCCCTCACGCTGCTGACGCTGGACGCCTGGGACTTCATCCGCCTGCAGGACAAGAACTGCGACGACTGCGGCCGGCCCCTGGCCGCGAAACAGCGCTGGGCCATCAAGTTCCTCATCGCCGTGGGCGTCTGGAACTTCGTGGGGGCGGGCGTCTTCGGATTCCTCATCAACCTGCCCATCGTCTCCTACTTCGAGGTGGGCACGACGCTGACGGCCAACCATGGGCACGCGGCCATGTTCGGCGTCTTCGGCATGCTGGCCCTGGCCGTCCTGGTGTTCTGCCTGCGGGAGCTCAAGGGTGACCGGGCCTGGCGCAGCGCGGAGAGGTTCATCCGCGTGGGCTTCTGGGGCCTCAACATCGGCCTGGGGCTGATGATGCTGCTGGATCTTTTCCCTGGCGGCGTGATCCAGCTCTGGGACGTCCTCTCCAACGGCTACTGGCACGCCCGGCGCCTGTCCTTCCTCATGGGGGGCAGCTTCCATGCGCTGGAGTGGGTGCGCATCGTGGCCGACATGGTGTTCCTCCTCGCCGGGGCCCTGCCCATCGCCTACGGCACCCTGCGGCTGGTGTTCCTCCCTGAACCGGAAGACGCAGCCTGAACCACGAACCCGCGCGACCCAGGAGTCCCCATGACCATCACGAACCTGCAGGAAGCCCTCCCCATGCCCGAATCGCAGCGGGCCAACCTTCCGCTCATCGATGTGGAGCACGGCACCAAGGTGGTCCTCGTCGCCTTGCCGAGAGGCGTCAAGATCGCGCCCCACAAGGCGCCCTACGTGGCCAGCGCGCAGCTGCTGACCGGACGCATCGAGGTGCTCAAGGGCGAAACCTGGATCCCCATGGCGCCCGGTGAACGGGTGGTCTTCGACAAGGACCAGCCCCACGCCCTGACCGGAATCGAGTCCTCCTATGTCCTCGTGACCCACATGCGGGGCTAGGAGCGGTGGCAGATCCAGGCAACTCCCATCCCACGGTCCTCATCGTCGGCGGCGGGTTCGGGGGCCTGCGGGCCGCCCGGGCCCTGGCCGCCGCACCCGTGCGCGTGGTGCTGGTGGACCGGCAGAACCATCACCTGTTTCAGCCGCTCTTGTATCAAGTGGCTTCCGCCACGCTTTCGCCGGCAGACATCGCCGCTCCCATCCGCCACGTCCTCCGCAGCCAGGGGAACGCGGAAGTGGTGCTGGCGGAGGTCGCATCCGTGGACCTGGCGGCCCGGCGGGTCCATCTGAGGGAGGGGGCGCCGCTGCCTTACGACTTCCTCATCCTGGCCGCAGGCTCCCGCAGCTCGTACTTCGGCCGCGACGCCTGGGCCGGCCTCGCCCCGGGCCTCAAGACGCTGGAGGACGCCCTGGAGATGCGGCGGCGCTTCCTGCTGACCTTCGAGATGGCCGAGCAGGAGGAGGACCCGGAGGTCCGCCGGGCCTGGCTCACCTTCGTCATCGTGGGTGGGGGGCCGACCGGAGTGGAGCTGGCGGGCACCCTGAAGGAGATGGCCCGGCTGTCCCTGCCGCGGGAGTTCCGGCGCATCCGAACCGATCGCGCCCGGGTGATCCTGGTGGAGGCCGGTCCCCGCATTCTGGCGAATTTCGGCTCGGGGTTGTCCGAAAAGGCGTTGCAGGGGCTGGAGCGCATCGGCGTGGAAGTCCGGCTGGGACAGCCCATCACGGCCATCGACCCGCACGCCGTGGAACTCGGCGGGGAGCGGATTCCGACGCGGACGGTGCTCTGGGCGGCCGGTGTCTCGGCCGTGCCGTTGGGCGCTGCCCTCGGGGTTCCGCTGGATCGCCTCGGACGGGTGATCGTCGAACCGGATCTCAGCCTCGCAGGCCACCCGGAGGTCTTCGTCGTGGGCGACCTCGCCGCCTTCGCGCATGGGCCCGAAGGCCCTTTGCCCGGCGTGGCGCCGGTCGCCATCCAGCAGGGGGCCGCCGCGGCGGCGAACATCCTGGCGACCCTGGCCGGGCGGCCGAGGCGGACCTTCCGCTACCGGGACAGGGGCAGCATGGCGACCCTCGGCCGGGGCAGGGCCGTGGCGCACCTCGGCCGCCTGCGCGTCACCGGCTACCCCGCCTGGCTGGCCTGGCTCTTCATCCACCTGATGCTGCTGGTGGATTTCCGGAGCCGGGTGTTCGTCTTCTTCGAGTGGCTGTGGGCCTACCTGACCACCCAGCCGCGGGCCCGGCTCATCCTCGGGAAGCGGGGCAATCCCTAGAGCACGGCCCGGATCTCGGCTTCCGAGAGGATGCGGGGGCTGTTCTTGGCGGTCCGGAGGATGCGGTCCACGCGCTCGGCGCTGGGATCGTAGCCGTTCATTTCGAGCCAGTAGACGACGTTGCTGTGGCCGGCCATGGGGCCGATCTCGATCTCCTGGCGCCGGCCCACCAGGGCCGCGGGCACGCCGGAATAGACGGCGTCGGCCAGCTCCACGTCACCCCGGTGCAGGGCCTTCACGATGGCCGCCGCGTGGACCCCGGTGCCCGTGCGGAAGGCGTCGCGCCCCAGCACCGGGTAGTTGGCCGGAATCTCCACGTCGCAGAGCTCGGCCACCCGGTCGGCCAGGGCGGGCAGGTCGGACAGGTCGCCCTTGGGATAGCCCATGAGGTGCAGGTTGATCATGAGCTGGTCGAGGGCCACGTTGCCGCAGCGCTCCCCGATGCCGAGGATGCTCCCGTGCAGCCGGTCCGCGCCCGCCTCGAAGGCGGCGATGGCGTTGGCCAGGCCCAGGCCCCGGTCGTTGTGGCCGTGCCAGTCGATGCGCACCTTGCGGTCCTTGATGACCTCGTCCTTGATGAAGCGCACCAGCCGGCGAACGCCGTCGGGGGTGGCGTGGCCGCAGGTGTCGGACAGGCAGATGGACTGGGCGCCCTCGTCCAGGGCCGCGCCGTAGATGGCCTTGAGCACTTCGGGCTGGGCCCGGGTGCTGTCCTCGGTCACCATCATCACGGGCACCTGGTTCCGGCGGCAGAAGGCCACGGCCTTGCGGGCGGTATCGACCAGGAAGGCCAGGTTCCAGCCCTCGACGTCCATGCGGATGGGGCTGGAGCCCAGGAAGGCGCCCGCCTCGAGGGGAATGCCCGCCCGCTGCTGGATTTCGGCCACCTGGGCGAGATCGGCCTCGATGGTGCGCACGGCCACATTGGGGCTCAGGGGCAATCGGTGATCCCGGATCTCGACCAGGAGGGCGCGCACGGCCGCCAGGGCCTTGGGGCCCGCGCCGGGCATGCCGAGGTCCAGGGCGTCCACGCCGAGCCGGGCCAGGCGGTGGGTGAGGTCGCGCTTGGCTGCGATGTCGGGATCGCGCACCGAGGGGCTCTGCAGGCCGTCCCGGAGGGTCTCGTCATTGAGGAGGGGCATCCGCTCGCCTTCGACGGGGAGGCCGTTCCAGTCGTTGATCAGGTCATCAAGGGTCATGAAGGCTTCAGCCTACGGTGACTTCCACCCTGCGGTCCAGCAGGGTGCCCAGGAGGGACCCCTTCTCGAGGAAGGCCTCCGTCTCGGGCCCCACGTCCCCGGCGGTGGCCAGCACGACGCGCAGGCGCTGGTCGTCCACCTCGGCGGAGACATGCAGCACCGCCTGGCGTCGGCGCCGGTCCAGCGCGTCGGCCCCCCGCAGGATGGCCGCCAGCTTGCGCACCACCTGGCGGTGCCAGGGGGCCAGGGCCCGGAAGGCCTCGTGCTTGGCGTGGTGGGGCGGCTTGCCACGGTGGAAGCGCACCACCTGGGCGAGCAGGTCCACTTCCTCGGGCCAGAAGCCGGGCAGGGCGGCGTTGCGGATCAGGTATTCGCCGTGCTTGTGGTGGCCCTTCTCGGCGATGGAGAAGCCGATGTCGTGCAGCCGGGCGGCGAAGGCCAGCCACTGCCGCTCCGTGTCGCCCAGCTCGAAGTGGGGCTGGAGGGCCAGGAAGAGTTCATCCGCCAGCCGGGCCACCTGGCGGCTGTGGCCGGGGTCGGGGTCGAGGCGCAGTGCCAGCTGCTCGATGGAAGCTCGGCGGCGCTCGGCCAGCGGGGGGATGGCCGCCCCGCCGTGCTTCAGGGCCTCCCAGATCATCCCTTCCCGCAGGCCCACCGGCAGGTGGCGCAGGGGCGGGGTGCCCAGCCACTCCATGAGGGACAGGGCCCAGATGGCCCCCACGTGCAGCACCTCGGCCCGCTTGGGGTCCACGCCGAGGCGATCCATCCGCTGCTTCGCATCGGCCCGCCACAGCTTCAGGGCGAACTCGCGCAGCTGCGCCACGGAGAAGGCCTGGCCCCCGGAGGCGCCCCGGGCCAGATCCTCCAGGGTGCCGGAGGTGCCGAGGATGAGGGTGGGTTCGGGCAGCTCCGAGGGCAGGTCCTTGCGGGCCTTCTTGAGGATGCGGCGGATCATCTTCCGCAGGCGCTTGAGGTCGCTGGCGCTGGGCGGATCGGCGGTCTGGGCCGCGTCGGCCAGGCGCTGCAGGCCCCAGGGCAGGGAGATGCTCGCCGCCACGCGCCCGCCCCGCACCCAGGTGAGCTCCGTGCTGCCGCCGCCGACGTCGATCAGGGCCACGGGCTCCGGCGGGAAGGGAATGGCGTGGGAGACCGCCTGGTGGATGAGCCGGGCCTCCTCCTCGCCCGAGATCACCTGGATGGGAATGCCCAGGGTCTCCGCCTCCAGCACGAAGGCCTGGGCGTTCCGGGCGTCACGCAGGGCGGCGGTGCCGCAGGCCATGAGGGTGTCGCAGCCGAAGTCGCGGATGGTCGCCGCCATCTGGCCCAGGGCGTCCAGCCCCGCGCGGAAGGCCTCGGGGCCGATCTCGCCGGAGGTCGCCTCGCCCCGGGCCAGGCGCACCATGGCCTTCTCCCGGGCCAGCACCCGCTGGCCGCCCATGGCATCGGCCTCCACCACCACCATGTGGATGGAGTTCGATCCGACGTCGATGGCGGCGATCCGCATGGGACGATTGTGGTTCATGGGGCCGGCTGGTCCACGGGAAACTTGGAGGAACCGTGCTTCGACATCTCCGCCACCTGCTGCTCGCGCTCTGCCTTCCGCTTCCGCTGTCCGCGCAGAAGGTGGCGCTGAGCCTGGATGACGCGCCCTTCCTGAAACCCTCGCCGCGCCTGGCGGCCCCGGCCCAGCATCGCGCCATGCTGGAGGCGCTGAAGGTCCGGAAGGTGAGGGCCATCCTCTTCGTCAACGGGGTCAACGGAGGCGACACGCCGGAAGGAAGGAGCCTGCTGCGGGCCTGGGGCGAAGCGGGGCACCTGCTCGCCAACCACAGCTACAGCCACTGGGACCTGAACCGCGACGACGTGAGCCTCGAGGCCTACGAGGCCGACGTCCTGAAGGGGGAGGCCCTGATCCGGGATCTGCCCGGCTTCACGAAGCGCTACCGGTACCCCTTCCTCCGGGCCGGAAACACCCTGGCCAAGCGCGATGGGTTCTACGCCTTCCTGGCGGCCCGGGGCGATGGGATCGGCCACGTGAGCATCGACACGGCGGATTACCTGCTGGACGAGCGGCTGAGGCAGCGGCTGGAGCGGGAGCCTGGGGCGGACGTCTCTCCCTACCGCGAGCTCTACCTCAAGCACCTGTGGGCCTGCGCCCGCTTCTACGACGCCTGGAGCCGGGAGGCCTTCGGCCGCGAGATCCCCCACGTCCTCCTCCTGCACAGCCGCCTGCTGAACGGGCTCTTCCTGGGCGATGTCGTTGATTTCTTCCGTGCCAAGGGTTGGACCTGGGTGGATCCGAGAACCGCCTTTGCCGATCCCGCCTATGCCCGCATGCCGAAGAACCTCCCCGGGGGCGAGGCCCTTGCCGAGGCGGTGGCCGCCGAGACGGGCCAGCAGGGCTTCGTGAAGGCCTGGCGGGCCCGGAACACAGGTCCGGACGACCAGCTGTTCTCCGAGCGGCGCCTGGCGGAGCGCATGGACCAGTTGGGATTGTGAAGAGAGCCCAGGCCTGTTGGAATGGGGATTCACTCATCCTCAAACCAGGAGCCTCGCATGTTCCACCGCTGGTCCATCGGATTGATCCTCAGCCTCGGCCTGGTGGCCGGCCAGCCGACCAGGACCCAGGCCTGGGTCCTGGCCCTCGACAGCCGGGGCGGCGTGGTGGCCGACCTGAAGCCCGCCGAATTCCAGGTGAAGGTGGGCGGCAAGGCGCGCCCGGTCACCTCCGCCAAGACCCCGACGGACAACGCGACCGCCTTCCAGTCCTGGGTGCTCGTCTTCGAGCCCATCCGGGATACAGGTTCCCGGGCCACCGCCTTCATCGCGGCTGCGGATTTCCTGGTGAGGGTGCCCGAGGGTGACCGGGTCTTCATCGTGGCCCGGGGCAAAGATTCCCTGGAATCCCTGATGCCCGGCTTCTCGCTGAACCGGACGGCCTGGGCCGCGGCCCTGGCCAAGGTGCCCGACATGCTCCCCGAGAGCCTGGTGGGGATGTCAAAGGAAACCCTTCAGGGAGCCGGATTCCAGCCTGACTTCAAGGACGCCTCCGATACCCCCGGCGGGCAGGAGGCGCTGACCGGCCTGCTCGCCCGGTTCAATTCCGCGGCCCCCGGCTGGTCCAAGGGCACCAACGATCAACGGGGCGTCAACGTCCTCGACCGCCTCAACTTCGACAACCCGCTGTTCGTCTCTGGACTGACCGCCACCGTGGGCCGGGAATCCCGGGTGCTGGGCACCCTCCTGGACGCCCTGGCCGCCGTGCCGGGCCAGAAGCATGTCGTCGTCTTCTCCCGGTGCGAGTCCGACGACCTGAGCCACCCCAACGTGAAGCGGGCCATGACCCAGAGGTTCAAGCGCGAGAAGGGCGATCTCGGCGGCCCCGCCGAATCTGCCTCCCTGGCCAACCGGGACATGATCCTGTTCCAGGCCGATCTGAAGGCCCGGGCCGCCGCCGCGGGCGTGACCCTCTATTCCGTCGCTGGCGCTGGCCAGAACATCGTGGGCCACATCGGCACCATCTCCCCGGCCACGGGCGGCTACCCCTTCCCCCTCGCCCCAGGCGTGGACCGCCAGTTCGGCCAGGCCATCCAGGTGTTCGGATCACGGTACCTGCTGCAGTGGACCGAAGAAGGCACGCCGGCCGCGCCCGCGGCCCTGGAGATCACCACCACCCGCAAGGACATCAAGCTGATCGTCGCCGACCAGCGCTAGGCCGGTTCGGCCCCGGGAACGAAAAGTACGAACCGATTCGTTGACAAACTACGAATCGGTTCGTATATTTTTGCGCAGACCCCCAGGAGGCCCCGTGTCCACTCCGACCATTCGCCCGTCCGATGGCGAGCTCGCCATTCTTCGGGTGCTTTGGTCCCAGGGCCCCGCGACGGTTCGGGACGTGCACACCGAGCTGTCGAAGGACCGGGACATGGGCTACACCACCGTGCTCAAGCTCATGCAGATCATG
>JAFJUR010000025.1 GCA_017859995.1 Holophagaceae bacterium | reverse complement strand
CCTCTTCGGCCTGGGCCTCGTGATCGTCCTCTGGTGCGGCTGGCGCATGCAGGCGGAGTCGGCCGGCCTCAAGGCCAGGCTGGCCCCCTGGCTCCTCGGCGCCCTGGACACCGTGCTGATCGGGTTCCTCCCGCTGGGCTCGGTGGCCTGGCTGGGGGACGTGACCCTCGCCTGGGCGGGCCGCCTGGGCATTGACGGGCTCGGCTGGATCGCCTTCTTCGGCCGGCCCCTGCTCTGGATGGCCCTGGTGGCGGCGCTGAACCTGCAGTGGTGGTTCTGCCGCATGGGCCGGGCCGCCGGTCCGCCGCGGGGCTACCGCGCCCACCTGGCCGACAGCTTCCTGCGCCTCTGGTCCCACCCCGTCCAGTGGGGGCTGGTGAACCTCGGCGGCGCCGCCCTGCGCGCCCTGCCGCCCTTCCTGGTCCTGCTGCTGGCCTGGCGCATGGGCGGCGGCTCGGCGCAGCGCGTATGGATCTTCCTGCTGCTGCAGCTCGCCGTCACCCTGCTCAACGGGTGGCTGATGGGCTGGCTGCTCCGGGCCACCGCCCAGTTCTGGAACCACGACGCCGCCGTGCGGGATGCCCGCGCCGCCCTCAAGGATCTGACCCGTGAACCTCAAGCCCTCTAGCGCCCTCCTGCCGTTCCTTCTCGCCGCCTCGCTCGCCGCCCAGGTGGCCCCGGGCAAGACGGAACGGACGCCCATTTCCGCCGCCATCCCGGAGGATCCGGCCATCCAGAGCGTCATCACGCCCCTGGCCGCCGAGATCAAGGCGACGTTCGACCTGCCGCTGGTGCCGGCGCCCAAGGGCCTCTTCCGCGGCCGCCGCGGGGAGGAGAACCTGCTGGGCTACTGGGTGGCCGACATGATGCGCCAGTCCGCCCAGGGTGTGGTGGGCTCGCCGGTGCGGTTCGCCATCACCAACGCGGGCGGCCTGCGGGCCAACCTGCGCCCCGGCCAGCTGAAGGTGGCCGACATCTTCGAACTGATGCCCTTCGAGAACGAGCTGGTGGTGGTGGAGCTCACCGGCGCGGAGGTGATCCAGGTGGTGAAGGAGGGCCTCGTGCGCCGCGGCGGCGAGCCCTGCTCCGGCGTGAAGGTCGTCGTGGAGGGCACCCCGGAGCAGGCCACCTTCGCGGTCACCTGGGCCGACGGCAGCCCCATCGATCCGGCGGCCACCGTGAAGGTGGCGACCTCGGACTACCTCTACGGCGGGGGGGATTCGATCCCCACGCTGAAGAAAGGCCGGAAGCCGTTCACCACGGGCATCACCCTGCGCCAGATGCTGCTGGACCAGTGCGCCGCTCTGGCCAAGGCCAAGCAGGACCTGCTGCCTCCGGACCCGGGCCGCTACACCGTGCCCGCGCCCATCCAGGAAGCCATCCGCAACAAGACCTTCAAGCTCTAGGATCCGATGATGGAACGCCGCGATTTCCTCGCCTCCCTCGGTGCCGCCGCCACCCTCGCCACGGGGGCCTCCGGGCTGCCCTTGCGGGCCTCCGACGCACCCCAGCCCGCCGCCGCGCCCGTCTCGGGCCGCATCACCCTGCTGCACACCAACGACACCCACTCCCGCATCGAGCCCTTCGGCCCGGGCAACGGCGCCATCAGCGGCCTGGGCGGCGTCGCCCGCCGCGCCACCCTGGTGAAGCAGCTGCGCCAGCAACTGGGCTCGGTGCTGCTGCTGGACGCCGGCGACACCTTCCAGGGCACGCCCTACTTCAACCGCTACAAGGGCCGGCTCGACTACCAGCTCATGCGCATGGTGGGCTACGACGCGGGCACCCTGGGCAACCACGACTTCGACAACGGCGTGGGCCCGCTGGTGGAGGCCATGGAATCCATGGAGCAGCTCCAGCACGCCAACCCGCCCTTCGCCTTCGTGAACTGCAACTTCGATTGCAAGGGCGCCCCGGCCCTCGCCAAGCGCATCCGGCCGTACCTGGTGCGGGAGTTCCCCGGCCTTCGCGTGGGCATCACCGGCGTGGGCGTGGCCTTCGCGAATCTGGTGGCTCCCAAGAACCACGAGGGCATTACCTGGAAGGACCCCTTCGAGAGCCTGAGGCCCGTCGTCCGCCGCCTCCGGGAGGTGGAGAAGGTGGATCTGGTGGTGGTCCTGTCCCACCTGGGCTACAACCTGAACGGCACGGCCCCGGACGACCTCCAGATGCCCGGCCAGGTCGCCGGCATTGATGCGATCATCGGCGGCCACAGCCACACCTTCCTCGACACCCCCACCCGGGTGAAGCAGGCCCAGGGCGAAACCCTGGTCTTCCAGGTGGGCTTCGGGGGTGTGAACCTGGGCCGCATGGACTTTGCCGTGGCCCGGGGCGCGGTGAAGGCCGCTTCCGGAGCCTCCATGCCGGTGCTGGCTTCAGCCTGAGGCGTGACGGAAGTCCCAAACCGCCGTCGTCACAGGGAAACCCGCTTGAAGGGCGGCTTTCCCCGTGGGAGTCTGCCTTGATTACCGTTCTTCGGACACACGGGCCGGCGAGGCGCACTTGAGTCAGGCCCGGCCCGACCTCTACAGGAGCCGACATGGCCACGCAGAAGATCATCTGGACCGACATTGACGAGGCGCCGGCCCTGGCCACCTATTCCCTGCTGCCCATCATCCAGGCCTTCACCAAGGGCACGGGCATCGAGGTCACCACCTCCGACATCTCCCTGGCCGGCCGCATCCTCGCCAACTTCCCCGAGCACCTCACCCCGGCGCAGCGGGTGCCCGACAACCTGGCCATGCTGGGCGAGCTGGCCCAGAAGCCCGAAGCCAACATCATCAAGCTGCCGAACATCAGCGCCTCCATCCCCCAGCTCATCGCGGCCATCAAGGAGCTGCAGTCCCAGGGCTACCAGGTGCCGGACTACCCCGAGCAGCCCACGGAGGAGGTGGAGAAGGCCATCCAGGCCCGCTACGCCAAGGTGCTGGGCAGCGCCGTGAACCCCGTGCTGCGCGAAGGCAACTCGGATCGCCGGGCGCCGCTGTCCGTGAAGAACTACGCGAAGAAGCACCCGCACAAGATGGGCGCCTGGGCTCCGGACTCGAAGGCCCGGGTCGCCCACATGGAGCGCGGAGACTTCTACGGCAGCGAGACCTCCGTCACGGTGCCCAAGGCCACCACCGTGCGCATCGAGTTCGTGGCCGCCGACGGCGGCGTCAAGGTGCTGAAGGAGAAGACCGCCCTCAAGGACGGCGAGATCCTCGACGCCTCGGTGATGAGCGTGAAGGCCCTGCGCGCCTTCTACGCCGAGCAGATCGACAAGGCCCGGCAGGAGGGGCTGCTGCTCTCGCTGCACCTGAAGGCCACCATGATGAAGATCTCGGATCCCGTCATGTTCGGGCATGCCGTTTCGGTCTTCTTCCAGCCGGTCTTCGAGAAGCACGCTGCGACCCTCAATGAGCTGGGCGTGAACACCGCCAACGGGCTCGGCGACGTCTACGCCAAGATCCAGACCCTGCCCGAGGCCCAGCGCGCCGCCATCGAGGCAGACATCCAGGCTGTCTACCCCACCCGGCCCGCGCTGGCCATGGTGGATTCCGACAAGGGCATCACCAACCTGCACGTGCCCAACGACATCATCGTGGACGCCTCCATGCCCGTGGTGGTGCGCGATGCGGGCAAGATGTGGGGCGCGGACGGCAAGCTGCACGACACCCTGGCCATGATCCCGGATCGTGCCTACGCCACCATGTACAAGGCCGTCATCGAGGACTGCCAGAAGCACGGCGCCTTCGATCCCGCCACCATCGGCAGCGTGCCCAACGTGGGCCTCATGGCCCAGAAGGCCGAGGAATACGGCTCCCACGACAAGACCTTCTTCGCCCCCGCCGCGGGCACCATCCGCGTGGTGGACGCCTCCGGCGCGACCCTGCTCTCCCAGAAGGTCGAGGCTGGCGACATCTTCCGCGCCTGCCAGGCCAAGGACGCCCCCATCCAGGACTGGGTGAAGCTGGCCGTGAACCGCGCCCGCATCACCGGCGCTCCGGCCATCTTCTGGCTCGACAAGAACCGCGCCCACGACGCCCAGATCATCGCCAAGGTCGAGACCTACCTGAAGCAGCACGACACCACGGGCCTGGACATCCGCATCCTGCACCCGGTCGACGCCATGAAGCTCTCCTGCGAGCGCATCCGCGCCGGCAAGGACACCATCTCGGTGACGGGCAACGTCCTCCGCGACTACCTCACGGACCTGTTCCCCATCATCGAGCTGGGCACCAGCGCCAAGATGCTCTCGGTGGTGCCCCTGCTGGGCGGCGGCGGCCTCTTCGAGACCGGCGCGGGCGGTTCCGCCCCCAAGCACGTGCAGCAGTTCCAGAAGGAGGGCTACCTCCGCTGGGATTCCCTGGGCGAGTTCTCCGCCTTCTGCGCCTCGCTCGAGCACGTGGCCAACACCTACAAGAACGCCAAGGCCGGCGTCCTGGCGGAGACCCTGGATCAGGCCATCGCCAAGTTCCTGGACAACGACAAATCCCCCGCCCGCAAGGTGGGCCAGATCGACAACCGCGGCAGCCACTTCTACCTGGCCCTCTACTGGGCCCAGGCCCTGGCGGCCCAGACCAAGGACGCCGAGCTGCAGGCCCGCTTCGCCAAAGTGGCCACAGCCCTCGCCGCCGCCGAAACGAAGATCAACGAGGAACTGATCGGCGCCCAGGGCAAGCCCGTGGACATGGGTGGCTACTACCACCCCGACAAGGCCAAGACCACCGCCGCCATGCGCCCCAGCGCCACCCTGAACGCCATCATCGACGCGATGTAGGCGACGCCCCGGATCCAAGGAAACGGCCCGCACCCGCGGGCCGTTTCCTTGGATCGAAGCGCTGACCCGGACGACAGGCGGGCCCCGGGATTGTAGACTGCGCGAGAGCATCCCCGCATGGCACGCCCCACTCCGCCTCCCCCTTCCCCCGATCTGCAAGGACATCCGGCGACCTTCCTGGAATTCCAGCAGGGAAGAGATGTGCTGCTCCCAGGCCTGAGCTGGGTGCGCCCCCGCATCGCCCGGGTGCTGCAGGGGCGCAAGGAGATCCGCGCCGGCGGCAGAGCTGTTCAGGTCATGCCGGGAGAGATGATCTGGATCCCCGGCACCTTGCTGGTCGATGTCCAGAACATCCCGTCGGAGGGCCTGTACCGGGCGGAGGTCCTCTCCCTGTCGCCGGAGTGGTTCACGCATCTTCCGGTGACACCCCAAGCGCCCGCCGACCTGGTTCCGTGCCTCCTCCCCCTCGACGACCCTCCGATCCGGGCCGCCTGGGAGCGGGTGGTCGAAGCCTGCAAGGGGGACTTCCCCCCCGCCCCGAAAACGTTCCGGATCCTCGAGCTGCTGGCCTGGGTGCAGGCCGCCGGAGTTCAGCTCTCGACGGCCAAGCCCACCTTCCACCAGCGGCTGCTGGACCAGTTCTCCTCCGACCCGGGCAAAGACTGGCGGCTGTCCACCCTTTCGAGGGATCTGGCCATGAGCGAAGACACCATCCAGCGCCGGCTCGCCAAAGAAAACATCCATTTCCGCGCCCTTCTCCAGGAAGCGCGGCTGTGCAAGGCCCTCACCCTCCTCCAGACGACCGATGATCCGGTGAGCTGGGTGGCCGAGGAGGTCGGGTTCGCCTCCGCCTCCCATTTCGCCGTGCGGTTCCGGGCCCGGTTCGGCGTGAGTCCGTCCCACATCCGCTGAGGCCGGCCTGCGGTTTTCCCGACAGAATCTGCGGCGCGGCGACCTATTCCCGCGCGCCGGGGAACGCTAGATTGGGCCTCGGGCTCCGTGACCGTCACTGGCGGGCGGAACCTGCCCGGATCCCCCGCCTCCTTCCACCGCCCCTCACCTCACGGGGCCTTCCCAGAAGCCCGTTCCATGCGCCTGCCCATTTTCCAGATCGACGCGTTCGCCACCCGCCAGTTCACGGGCAATCCCGCGGCGGTGATGCCGATGGACCACTTTCTGGAGGACGCGGTCCTCCAGGCCCTGGCCGCCGAGAACAACCTCGCCGAGACGGCCTTCCTGGTTCCCGACAACGGCGACTACCGACTGCGCTGGTTCACCCCCACCGTCGAGGTCCCCTTCTGCGGCCACGCCACCCTGGCCAGCGCCGCCGTGGTCATGGAACGGCTGGAGCCGGGGCGCGGGCGCGTCGTCTTCCACTCGAAGAGCGGCCCGTTGACCGTGACCCGGATGGAGGCGGGATACCTCATGGACTTCCCGGCCCGGTCGGTCCGGCCGGCGCCCGTACCGCTGGCATTGGCCGAGGCCCTGGGCGCGGCGCCGATCGAGGGGGCCGACGACGCCTCCAACCACCTGGTGCTGCTGAGGGATGCGCAGATCGTGCGAGACCTCGCCCCCGACCTCGGAGCGATCGCGCGCCTGGACCGCACCGGGGTGATCGTGACGGCGCCGGGGGATGGTGGCTACGACTTCGTCAGCCGCTACTTCGCCCCCGCGAAGGGGATCCCCGAGGATCCCGTGACCGGCGGCGCCCATTGCGCCCTGGTCCCGTACTGGGCCAGCCGGTTGAACAAGACCACCTTCCGCGCTTTCCAGGCCTCGCGCCGCGGCGGTGAGATCCTCTGCCGGCTGGCGGGCGATCGCGTCGAACTGGAAGGGAACTGCGCGTTCTACCTGGAAGGCGCGGTCGAGCTCCACTGATCCCCGGTTCCCGCGCCGGGCGCGGGTTTGATCCGGCCGACCCCGACCCGGGGGCGACCGGATCCCAGCATGAAAGGAAGGCCATGGTCCACGTGGGTCTGCTGCTCCGGCTC
The DNA here is from genome assembly GCA_017859995.1 of Holophagaceae bacterium. Lineage (GTDB taxonomy): Bacteria > Acidobacteriota > Holophagae > Holophagales > Holophagaceae > Geothrix. The sequence continues at coordinate 13,007 of JAFJUR010000025.1, read as the reverse complement.
GAGGCCAAACCCGGCAAGGAAGAAGCGGTGGCGCAGTTCCTCACCTCCGCGCTTCCCCTCATCCAGGCGGAACAAGGCACCACGGCCTGGTTCGGCCTGCGCCTTGGACCCGCCACGTTCGGCATCTTCGATGCGTTTCCCGACGAGGCCGGCCGGCAGGCGCACATGACCGGGCAGGTGGCAGCCATCCTCCGGGCGACCTGGTCCGACCTGCTGGCCTCGCCGCCCACGGTCGAGCGGGTGGACATCCTGGCCGCGAAGCTCTTGCCAGGAACGTGAACAGAACGGTTCGCGACGCATCCTCTCCGGGGCTTCCCACGCCCCATCCAGACATCCTCTGACGCGACGCCCTGCGGCCGCGCCCGAGGCCCGTCTCCACCCCTGTACCGGAGGCCTCGACGTGGTCGATCCCCGAACCCTTCTGCTGTTCTCCGCCGCGGTGCTGGCCCTGATGGTCTCGCCCGGTCCGAACATGGCCCTCACGCTGACCTGCGGCCTCTCGCACGGGGCGCGGGGCGGCCTGGCCGTCGCCCTGGGCATCTTCCTCTCGGACCTGCTGCTCACCGCGCTGACCACCCTCGGGGTCACGGCCGCGATCCTGGCGTGGCCGCCGGCCTTCGACCTCTTGAGGTGGCTGGGCGCGCTCTACCTGGCGTGGATGGCCGTGCAGGCGGTCCGGCGCCGAGGACCTGCCTCCATCGCGGGGAAGGACCGGGCCACGCCCGCCCAGATCCTTCGAATGGCCCTGCTGAACAGCCTCCTCAATCCGAAGGCCCTCCTGTTCTTCCTGGTGTTCCTCCCACAGTTCGTCACGCCAGGCCAGGGAAGCGTCCAGCTTCAGCTCGCCACCCTCGGAACCACCCTTTCGCTCCTCGCCCTGGCCTTCCACGCGGGCATCGGCCTGGCCAGCGGCAGGGTCGCCTCATGGTTCCAGGCGAGGGCCTGGCCGGGGCGGCACCTGTCCTGGCTCCACGCGGGCCTCTTCCTGGTCCTGGCCGCCCGGCTGGTCCTCCTCGCCAGGCCCGCTTCAGGATGAGCGCCACGGCGCTGGCCAGACTGGCCATGATGGCACTGCCGGCACGGCCGGCTCGTCCCGGAAACATCGCCCTGAAGGGCGCAAGATCGGAAAGGAAGGTCCATGAACGTGCTAAAGGTCGCCGCGTTTTCCGATGGGGACACCGGGGGGAACCCGGCGGGTGTCATGATCACGGACTCGCTTCCGGAGCCTGCGGAGATGCAGCGGGTGGCCGCGGAGGTGGGATTCTCGGAAACGGTCTTTGCGGTTCCCGACGGTAAAGGCTGGCGTGTCCGCTATTTCTCGCCCGAATCTGAAGTGCCCTTCTGCGGCCACGCCACGATCGCCCTGGGGGCGGTGCTGGCGCTCAGGCATGGCGATGGCGTGTTTCCCCTCACGCTCAACCATGCCCACATCACCGTCGAAGGCCGCCGGAACGGCCCGCTCACGACCGCCGCCCTGCAGTCGCCGCCCACGCACAGCGCCGCGGCCCCGCCGCGCTTGGTGGCCAGCGTCCTCGACCTGTTCGGCTACTCGGCCGACGACCTGGACCCGGCCCTTCCGCCTGCCCTGGCTCACGGAGGGGCCGACCACCTGGTGCTCGGCCTGAAGACCCGCGAGGCGCTCGCCGCCATGCGCTACGACCTGGACGCGGGGCGCCGCCTCATGGTGCGGGAGCTGCTGACGACGATCCTCTTCGCCTACGCGGAGACGCCCCGGCGCTTCCACACCCGCAACCCCTTCGCCTCGGGCGGTGTCTACGAGGATCCGGCCACGGGCGCCGCCACGGCCGCTTTCGCCGGCTACCTTCGGGACCTCGGCTGGCCCCATGGCGGGGACATCGAGGTCGTGCAGGGCGAGGACATGGGCATGCGTTCCCGCCTGCGGGCCGAATTCTCCCCGGAGCCCGGCGGCTCGATCCGCGTCTCCGGCACCGCGCGGTTCCTGTGAGCCTGGCGGCCGTCTCCCGCTAGTCCCGGAAGGGCAGCCGTTCCGCCCTGTCCGCGCCCGCGGCCTCCAGCGCCGCCGAGCTCTCCCTGAGCAGGCGGAGGGCCGCGGCCTGGATGTCCGCCGGTGCCTTCGCCGCCCACCGCCCCGGCTCCTTCAGCGCCGCGTCATCGCCAAAGAGCACCCGGGACAGGCTCAAGGCCAGCTGGCGGTTGGCGTAGGCATGGGGCGCGTCCCGCCGGGTGCCCCCGCGCCGGGAGAACTGGTCCAGCAGGGCCGGAAGCGTCTCCTTCGCCTGGATCACCTCCACCAGCTTGGCCCGGTATTCGAGCTCGGGCTGCTGCAGCTTCGGGAAGCGCCGGTTGTCCGCGAAGTGCTGCCCTTCATGGGCCAGGTAGCTCACCTGGAAGGCCTCGGAATCCAGGTCGTAGGCATCCTCGAGGCAGAACAGGGCCTGGTCCGTGGTCCATCCGCCGCTGTACGACCGGCCGCAGGTCGCGAAACCGAGCCAGCCCCGCAGGACGAAATCCGACATGAACACCACCCGGACCTGCTGGGTGGACTCGGGCAGCCGCACCTCGTAGGTGGCGACGCGTTCCTTCCGCCACAGCATCAGCTCGTGGTACGGGGCCGTCAGGCCGCGGAGGGAGTGGAAGCCCTCCGCCTCGAGCAGGGGACCCAGCGCCTCGGTCACATCCTCAAGGGTGCGGACCCCCTCCACCTGTTTTCCATGCTGGCGCAGGCAGGCCCTGAGGCGGGCCAACAGGCCAGCCTCGGCCGTGGCCCGGTCCGCCCGTTTCAAAAGGGATTGGGTCCAGTAGTCCACGTAGCTGGCGACCACCGCGCGGGGGAAGCCCGCCGGGAGGTCCGGCCCCCAGGCCGGGCCCGTCTGGAAGCGATCCAGGATCGCCTGTCGGCTGGCGCGGTCGGCCGGGGTCAGGGCCCCAGGCGGGATGGGGTCGAGAACGGCCAGGCCGGCCTGGAGGTCGCCCTGGAGGATGAGGCCGTAGCCGCGCTCAAAGGCGGCCAGCCCCGGCCGGGGGGCGTCGTGGCGCTCCCCGGGCGAAGCCGTGTCCGGGGGCTGACAGCCAGCCAGCAGGCAGAGGACGGCCAGGCAGGCGGAAAAGCGGGGGTTCATGGGGACCTCACTCGGCGGGGTGCCTCGGCGTTCAACGGTAGGGGGCACTAAGCCACCGGGCTTGTATGAACGTGACCTGCCCTGTAAATGTGACTCGGAATCTTCTGGACGGGGTGATCCGTGGCGGTTCGCGCACTGATGGCCACGCACACCCTGGGGCGCCTCACCCTGAAGCGGGAGGCGGGCCCCTTCATCTTCTCGGTCACGGCCTACCGGGGAGACACCGTCCTCCCGCCGCACCAGCACCGGGACGCCTACCTGTGTCTGGCCCTTCGTGGCGAGTTCGAGGAGCGCGCCGACGGCAGGCAGCTCCTGTGCCCCAGCGGAACGCTGCTGGCCCACCCGCCGGGCCGGACCCACGAGAATCGATTCGGGTCTCAGGGCGCAGCCTGCCTGAACATCTTTCCCCAGCCTGCCTGGCTGGACGCGCACCTGCGCCGCTTCCCGTTCGGAGCAGAGGCCTCATGGGCCTCCCGGCGGCTGGAGGCCCTCGGCCAGGGCCTGCTGAAGGAGCTTCACACGGAGGACGCGGCCGCCTCCCTGGCGGCGGAATCCCTGGCGCTGGAAATCCTCGCCGAGGCCCTGCGGTCCGAGGGGCCCCGTGGTCTGGGACACCCCGCCTGGCTGTCCCGCGTGATCGACCTCATCGAAGCCGATCCCTCCGCCCCCCTGGGCCTGTCGGAGCTGGCCGGCGCGGCTGGCGTCAGTCCGGGCCACCTCGCCCGCGGCATCCGGGCCCGGTTCCACATGAGCCTCGGTGCCTACGTGCGGGAGCGGCGCCTGGCGCGCGCCAGGGACCTCGTCCTGCGCTCCAGGCAGCCCCTCACCCGCATCGCCGCCCTGACCGGGTTCTACGACCAGAGCCACTTCAACCGGGCCTTCAAGGCGCGCTTCGGCGTCGCGCCCTCGGCGCTGCGCGGCTGAAGCCTGATTCCCATTTCTAGAAGAGGCCTACGATCTTCCCGGTCTCCAGGTCCACGTCCACGTCGTAGAACCCCGGCCGCGTGGGCAGGCCGGGCATGGTGGCCATCTGGCCCAGCAGCGGGTAGAGGAACCCGGCCCCGACGCTGGCCCGCACGTCCCGCACGGGGATCCGGAAGCCGGTCGGGGCGCCCTTGAGGGCCGGGTCATGGCTCAGGCTGAGGTGGGTCTTGGCCATGCAGATGGGCATGCGGCCGTAGCCCAGGCGGGTGTAGGCCTCGATGCGCGCCTCGGCTTCCGGCGAGTAGTCCACGCCGTCGGCGCCGTAGATCTCCCGGGCGATGGTCTCGATCTTCTGCTTGATGGGCTCGTCCAGGTCGTAGAGGAACCGGAAATCCGAGGGCCGGTCGCAGACGCGCATGACGGCCCGGGCCAGGTCCAGGGCGCCCTCGCCGCCCAGGGACCAGTTCTGGCAGACCACGGCGTCCTCGGCGCCGCTCTCCAGCGAAGCCCGGCGCACCAGGTCGAGCTCCGCGGGAGAGTCGGCCGCGAAGCCGTTCACGGCCACCACCACCGGAATCCCGAACCTGCGGGCGATGCGGATGTGGTGCACCAGGTTGGGCAGGCCCCGGCGCAGGAGGTCGAGGTTCTCCTCCACGTAGACCGGATCAAGGGGCTTGCCCGCCGTGACCTTGGGGCCGCCGCCGTGCATCTTGAGGGCGCGCACCGTGGCCACCAGCACCACGGCGTCCGGCACCAGGCCGGAAACCCGACATTTGATGTCGAAGAACTTCTCCATGCCCATGTCGGCGCCGAAACCGGATTCGGTGATGACGTAGTCCGCCAGCTTGAGGGCGATCTGATCGGCCAGGATGGAGCTGTTTCCGTGGGCGATGTTGGCGAAGGGTCCGGCATGCACGAAGACCGGCGTGCCTTCGAGGGTCTGCATGAGCGTGGGCTTCAGCGCGTCCTTCATGAGCACGGTCATGGCGCCGGCCACGCCCAGATCTTCCGCGGTGACCGCCTCGCCCTGGCGGTTGAAGCCCACCACCATGGCGCCCAGGCGGTGGCGCAGGTCCGCCAGCCCCGTGGTGAGGGCCAGGATCGCCATGATCTCGCTGGCCACGGCGATGTCGAAGCCCGTGTCCCGGGCGAAGGCCCGCTCCTCGGCGCCCTGCCCCACCGTCACGCCCCGCAGGAAGCGGTCGCTGGTATCCAGGACCCGGCGCCAGGTGATGGCCGCGGGATCCAGATCCAGGCGGCAGATGCGGCGGCGTTCCTCGGGGGTGAACGCCTCGGGATCCCCCTGCCTGATTCCGAGTTTCACGCAGCGCAGCTGCAGCGACTTGGGGAAGCGGCGCTGGCCCTTGGCCTTGGGGAAGAGGCGCTCGAACAGCTGCTCATCGGTGGCGCCGGCTTCGTGCAGGATGCGCGCGTCGATGGCCGCGGCGCAGAGGTTGTGCGCCGCCGTGATGGCGTGGATGTCGCCGGTGAGGTGGAGGTTGAAGTCCTCCATGGGGATCACCTGGCTGTAGCCGCCCCCCGCCGCGCCCCCCTTGATGCCGAAGGTGGGGCCCTGGCTGGGCTGGCGGATGCAGGTGAGGACGCGCTTGCCCAGGTGGGCGCCCAGGGCCTGGCTGAGGCCGACGGTGGTGGTGGTCTTGCCCTCCCCCAGCGGCGTGGGCGTGATGGCGGTGACGTCGACGTACCGCCCGTTGGGGCGTTCATTCAGGCGCTCCAGCACCTCCAGCCGGACCTTGGCCTTGGTGGGACCGTAGAACTCGAGTTCAGCTTCCTGGAGACCCAGCTCCGCCGCCACGAGGCCGATGGGCTTCAGCGCCGCGGCCTGGGCGATGTCCAGGTCCGAAGGCACAGGGTCCACCCGCTTCAGCGGCGTGGGCTTGAAGGGCACCGTGACGGGATTCATGCCGTCTCCTTGGAAAGATCCACCTTCAAGGATAGGTTTAAAACGACCGTTGAGTCGTGATTGATCGACGACTGTTGATTCCCGTCACAGCCGCATCCATGCTGGATTCATGCGTCGCTTGAAGGAGGTCACGGTCCACCGGTTCCGCGAGAAGGCCTCGGTCTTCCTCACGGAACTCCACCCTGCCCGGGACGCCGCCGAGCGGGCCGCCGTGCTCGCTCTTTTGCGCAAGCGCGATTTCGACGCCACCCATCACTGCAGCGCGTGGAGGGAGGGCGTGCCCCTGGCGGCTTTTGGCGCGGACGACGACGGCGAGCCGTCGGGCACCGCAGGGCGGCCCATGCTGGCGGTGCTCGAGGGGGCCGAGGCCACCGACCTCATCGCAGTCTGCATCCGCTGGTACGGCGGAACCAAGCTGGGGACCGGCGGCCTGGTGCGGGCCTACACGGAGGGCGTGCAGGGTGCCCTGGCCGCGGCGGACGCCGGCGGTGTGTGGGAAGAGGTCCGCGTGCTTCGCGCCGGGGCGTTCCGGGTTCCCGCCTCCCAGGCCCACCTGCCCTTCGCGCTGCTGGGCGGTTTCTCGGCGGTGGCGGTCCTGGACCAGGCCTTCGACGGCGATCAGGCGGTGCTGCGGTTCGAGTGCCCGCCGGACCTGGCCGGGGCCCTCGAGCATGCCTGGCGGGAACGTAGCCGGGGCGGGCAGATTCACTGGGACTGACCGCTCGCCGGTCCCCTCCCCCCATTCGCCGATCCCTGGCCGATCCGGAGCTCAAGTGCCCGTAACTTGGTCACACGGAGGGAGACCCATGGTCCTGGCAGGATGGTTCCTCGACAGCCCCTGGTGGTGGCTGGCGTTGTGGCTGCCCAGCCTCGGCTTCTGTTTCTGCCTTCCCGTGGGATCTGGACGAAAGGAGCACCGATCATGAACGCCCAGGCACGCCCCCCCCTCTTCTCCCCGAAACTCGTCTTCGGCCTCGTCGTCATCGCGATGGGCCTGATCTTCCTGGCGGACAGCCTCCGCTGGTACGACGCCTGGCACCTGCTGACCTGGTGGCCCCTGGCCCTGGCGGCCTTCGGCCTCGCCCGCCTGGCCCAGGACGGCATCCTGAGTTTTCGCGGCCATGTCTGGCTCGCGTTCGCCACGGCGGGCTTCATCTCGCAGTTCGGCCCCTGGGGCCTGCTGGAGCGCTGGTGGCCGGCCTTCCTGGTCTGGGGCGGGGTCATCGTCACCCTGCGGGCCATCTTCCCCCAGCCCAAGCGACAGAAACTGTCCAAGACGGTGCCTCCGCCGCCCGCACCCCCCGTATCCTGTGATTCTGATCCCGATTCCCGGCAGGTGAACCCATGACCCCCGAAGACGCCAAGGCCCCCAGCCCCTTCAGCCCCAAGCTGGTGCTGGGCGTGGCCATCATCGTGGCGGGCCTCGTGCTCACCCTGGACAACCTCGGGCTCATCGAGGCCCACACGATCTTCAAGCTCTGGCCCCTGGTGCTGGTCGCCATGGGCATCGCCAAGATCCGCCAGGATCGCAGCGGCGGCGGCATGGGCGGCTGGTTCCTGGTGCTGGGCGGCGTGTTCCTGCTGCTCTTCACCTTCTCCCGGGGCCACCTGGCCGAGGCCCTCGCGCCCATGCTGGTAGTGGCCGTGGGCATCCTCATCGTGGTCAAGGCGCTGAAGCAGAGCCGGGGCGTGCCGCCGGAGCTGGCGAAGTCCGACGATTTCCTGCAGGGCACCGCGATCTTCGGCGGCTTCAAGCGGCGCGTGCTCACCCAGGCCTTCAAGGGCGGCGAGCTCACCGCCATCTTCGGCGGCTACGAGGTGGACCTCCGCCAGGCCGCGCTGGATTCGGGCCAGGCGCGCATTGATGTGTTCGTGCTCTTCGGCGGCGGCGAGATCCGCGTGCCCGACGGCTGGGAGGTCTCCAACCGCGCCACCGCCATGTTCGGCGCCCTGAACGACACCACCCACCACGGACCAAGCCCCACGGAAGCCCGTCCCCGCCTGGTGGTGACCGGCCTGATCCTCTTCGGGGGAACGGAAGTGAAGAGCTGATGCACCCCCTGCTGGCCAGCCGGGCGAAGCTGGGGGCCTACCTCCTGGGGTGGGCCCCCATCACGCTGTTGCTCGCCGGGATCGCCCGGAGCCAGGGCTGGAACTCCCTGGAGGCGGGCGCCCTGGCCCTGCCCCTCTGCCTGTCGGCGGCCTTCCTCTTCCTGTCCACCTGGTTCCTCTGCCGGGCCCTTCCCCTGGGCGGCACCGTCGAGGGACTCGGCGCCCACGGCATGGCCTGGGGCATGGCCGCGGTACTCATGGGCGGTCTCTGGGCGGGCCTCGCCTGGCTGCTGGCCCGCATGCTGGCCTGGATCCCGGGCCTGGAGGCCCTGCCCCAGCGTGTGGGCAACGCCCTCCCGGTGCTGACCGGCCTGGGCGTCCTCCTCTACCTGGCCTCGGTGGCCCTCAGCTACCTCATGCTCGCCCAGGAGCGGACCCTCGAAGCCGAGCGCAAGGGCGCCGAGGCGCAGATGCTGGCCCAGGAATCCGAGCTGAAGGCCCTGCGGGCCCAGCTGAATCCGCACTTCCTCTTCAACAGCCTGAATTCGCTCTCGGCCCTCACGGCGGTGGATCCGGCCCGCGCCCGGGAGATGTGCGTCCTGCTGTCCGATTTCCTCCGCCGCAGCCTCGGCCTGGGCGAACGCCGGCTGGTGGCCCTGCGGGAGGAGCTCGACCTCGCCAAGGCCTACCTCGCCATCGAGCAGATCCGCTTCGGGAACCGCCTGCACCTGACCTGGACTGTGGATCCAGCCGCGGAGCCCGCCCTGCTGCCCACCCTGCTGCTGCAGCCCCTGGTGGAGAACGCCATCAAGCACGGCATCGCGGCCCTGCCCGAAGGCGGCATCCTGGCGGTGACCGCCGTGGTGCTGGAGGGCCACGTGATCCTGCGGGTCGACAACCCCCTGGACGCGGACGCCCCAGCGCCCCAGGGCCTCGGCATCGGCCTGCGGCAGGTCCGGCAGCGGCTCCTGGGCCGCTTCGGCAGCCGGGCCCGGTTCGAGGCCGCCGTGCAGGACGGCACCCATCGCGTGACCCTGGTGTTCCCCCTGGAGACCGAACCATGAAAGCGCTGATCATCGACGACGAAGATCTGGCCCGCGCCGTGGTGCGCGAGCACCTCGCGGCCCACCCGGACGTGGAGGTTGTGGCGGAGTGCGCCAACGGGCTCGAGGCCCTGAAAGCCGCTGCCCAGCAGCAGCCGGACCTCATCTTCCTGGACATCCAGATGCCGAAGCTGGACGGCTTCGAGGTGCTGGAGTTGCTGGAGGCCGAGGGCAAGCGGCCCGCCGTCGTCTTCGTCACCGCTTACGACCAGCACGCCCTGCGGGCCTTCGAGGCCCATGCCGTGGACTACCTGTTGAAGCCCTTCTCGAAAGAGCGCTTCGACGCGGCCCTGGCCAAGGCGCGGGCCCTGCACGCCGCCCAGCCGGCGGTCCCGGCACCCTCCGCTTCCGACCTGGCCGCCAGCGCCCGCCAGGGCCGCCCCCTGGAGCGCATCGTGGTGAAGGACGGCCCCAAAGTGACCGTGGTGCACCTGGACCGCCTCGACTGGGTGCAGGCGCAGGACGACTACGTGTTGCTGCGCACCGAGGGGAAGAACCTCCTCAAGCAGCAGACCCTCGCCAGCCTCGAGTCCCAGCTGGATCCCAGCCGCTTCATCCGCATTCATCGCAGCTACCTGCTGAACCTCGACCGGCTGGTGCGGGTGGAGCAGGACAGCAAGGAGCACCGCGAGGCCATCCTGCGCGACGGCGCCCGCCTGCCCGTGAGCCGGGCCGGGTACCAGCGCCTGCGCGAGCTCTGGGAGGGCGCCTAGACCGTGGCGTGCAGCTGGCAGGGGTGCAGGTCGCAGTGACCGCAGTGCCCGGTGCAGACCTGGGCCTTCCCGGCCGCCAGGGGCTCCTTCGACGCCACCACAGAAGCAGGCGTTCCAGCCGGACTCAGCCTCGGAATGGCCTTCGCGGATCGCACCACCCCCGCGCCCCGGTCAGCTTCCTTCGGGGGGTGCGGCTTGCGGGCTGCGGGTCTGGGCATGGGAATTCCTAGGCTTCGGGTCGCCTGAAGCTCTTCGCCACCTTCTGCATGAGCAGGGGATCGCCCTCGATCTGGATCTTGCCGGTCATGAAAGCCTCCTGGGCGTTCAGCGTTCCGGTGCTCATGGCGACGAAATCGTCGGATTTCGCTTTGAGGAGCGTATCACAGGGCCTGAGCAGCCGCGGAAAGACCAGGCAGGCCCCGTGGCGGATGAAGAGGGTGTAGCCCAGGTCGTCGATCTGGTAGCCCACGGCGGCCTCCAGATCCCCGGCCTTCTCCGGGTTGAACCGCTCGGGCATGGATTCCAGCAACCCTTGGGCCGGGTTCACATCGGCGTCGAAATGGGCGGTGTAGGCGGCCACCTGGCTCATGTCGCCCTTCACCGTGATGGCCCCGCCCAGCAGGGCGGCCACCAGGTTCAATTTGCCGGCATTCAGCGCCGCGAAATCGGCATCGGAAATGGCCAGGGCCGCGCCGCCCTCCACCTCGCCGGGCCGCACGGACAGGCCCTCCGGGCTGAAATCCAGGCGGTAGGGAACCCCGTCCACCTTCACCTCGAGCGTGCCGCTGGCCCCGCCCTTGTAGCGCCTGCGCAGCGTCGCCAGCGCCTTGCCGCCGGGGGTCTCGGGGAAGGTGATCTCGGGCTCGGCCGACCAGGCCTTCCATGCGCTGCGCAACAGGGCCATGTCGCCGGTGTAGCGCAGCTGGCCGCCCAGCAGGGCCGGTCCTGGGTCGGAGAGACCGCAGACCAGGGCGCGCACCGCGGCCTCGTCGCCGGCCAGCTCCGCGCCGTCGCCCCAGGAGTCGCCCCCCACCGTCACCTTGAGGCCCGCCGCGAGGCCCAGCCGGGCCGGCACCAGGTCCTTCAGGGGTTTCACGGGGCCGCTTTGCTTCTGGGGCTTCTTGAAGAACTTGGGGAATTTCTGGAGCAGGCCCAGATCACCGGTGCCCTTGAGCTTGCCGGTCATGAAGGCCTGCATGGGATCGAGCTTGCCTTCGTTGAGGGCAATCCAGTCCTCGGCGCCGATCACCACGACGGACGTGGCGTCGGGCTTGGCCTCGCGCTTGAGCGAGAAGGCCCCGTTCTCGATGAGGCAGGTGTAGTCCCCGCCCCCTTCGCCGGTCACCTGGTAGTAGACAGAGACGGTCAGGCCCTGGGCCTTCTCGGGCAGGAAGAGCTCGGGCATCAGGGCAAAAATGCCATCCACCGTCAAAGCCATGGGATCACCTCGGAATGTTGGATCGAGCATGGCCGGGGGTCCTGACTTCGCGCAACGGCTACCAGAGGTCAGGCAGGCGGCCCCGGAGAGCCGCCTGCCGTGGGGCTTCAAGCTACCTCAGGCGGAATGGCATCGTGAGTTTGAAGCGCGCGGAGACGGGCTTTCCCTTCACCTTCACGGGCTCGAATTCCCAGGCCCGGGCGTACTCGATGGCACAGGGCTGGAGTTCCGGTGGGCCGGACAGCGCCTTGGCCTCGGTCACCCGGCCATCGAGGCCGATGGTGAGGCCCACCACCACCGTGCCCTGGATGCGGGCGGCCTTCGCTTCGGGGGGATAGGCGGGCGGGTCGGGCTGATGCTTGATGCGCACCTTCGAGAATTCCAGCGAGACCGGTTCCTCCTTCACGGAGGCTCCAGGCGCGGCCGCGGCGGACAGGGTGACCACCCCGAGGGCCGAGACCAGCAGCAGGGCGGGCAGGAAGGCGGCCAGGGGCACGGCCAGATCCCGGGTCACCCGGGGACGGAGCAGGCGTTGAATGCGGGACATGAGATGACCTCCACTGGCCGCGGGGGCCAGGTCGGGAACGAGCATGGGTCGGGTTCGGAGTTCCTCCAGCCCGGTGAGGGCGGAGGCGTAGAGGATCGGATCGCCGCAGGCGCGCACGGCCGCGTCGTCGCAGCAGTGCTCGCGCTCCAGGCGGATGCGCCGGGAGAGCCACCAGACAGCGGGATGGTAGAACAGCAGGGCTTCCGCGAAAGTCTGGAGGACGTTCGCGAGGAAATCCCCCCGGCGGACATGAGCGAGTTCGTGGGCCAGCAGGGCTTCGAGGCTTTCTGGAGGCAGCGCCATCAGCGCCGCGGCCGGGATCAGCACCACGGGCTTCAACCACCCCAGGACGACCAGGGAATCCACCTGACGTGAGAGCCCCAGTCGAACGGACACCCGCACGCCGCTTCGAATCCGCAGCTCGTCGAACCGGGCAGACCATTGCGCGGGCGGGGCCTCGAGGCTGTTGAGGCAGGGGCCGTACAGCCACGCCATGGAACGGGCCAGCTGAGCCAGGCGGAGCGCGAAGCCCAGGATCCAGGCCAGGAACAGCCAGGGAATCATGGGCGTCAGGGCGATCCGCAAGCGAAAGAACCAGCCCGGAACGGACAGCCCTTCTCCCGGCGCGATGACCGGCAGGGGGTCGGCCGCCAGCTCCGGGCCGGTGTTCCCGGAAAGCCATGCCAGGGTTCCCGCGGCCGCCAGGACCAGAAGCAGGAGGGCTCCCGTGGCGATGCCATAGCGGAGTTCAGCGGAACGGGAACGCGCCCAGCTCAGCGCAAGGCCCGCCAGGAGGGCCAGGAAGGCGCCCTGCCAGAGGCTGTGGAGCAGGGTCCAGCCGATGGCCCGGAGAAGCGGAACGGTGGCCAGGTCGTTCATCGTGCCCTCCTCTTCGCCTCGTCCAGCAGCCGCCGGATGTCCTCCAGTTCCTCGGCCGAGGCGGGCTCGGATTCGAGGGCCTGGAGCACCAGATCCCGGCGGTTGCCGGCGAAGGCCTTCTGCAGCAGTTCCCGCAGCAGGCAGCGCTGGGTTTCGGATTCGCCCTGGAGGGGCCGGTAGAGGTGGGAACGCGCGCGCTCGTCCCGCCCCACCAGGCCCTTTTCCACCATGATCTGCATGAGCTTGAGCACGGTGGTGTAGCCCATGTCCCGGTCCTTCGACAGCTCGGTGTGCACGTCCCGAACCGTCGCGGGGCCCTGGGACCA
>JAFJUR010000135.1 GCA_017859995.1 Holophagaceae bacterium | reverse complement strand
GCAGAAGGGCCTCACCTGGCTGAAGGAGCAGGGCGCCCGGCCCCGGGCCCTGGTGGAGCTGCTCACGGTGGACGAAGCCTGGCGCCCCGACCTCGAGCGGCTGCTGGGCGCCTGGCTGCAGGTCCTCTCCGTGGACGCGGACCTGGCCCAGAAGGCCATGGCCGCCCCGGGGCACCTCCTGCTGGCCGTGGGCGGCGCTGCCGATCCGGCCCCGGCCCCCGGCGGCTGCGAGCCCCTGCGCGACCACCTCCACTGGTCCGGCGCCGAGCGCCCCCTGGGCGCCCTGCTCGACCGCACGTTCCGCTGCGCCGACGACGACCTCCCGGCCCTGGTCCTCGCCCACCCAGACCTGGCCTTTGTCTCCCCCGGCTTCATCCGGCTGCCCTTCGGTCCCGTCCAGCTGGGGGTGTCGGCTCCCGCGGCCTCGCCCCTGAAGCTGCGCTCCGAGCTGGAGGAGGCCCGGGCCACCCGGGAAGCCCTGCTCGACCGCCTGGAGGACCTGGAAGCCCGCCGGGGCAAGGGCGGCGACGAAGCCCGCGAGGCCCGGGAGCGGTCCGTGGAGATCGACGAGGACCTCCGCTCCCTGCGTCGCCGCACGGACACGCTCAAGTCCCAGAAGACCGCCCTCTCGGGCCAGCTGGCCGAGATCCGGGCCGCCAGCGAGCGCGCTGACGCGCTGTGGGAGCAGATCGAAGGCGAGATCAAGCGGCTCCAGGGCCTGCTTCGCGAACTCGAAGAACATCCCGAGGAGGCCGTGGACGCCGCCCTGGAGGCCTCGATCCAGGAGGCGGAGCTCAAGGTGCGCGAGGCGCGCCTGCGCCTGGACGAGCGCCGCGACCAGCGCATGGAGACGGCCCGCAGCCGCGACGCGGCCTGGGCCGAGCGGGATGGCCACGAGCGCCACCTGCAGCTCTCCCAGCGGGGCCGCTTCGACCTGGAGGCCGAGCGGCAGCGCCTGGAGGCCGAATCCGCCGAGCAGGCCGAGCGGGTGGAGGCCTGTGTCAAGCGCCTGGCCGAGCTCGAGCATGAATCCCAGACCCTGCTGGGCGAGCGGGAGGCCGTCCACCAGCAGGCCCAGGAGGCTCAGCCCCGGCTGGAGCTGGACCAGGAATCCCTGCGCGTCCAGGAACGCTCCGCCCGCGAGTTCCAGGAGGCTCTGGAGAACGCCCGGGCCCAGCACCAGGAGGTGCTCATCCACGGCGCCCAGGTGCAGGGCAGCCAGGAGGCCCTGGCGAAGGAGGTGGAGCTGGCCCTGGGCGCCGACGTGCCCACCTTCCTCGCCGGCATCACCGACGAGGAGCGCGAGGCCTGGGTTGAGGGCGAACTGGTCCACCAGACGCGCCTGAACGAGCTGCAAGGGCGCCGCATGGATCTGGGCGGCGTGAACCCCCTGGCCATCCAGGAGCTGGAGGAGGCCGAAACCCGCCTCGGCTTCATGAACGAGCAGCGGGCCGACGTTACCGCCGCCATCGCCAACCTGGAGTCCACCATCCAGGAGATCAACGCCACCAGCGAGGACCGTTTCCGCGAGGCCTTCGACTTCGTGAACACGCGTTTCCAGGAAGTCTTCCGCGAGGCCTTCGGCGGCGGCAACGCCCACCTCAGCCTGGAGGATCCCAAGAACCTCCTGGAATGCGGCATCGAGATCACGGCCCAGCCGCCCGGCAAGACCGCCAAGGCCCTCACCCTCCTGAGCGGCGGCGAGAAGGCGCTCACGGCCATCTCGCTGCTCTTCGCCATCTTCCACTTCAAGCCCAGCCCCTTCTGCGTGCTGGACGAGGTGGACGCCCCCCTCGACGAGGCCAACGTGGGCCGGTTCGCGGCCATGGTGCAGAAGATGAAGAGCGACACCCAGTTCATCGTCATCACGCACCAGAAGCCCACCATGGTCGCGGCGGACACCCTCTACGGCGTCACCATGGAGGAGGCGGGCTGCTCCCGCCTGGTGAGCGTCCAGCTGCGGGAGGCCGAGGCCCTGGTCTGAGCCGACCCGTCTGGGTCGGTCCAGGGGGTGACGGCGGGGTCACGGAATGGGTTGACGCCGATCCTTTTCGCCCCTCCTCACCGGGCCTCAAGGGCTTCTTCGCTGTCAACGCGAAAGAAAACGGAAATTGTGGAAAACCCCCGCCTGCGCTCGCCCGGCAAATTCCGCCAGGATCATCAATGCTAAAGATTGAAATAAATAGATTAAGATAGATCGGATTTTCGCCTTTTTGAGCCGGGAAATCCATATCTGGACAAGGTTTAGAGGCTCGGGAAGCGGTCAATCCGCAGGCTTTTCCACAGGCCCGGAAAGGCCTTTGTGTAACTGCCTGGAAACGCTGGTGTGACGAATCGGTGACGAAGCAGTCACCGGTTCGATTCGGCCACCAGGAAGTCCGGCCGCAGCCATTCGCGGATGGTGTCGTCGTCCACGCCCAGGCTCGCGAGGTGCTCCGTGGCCATCTTCAGGCTCTGGCCCTCGTCGCGGCAGATGAGGAGCCGCTGCTTCCACGCCTCGGTGGCCCGGGCCCGCAGTTCGGGCTCGCCGTGGTTCATGCGCTTCTCCAGCACGAAGCCCAGGTTGTTCGCGGCCTTCCGGTGCTGGGGCTCAAGGGCCAGGGCCTTCTCGTAGGCCTCCGTCGCCTCCTTCCAGCGGTCCGTGACCTCCAGGGCGACGCCCTTGGCGTTCCACACGTCGGAATCATCGGGCGCGAGAACCATGGCCTGCTCGACCATGCTCATCTGGTCTTCCCGGCGGTTGGCGAACCGGTAGACCTCGGAGAGGCCCAGGTAGGCGCTGTACTCGCCGGGATCCAGCTCCAGGGACTGCAGGAAGGCCTGCTCCGCCGCCTGGCCCTGCCGCGTCTCGAGCAGGGCGTAGCCCAGCTGCACCTGCAGGTCCGCCGCGTCAGGTTCGCGCATGAGGGCTTCGCGGTAGCAGCGCAGCGCGTCCTCCCAGCGGTTCTCCTCGCGGGCCATGTCGCCCAGCGCCGCCCAGGGGTTCGCGGCGTCCGGATCGGTCTCGGTGGCGAGGCTGAAGTACGAGAGCGCGCCGTCGCGGTCGCCCATGTCGCGCTTCAATTCGCCCAGCAGTGCCTGCGCCTCGGCCAGCACGGGGCGGGGCGGGGCCAGCAGCATGAGCGTGTGGAGCTGGCCCGCGGCCAGTTCCAGGTGGCCCTGCTCGCTGAAGATCTCGGAAAGGATGAAGTAGCTGGCGGGATCGCACACATGCAGGCTGCGCGCCCGCTGGATGCAGCGCAGGCCCTCGGCCAGGTCGCCGCGCTTGAGCAGCAGCTCGCCCAGGGCGTGCCAGCCCCAGTAGTAGGAGTCTTCCGCCTGGAGGGCGGCCACGAGCTGGGCCTCGGCCCCGGCCAGGTCTCCCAGCTGCTCCATGGCGATGGCCAGCAGGCGGAGCGTGCGCGGATCCTTCGGGTTCAGGCTGAGGGCCTTCAGCAGCCACGCTTTGGCCTCGGGCGCGTGGTTGAGGTGGAGCTGCACGAGGCCTGCGAGCTCCAGGGCCTTGGGGTCCTGCCCGTTGAGGGCCAGGGCCTGGTGAAGGGCGTGCTCGGCGCCATCCACATCCTGGAGGAGCAGGCGCAGGTAGCCCAGGTTGCGCAGGTGGCCTCCCACGGCGGGGTGCTCGTCGCGCAGGGATTCCAGCTGGCCCATCAGCTCCAGGCCCTCTTCCTCGGTGGCGTGGTCGCTGAGGCAGAGCAGGCGCTCGAACCAGGCTTCCGCGTGGGAGCGGTTCTCCGCCAGCAGCTGATCCAGGATCTCCAGGGCCTCGTCGTGGCGGGCCCGCCCATTGAGGGCGCGGGCCAGCCCGAGGCGGTCTTCGAAGGACGCCCCGGTGGCGGCCTTGAGGGCCGTCAGTCCGGGGTCCAGCAGCTTGAGCCAGGGGCGTGCCATGGTATGCCTCGTGTGGGATTCCAGGGTATCACCTGGCGGGAGCCAGGGCCGCCGCGAGTCCGTCGCACAGCAGGCGGGCCATGGCCTGGCGTGTCTCCACCGTGGCGGATCCGAGGTGCGGCAGCAGCACGGTGCGCGGGGTGGTGAACCAGCGCGGTTGCACCTTCGGCTCGCCGTCGTACACATCCAGGCCGACGCCGCCGAGCCGCCCGGCGTCCAGCAGATCCATGGCGGCCGTTTCATCCAGGATGCCGCCCCGGGCGGTGTTGATGATCACTGCGCCGGCCGGCAGCGTCTCCAGCGCGCCGCGGTCCAGCAGGCCCTTGGTCTGCTCCGTGAGCGGGCAGTGCAGGGAGAGGACCGCGCTGCGGGGCAGCAGCTCCGCCAGCGGCAGGCGCGGGGCGGAGAAGCCCGCCTGTCCGCCGCCGAAATCCACGGTGCCGCCGCTGCCCTCGCGGTCCCAGAAGAGGGGCGTCATGCCGAGGGCCCAGGCCCGCCGCGCGAAGGCCTGGCCGATGGGGCCGCTGCCCAGGATGCCGCAGGCCTTGCCCGCGAGCCCGGGGCCCATGAGCTGGTCCGGCGCCCACCCCCGCCACGCGCCGGAGCGCACGAGGGCCTCGCCCTCCGCCACCCGGCGGGTCAGCGCCAGGAGCAGGGCCAGGGCGATGTCAGCGGTGGCATCCGTGAGCACGCCCGGCGTGTTCACCACCGCGATGCCCCTCGCCTGGCAGGCCTTCACAGGCAGGTGGTTCACGCCCACGGAGTACGTGCCGATGGCCTTCAGCCTCGGCGCCGCGGCGAGGTCGGCCTCGGTGATGGGTTCAGAGAGCATCACCACCAGGGCCTCGGCCTCGGGCAGGGCCGCGTTCCATTCTGGCGACCGGTAGGGCGCCAGGCGCAGGGCGGGGAAGCGCGCGCCGAGGTCCGCCAGGGCGGGGCCGACGAGGGGGGAGGTGGAGAGGATGCGCGTGCTCATCGCTGCAGGGCCTTCAAGGCTTGGCGGATGGCCTCCGCCAGGGGCGGCTTCGAGGCGCGGAGGTCCGCCACCACCGGCAGCACCGCATCCTCCTTGAAGCCAAGGTTCGTCAGGGCCGACCGCAGGCTCTCGTCCCAGGGGTCGCCCGAAGGCACGCCGGAGAGGCCGTCGAGGCCCGTGAGCCCGCCCATGCGCTCCGACAGCTCGAAGCACATCTTCTCCGCAGTCTTCTTGCCCACGCCGGGAATGCGGGTGAGGGCCTTCACGTCGCGTCCCCGCAGCGCCTGCACCAGGTCCTCGAGGGACAGGGCCCCCAGCGCCGCCAGGGCCAGCTTCGGGCCCACGCCGTCCACCTTCACGAGCATGCGGTACAGCTCGCGCTCCTGGGGAGCGGCGAAGCCCAGCAGGCCGATCTCGTTCTCCCGCACCAGGAGTTCCGTGTGCAGAATCACCTGCGACCCCGCCTCGGGCAGCAGGCCATAGGTGGAGAGGCTGATGGCGGCCGCGTACCCCACGCCTCCGCACTCCACGAGGGCGAGGTTCGGCAGTTTCTGGATGAGTTCACCGCGCAGGCGTCCGATCATCCTTCGAGGATAGCGGAAGGGCGCCCGCCACGGCCCAGGCGCCCCTCAGGATCTCCGCGGCCTCCCCAGGTTAAGGCCCTTCGCGCCCACGCCGTCCAGGGGGCTCGGCACCCCGTGACCGCCCCGGTTCAACACGTGGGTGTAGATCATGGTGGTTTCCACATCCTGGTGCCCGAGCAGCTCCTGGACGGTGCGGATGTCGTGGCCGGCCTGCAGGAGGTGCGTGGCGAAGGAGTGGCGGAGGGTGTGGGGCGTGACGGGCTTGGCGAGCTCCGCCCGCCGGGCCGCCAGGCGCACGGCCTTCTGGATGCTCTCCGGCTGGAGGTGGTGCCGCCGGATCTGGCCGCCGCGCGGATCCTCCGACAGCAGGCGGGACGGGAACACCCACTGCCAGCCCCAGCTGCGCGCGGCCTGCGGGGCCTTCCGGGCGTAGGCGTCCGGCAGGAGCACCTCACCCCGGCCTTCGGCCAGGTCCGCCTGGTGCAGCGCCCGCACCACGTCCAGGTGCGCCCGCAGGGGGCCCACCAGCACCTCCGGCAGCATGGTCACGCGGTCCTTGTCGCCCTTGCCCTGGCGGACGGTGATCTCCCGGATGTCGAAATCGATGTCCTTCACCCGCAGCCGCAGGCCCTCCATGAGGCGCATCCCCGTGCCGTACAGCAGCTGGGCCACCAGGCCCGTGGTCCCGTCCATGGCCTCCAGCAGCACCCCCACTTCCCGGGTGGTGAGCACCACCGGCAGCCGCCGCGCCGCCTTCGCCTGCACCACCTCCTCCAGCCAGGGCAGGGCGACCTTCAGCACGTGCCGGTACAGGAACAGCAGGGCGGACTTCGCCTGGTTCTGCGTCGAGCCCGACACCTTCCGCGCCACCGCCAGGTGCGACAGGAAAGCCTCCACTTCTCTCACGCCCATGTCCCTCGGGTGCCGCTTCCCGTGGAACAGGATGAAGCGCCTCACCCACTCCGCGTACGCCTCCTCCGTCGAGAGGCTCAGGTGGCGCACCCGGATCTCGGACCTCAGCTGATCCAGCAAACGGGGCGGTCGAAGCATTCGCGCATCCTCACTCATCCGCCCCACGCTAAGCCGTCCTGTTTTCTCCGCAAGCTCCCTGGGATAGCCTTATCAACACTTCCCCACCCCACCCCCGACTTACCCGAACTCCCCCCACCCAACCCAGTTCGCAGAATTAATAGTTAGGCCCTCTGTCCATGTCCGATTCCGTCTCTGTAGTCCTTACACTTCTCCTCGTGTTCGTCCTTATTGGCGGATTGTGGGTTCTCCCTATCGCACTGGGAATTAGGGCTGCAAACGCTAGGAATCGATCTCCTCACTGGATGTGGTTCGGCTTTCACCCTGTCGGCGGGTGGATTGCCTTCCTCGTTATTCGATCTCTTCCGGGGCTCAAGGTTTGCCCTCAGTGCTGTGAGAAAGTAAAGGCGCATGCAAAGATATGCCCCTATTGCATGACACCGTTCGGGCCTAACCCTCCGTTCAACCCGGACCCAGCCGCAGGCGGCTGAGTCCGGAACCATCGCGCCGGTTGCGGCTGGGCCGGTTAACTTCTTTCGTTAGGCGCTACATGCCACCCAAATATCGACTTCGATTGATGTTCGAATGGTTCGGCGGGTGCCTTTGGTCTGGAAATGATGCCGCCCGAATACGGTTCGATGTCGGCGCCATTGAAGACAAACTTCCACTTTCTCAAGAAACCAAGCAGCGCTTGGACGAGTTATCCACTTTGCATCAGCAGGCTTTGAATCAGGAGTATCCTCCCGAGCCTGGTCCATGGACTTCCGAGGATTACCAACGCTTTGAAACCGAGGCTCTATCAATTCTTCGCATTGTCCAGATTGAACTCGGCCCAGAATTCGAAGTCGTCTATGAACCCCTCTGATCCTCAGCGCCTAACCTTTCGCTCAACTCGGACCCCGCCTGTACGGCCTCCCGCTCTCTCTCAACTTCTCGCTTTCTCGGCTTCGTTCATCGCCTCGGTGCAGGCGGGGCCGGTTAGCTTCTTTCGTTAGGCGTCCCCCATGGCTACTGCATCAGAGGTCGAGGCGGTCGTTCGATCTGCGGTTTCATGGGCTGGTACCCAGCAGGATATTGTTGGTGTCGCCCTTGTGGGCTCGTGGGCACGAGGGACTGCTCACAGTCGCTCTGATATTGATCTGATTTTCTTAACCAATGCTCGTGATGAACGTAGAAGCTCTATCCGATGGCTGAAGCAATTTCTACGCGTCGGCCTTGAAATCGAGTTCACCTTCGCCCACCAATCTTGGGCAAGCCTCAGCCCAACTGACCCGGGCACCCAGCAAGTGGTCATGGGTGGGTTCCGCCCGTTGTATGATCCATTCAATCTCCTGGTGCAACTATCATCGGCTGTAATCGCCTAACCCTCCGCTCAACCGGACCCCGCCTGCACGGCCTCTCGCTCTCTCTCAGCTTCTCGCTTTCCTGGCTTCGCTCATCGCTTCGGTGCAGGCGTGGCCGGTTAGCTTCTTTCGTTAGGCCGCCCCAGAAAGGAGTAGCGATGCGATTCTTTGCAATGCTGATCGTGATCGCGTTTTCCTCGCCAGTCATGGCACAGGTTTTTCGATTCGGTGAGCCGACGGGCACTGCCATTTATTCCTTAGAAAACCACAAACCCTCCCCTGACAGGTACCGAGGGGTCAAACCGGTCGTGATTATCGATAAGAATGAAATGACAATCATTTGGGGTGATTCTGCATCTGCAGGCGGCACCGAGAAGGTCTGGAAGGGTTCGATTATCAATCGAACTCCAACCACGGTCAGCGCCATTGTCAGTGAAACTGGGGCACTTGGATCGGCCGTGATGCTCTACACCATCGACACTAAGCGTGGCTTTCTGTACATGTCTGCCCACAAGGAGAGCGAAATACTGGGTTCCAGCGCAGCTTCTTTCGTCGCCGTTCGCGAAAAATGATCTTCTTCACCCGCCATTGTAGCCGTCCGGCCTAACCCTTCGCTCAACCCGGACCCCGCCTGCATTGCCTCCCGCTCTCTCTCAACTTCTCGCTATCTTGGCTTCGTTCATCGCCTCGGTGCAGGCGTGGCCGGTTAGCTTCTTTCGTTAGGAGCTCCACCGAATGCCTCCTCTGTTTGTTCGAGTCCTATTCCGCCTGGGGCGGTTGGTCGAGCAATGTTTCCAGTTACTAGTCACTTTTTCTGAGAAGTGGCTAGAGGGAGAGGGTTTCGTTTTTGTACTGGTCTTTGATTTCTTGCTAGGCATAATTATTTTTGATAAATTTAGCGATTTAATGGTTTATGACAATAAATCGATTATATTTATCCAAACAATTTTATGCCTTCTTGCCTTTCTTTGCCTCACTGCTCTGATCTATTCCCGCATTCACTCATGGTTCAAAGCCCTTATCGAGAGAGTGAAGAGAAACAGGGCCTTAATGCGGACTTCAATCAAATCGAAACCGAAGACCAAACCGAAACCAAAAGAATTTGTTAAAGCTCGTTACCATCGCTCCTAACCCTCAGCTCAACTCGGACCCCGCCTGCACTGCCTTGCGCTCTCTCTCAACATTTCGCTTCCTCGGCTTCGTTCAGCGCCCCGGCGCAGGCGGGTCCGGTTAGCTTCTTCCGTTAGGCGCCAACGGCCTTCTTCTCGATGACTCGTGCGGCATCGGTTCTTTGTCTCGGTGGTTTAATTGCCCCGCTGGGTTTCTCCTCGGTTCAAGGGCAGTGACGGGTCGCCCTGGCTGCAACCACGCCATGTTCGCCTTGCCTCGGTTCATTCTTCGGCCTGCTTGGGGCTTGGCAGCTCGGGTCTCTCGTTTACAAACGGCCAAGCTACGCCTAACCTCTCGCTCAACCCGGACCCCGCCTGCATTGCCTTCCGCTCTCTCTCTCCTTCTCGCTATCTCGGCTTCGTTCATCGCCTCGGTGCAGGCGGGGCCGGTTAGCTTCTTTCGTTAGGCATTCCAGGAGCCATTCGTGAATTACAACAATTACTTCTTCGTCGATGGCTCAGCACTCCTTGGTGATATCAAGCGAATTAAGAAGGAGTACCCTGGTAATCAGTCGATACGCCTTGATCTCAAATTGTTTGTTCAGTACTTCACTGGATCGGCATTTCAAGAGTTTCATCAAGGTTGGTATCGTCGATTTGTCTTCTATTTTGTTAGCAATGATGAACGGTTGAATTCATTGATCGCGCTACCCGACCACTCTCAGCCAGGTGAGGTTTCCGACGTTCGAATTGAGTATTGCGGCAAAAGAATCCGACAATTCGAGCAGGCACGGCAATGGCTAGAAGAGAACCCCGTACCTGATCATGTGAAAGATTGCCTCTACAGGAGCGAG
>JAFJUR010000134.1 GCA_017859995.1 Holophagaceae bacterium | reverse complement strand
GGGCCCGAGGTGGACCTGATGGTGCCCGGGATGATGGAGAAGCTCCTCTTCGACGACATCCTCCACGGCGACCTGGCCCGCTACGAGCACGAGCAGTTCCGGAAGGTGCTGGCGAAGGTGGCCGACGAGGTGCTGGACATCCAGGACCTCTTCATTGAGGCGCTGCGTGATCCCGGCGTGAAGCTGGCCTTCGTGGAGGACCTGCGGCGCCTCGTGGGGCTGCCGGACGAGACCTGCAACCTGCTGCGCGAGATGGATTCGACGCAGGTGGCCCGCAGCGTCATCGGGGGCCTGCCCTGGGACGACATGCCCGGGCACACGCCCTGGGAGCAGGAGTTCGACTACCGGGTGCGGCCCATTCCGAACCTGCTGTTCATGCGGGATCCCGCCTCGGTCATCGGCGACGGGTACAGCGTGAACTCCATGGCCACCTGGGCCCGGGAACGGGAGCCGCTCATCCTCAGCTACGTCTTCCGCCACCACCCGCGCCTGCGGCACCACACGGACCAGGACAAGTGGTTCGACCAGGTGAACCCCCTCATCCGCGGCGAGATCAAGGCCCCGGTCAGCCTCGAGGGCGGCGACGTCCTGGTGCTCAGCCCCAAGGTGCTGGCCGTGGGCTGCAGCGAGCGCACCCAGGCCGACGCCATCCACCTGCTCGCGGAGGCCCTCCGGGCCCACCGGGCGGAGGACGAAGGCAGCTTCGACCACCTGCTCATGGTGCTCATGCCGAAAAAACGCAGCGCCATGCACCTCGACACGATCTTCACCCGCACCAGCCAGGATGAGTGCCTCGTCTACCCGCCGTACTTCCTGGAGGGCAGCCGCGAGCTGCTGAACGTCACCAGCATCGACCTGCGCCACCCCGAGCTGCGCATGAGCACCCACCCGAGCCTGCTGCGGTCCCTGAAGGCCGTGGGGGTGGACCTGAAGCCCATCTTCTGCGGCGGGAAGGACCCCATCCTCCAGCAGCGGGAGCAGTGGACCGACGGCGCCAACGCCTTCTGCCTGGCCCCGGGCGTCATCACCAGCTACGCCCGCAACATGGCCACCGGCGAGGCCCTCGACAAGGCCGGCTACCACGTGGTGACGGCCCGGCAGGTGCTCACGGAAGGCGCGGTGGATCTGCTGGACGGGAAGAAATACCTGGTGCAGATCGAGGCCGGGGAGCTGAGCCGCGCCCGGGGCGGGCCGCGCTGCATGACCATGCCCCTCTCCCGGGAGGGGGCGTGACCCCCGGGCCCCAGGTGCTGACGGACCTGGACCGGGCGCTGGCGGCGGGCGCCGCCCCCGAGGTGTGGATCCGCTTCCCCCGGCAGCTGGGCGACGTGGTGATGACCTTCCCCTTCCTGCGCACGCTCCAGCACCACTGGAACGCCGTGGCGGCGGCCCGGGGCCAGTCTCTCCGCTGGATCGCCGTGGGCCACCATATCGGCGCGGCGCTGCTGTCGGAGGCCGATCCGGCCTTCATCGCCGAAGCCCACATCGAGGGCGGCGGCGCCGCCAAGCCCGATCCCTGGGCCCTGGTGCGGGGCTGGCGGAAGCGCCCCCCCGTGGCCTTCCTGAACCTGTCCCAGAGCGCCCGGCTGCCCTTCGCCGCCTGGGTGAGCGGCGTGCCCATCCGGGCCGGCATCGCCGACAACCACCTGCGCCTGCTGTACCACCACAGCATCCGCTACCGGAACCTGCCCCTGCACATCGCCACCCGCATCCAGCCTCTGCTCCAGACCCTCACCGGGGACGAGCGGGCCCTGTGGCTGCCCCTCACCCCCGAGCTGCTGGGCGGGCGCAAGGGAATGGACAAGCTCCGCGCGGCGGGCTGGTCCGGCGAGCCCTACGCGACCCTGGCCTTCGGCACCCGGGGCTTCGGCAAGCGCTGGTTCCCCGAGGATCGCACCTGGCCCGCCCTGATGCGGCTGCTCCAGCAGCGGGGCATCCGGCCCGTGCTGCTGGGCGGGCCCGACGAGGCGCCCTTGGGGGCGGCCCTGGCGGACGCGGTGCCCGGCGCCCTGAACCTGGCCGGGCAGACCACCCTGCCCGAGGCCTGCGCGGTCCAGGCCTCGGCCTGGGGCAACGTGGCCATCGACACCGGGTTGGCTCATACGGCGGCGGCCACCGGCCGGCCCACGGTGACCCTCTTCGGGCCCAGCCCTGAAGTCTGGGTGAACCCCATCGGCCCCCGGGCCCTGGCCCTGCGGGGGCCGGATGTGGACTGCGAGGCCGCGGCCCTGGCGGACTTCCCCACCCATGGGTCGAGCGCCCATCGGATCGGCCCCGACCGCGTATTGCAAGTATTGGAAATACTGGTGAAGGAATCCTGACAGGGTTCCTGCTAAGCTGACCCTCCGCGCCTCGCCCCACCGAGGCGCCCCTTTTTTTTGGCCGACCCATTCCCACGCCTGCAACCATTCCCGCCCCTGCGCCCAGCCTCCGCCATCGCCTGGAGTACGGGGTCTTCCGCGTGCTGGATGGCGTCCTGGGCCACCTGCCCTGGGGGACGGTGCAGGCCCTGGGAGAGGGCGCCGGCGCCCTGTTCTACCTGGTGGACCCAAGGCACCGGCGCATTGTGCGGGAAAACCTGCGCCTGGCGGACCTGGGCCTCGACGAGGCGCAGACCCGGGCCCTGTCGAAGGCCTGCTTCCGCCACTTCGGCGCCCTGTTCGTGAGCCTCCTCCGCCTGCGCCACGCGACGCCGGAAGAGTTGAAGCGCTGGATCAAGGTCGAGGGATTGGAGCATTTCGATGCCGCAAAGGCCGCCGGCAAGGGCTTCATCCAGCTCACCGGCCACTACGGCAACTGGGAGGCCATCGCCCTGGGGCAGAGCCTCCATGGGCGCACCCTGGATGCCATCGGCCGGGAGCTCGACAATCCCCTGCTGGAGCCCATTTCATTGGGCTTCCGGACCCGCTTCGGCAACCGAGTGATCCTCAAGGACGGGGCCATGCGGGACACGCTGAAAGCCCTCAAGGCCGGCCGCGGCGTGGGTTTCCTGCTGGATCAGGACGCCCTCACCACCGGGGTCTGGGTAAAATTCCTGGGCCAGTGGGCCTCCACCTTCGGCACCGCGGGCAGCCTGGCGGCCCGGTACGGCCTGCCGGTGCTGCCCGTCTTCAGCTGGCCCAACGGCGACGGCACCACCACCGTCCGCTTCGAGGCGCCCTTCGAGGTGCCCGTCACCGGCGACCCGGCCAAGGATGCCTGGGTGGCCACCCAGCTCATGACCGCCCGCATCGAGGCCCAGATCCGGAAGGATCCCCGCTGGTGGTTCTGGATGCACCGCCGCTTCAAGACCCGGCCCGGCGAGGGGAACCCCCTTCCGCCCCCGCTCCCCCCCCAGGACTGGGTAGAATCAGTACCAACCTCCCCTGTCTGACCCGGGCCCCACGGCCCGCCTTTTTTTGACCCACCTTTCCCGGAAATCCCATGCCCAAGCACGTACTTGCGAAGCTCGAGAAAGAACTCAAGGACATCAAGCAGGCCCTGCTCGTGGAGATCCCCCAGGAGATCGCCCGGGCCGCGGGACAGGGGGACCTCTCCGAGAACGCCGAATACGAGCAGGCCCTGGCCAAGCGCGACATGTTCCAGAACAAGCTCGTCACTCTGGAGAAGCGCATCGCCGAGGTGGCCAGCCTCGACATCAGCCGACTGCCCAAGTCCCGCGCGGCCTACGGCTCCAAAATCACGATCCTGGACCTGGATTCCGACGAGGAGTTCACGTACACGGTGGGCCAGGAGGAGGGCAACGAGGTCCGCGTCCAGATCCCCGCTGGCATCCGACGTTTCGAGATCCTGGAACTCAAGACCATTCACGATGTAGCCTAGTCCACCCCTTGAAGGGAAGTAAGATGAGCACGAAGCAGGAGCGGAGTGCCACTTTGGCCAAGCCGAAGCCCGCAGGGCGCGGCACAGGAGGTGCCGCGTGAACAAATACAAGCGTGAGCAGAAATGGCCTTCATCTGCAACGAGTGCCTGGAGGCGGGCCAGCTGCAGCTGCGCATGAGCCGCCAGGGCAAGCCCCTCGGCAAGCACGAGGCCCGCCTCAGCCGGCCCAAGGAGATCAAGACCTTCCTCGACGACTACGTCATCGGCCAGGAGGCGGCCAAGAAGCGGCTGAGCGTGGCGGTCTACAACCACTACAAGCGCATCCTGACTCCCCGCAAGGCCCTGGGCGGCACCGAGGTGGAGCTGTCCAAGAGCAACATCCTGCTGCTGGGCCCCACGGGCACGGGCAAGACGCTCCTGGCCCAGACCCTGGCGCGCTTCCTCGACGTGCCCCTCGCCATGGCGGACGCCACCACGCTGACCGAGGCGGGCTACGTGGGCGAGGACGTGGAGAACATCCTCACCAAACTGCTGCAGGCCGCCAACTACGACGTGGAGCGGGCCCAGCGCGGCATCGTCTTCATCGACGAGATCGACAAGGTGGGCCGCAAGAGCGAGAATCCGAGCATCACCCGCGACGTGAGCGGCGAGGGCGTGCAGCAGGCCCTGCTGAAGCTCGTGGAAGGCACGGTCGCCAATGTTCCTCCGCAGGGCGGCCGCAAGCACCCGCACCAGGAGTTCATCCAGCTGGACACCAGCAACATCCTGTTCATCTGCGGCGGCGCATTCGTGGGCATGGAGGACATCATCAAGCAGCGCATCCGCGCGAAGGCCGTGGGCTTTGGCTCCACGCCCTCCTCGAAGGAGGACAAGGAGAACCTGCTGCGCCTCGTCGAGCCTGAGGACATCATCAAGTTCGGCCTCATCCCCGAGCTGGTGGGCCGCCTGCCCGTGGTGGCCGGCCTCTCGCCCCTGGACCGCGAGGCCCTGGTGGCCATCCTCACCCAGCCGAAGAACGCCATCACCAAGCAGTTCGTGAAGCTCTTCGACATGGACGACGTGGACCTGAGCTTCGAGGAGGGCGCCATCGACGCCATCGCCGAGCAGGCCCTCACGCGCAAGCTGGGCGCCCGCGGCCTCCGCAGCCTGGTGGAGCAGATCCTGCTGGAGCCCATGTTCGAGCTGCCCTCGGACAAGCGGACCTCCCGCGAATCCCTGCGCATCACGCGCCAGAAGGTCGAAGAGGCGCTGGGCCTGCCCACCCAGCCCATCTCCGCCGCGGGCTGACCTCCGGAGTCTAAGGATTCACCACGGAGACACGGAGCTGAATGCCGAGGTACACCTTTACCTCAGTGTCCTCCGTGTCTCCGTGGTGAAGCTGCCGAATCCATAGGACCGTTCATGGCCGT
Source organism: Holophagaceae bacterium (assembly GCA_017859995.1). Taxonomy (GTDB): domain Bacteria; phylum Acidobacteriota; class Holophagae; order Holophagales; family Holophagaceae; genus Geothrix. The sequence goes on along the minus strand of JAFJUR010000134.1, from coordinate 7,729 downwards.
ACCGAAGACCCTCACCCTGCCGGCCATTCCCATCCGGGACATGGTGCTCTTCCCTGGCGCGCGGGTGCCCTTCGTGGTGGGACGGTCGGCCTCGGTGCGCACGCTGGAACTGGCCATCAAGGCCGGCGACCACCTCCTGATGCTCACGCAGAAGGACGCCAAGGTGGAGACGCCGGGCCAGGATGACCTTTTCCCCATCGGCACCCTCGCCCTGGTGGAATCGGTCATCGCGCTGCCCAAGGACTACTACAAGGTGGGCGTGAAGGGCATCGCCCGGGTGAACCTGCGCCGCTACGACGACAGCGGCGAGGTCATCCAGGCCGAGGCCTACCTGCTCCCCGAGCCCACCCATCCCGCGGGCCAGACGCTGCAGCCCTTCCACCAGGCCGTGGAGGCCTTCCTGGGCCGCAACTCTGATGCCTCCCGCCTGCTCAGCATGGATCAGATCCGCGAGCTGTCCCTGGGCAAGGCCATCGACACCGTGGCGGGCCTTGTGCCCGCCGAGGTCAAGCAGAAGCAGGAGATCCTCGAGCAGCTGGAGATCGGTCCCCGGCTGGAGGCGCTCATGCACCTGCTGGAGCTGGACGCCGCCCGCTCCGAGGTGGACCGCACCCTCGACGAGAAGACTCGCCAGCGACTGGACCAGGACCACAAGCAGTACGTGCTGAACGAGAAGATGCGCGTCATCCAGCAGGAACTGGGCAAGAAGGAAGAGAAGGACGAAGGCACCCGCCTGAAGGATCAGATCGAGGCCGCGGGCATGAGCGCGGAAGCCAAGGCCAAGGCCCTGGAGGAGCTGGAGCGCCTTGAGGCCATGCCGCCCCAGAGCGCGGAGGCCACCGTCAGCCGCACCTACCTGGACTGGCTGCTGGCCCTGCCCTGGAAGGCCATGGCGGAAGAACGGCTCGACCTCATGGAGGCCGAGCGGGTGCTGGACGAGGATCATTCCGGCCTCGACAAGATCAAGGCCCGCATCCTCGAGCACCTGGCGGTGATGGCCCGGCTGCAGAAGGGCCCCGCGGGCGCCGCGGAGGGCTCGGACCGACCTCCCCTGCGTGGACCGATCCTGTGCCTGGTGGGCCCCCCGGGCGTGGGCAAGACCTCGCTGGCCCGCAGCATCGCCCGGGCCCTGAACCGGCCCTTCGTGCGCCTGTCCCTTGGCGGCGTGCGCGACGAGGCTGAGATCCGCGGCCACCGCCGCACCTACATCGGCTCCATGCCCGGCCGCATCATCTCGCTGATGAAGAAGGCGAAGGTGCGCAACCCGCTCATGCTGCTCGACGAGATCGACAAGATGGCCTCGGATTTCCGCGGCGATCCGAGCTCGGCCCTGCTGGAGGTGCTGGATCCCGAGCAGAACGGCAGCTTCCAGGACCACTACCTGGACGTGGGCTTCGACCTCAGCCAGGTGCTCTTCCTGGCCACGGCCAACGTGCGCCACCAGATTCCCGAACCCCTCGAGGACCGCCTCGAGGTGCTGGAACTGAGCGGCTACACCACCAAGGAGAAGCTGGCCATCGCCGAGCAGCACCTGCTGCCTCGGGCCCTCGAGGGCCACGGCATGAAGGACATGGCCGTGCGGTTCGAGCCGGCGGCGCTGGAGAAGGTCGTGCAGGCCTACACCCGTGAGGCCGGCGTACGCCAGCTGGAGCGCGAGATCGCCAACATCCTGCGGAAGCTGGCCCGCCACACCCTGCAGCCCCACCTCTCCGATTCGGCGGGCGAGGCCTTTGATCCCGTCATCACCGCCGAGCGGGTGCCGAAGCTCCTCGGGCCGGAGAAGATCCTGGAGACCCGCGCCGAGGACACGGTTCCCCCGGGGCTGGTGAACGGCCTGGCATGGACCCCCACGGGTGGCGACCTGCTGACCATCGAGGCCGCGGTGCTGCCAGGCAAGGGCGTGCTCAAGCTCACGGGCAAGCTCGGCGAAGTGATGCAGGAGAGCGCCAACCTCGCGCTGAGCTACGTCCGCGCCCGGGCCGAACGCCTGGGCCTGAAGCGGGACTTCCTCGACTCCGTGGATCTGCACGTCCACGTTCCCGAAGGCGCCATTCCGAAAGACGGCCCCAGCGCGGGCATCACTCTGGCCACGGCGCTGATCTCGGTCTTGACCGGCATCCCCGCCCGAGCGGACATGGCCATGACCGGCGAGCTCACCCTCCGCGGTCGGGTGCTCCCCATCGGCGGCCTGAAGGAGAAGCTCCTGGCGGCCCATCGGCAGGGCCGGAAGGCGGTGCTCATCCCCAGCGAGAACGCCCGGCACCTCGAGGAAGTGCCCGCTGAGGTGCGCGAGCAGCTGAGCATCCACCTCGTGGGCCACATGGACGAGGTCATCCAGCTGGCCCTCACCCGCATGCCCGAGCCCCTGATGCCAGACGTGGCGGCACCCACGGCCCAGGGACCCGCGCGCCAGAATCCGACGCCCCAGTAAGGCGGGTCAGAGTCTGGGCTCCAGGCGCCCCCCTCCTGCCTGCTACCCTGATCCCATGCGTTTTCTGTCCAGCCATGTCATCCACTTCATCGTCATGGGACTCGGCATCGCCCTGGTGCTGGGCCTGCTGCACCCGACCACGCGTCCGGAGCGGACACGCGCCTCGATCCTCAAGCACGCGGCGGGGCTCATCGGCATTGGACTGGCCCTGGCCTGGCTGATGTACCTGCTGCCCCGGCATCCTGTCCGGTTCTGATCCGGAAAGGAGGGCGTGTGGTCGAGAAGGTCCTGGGCCACTGGGCCGCGCTGAAGGCCGCCTGGGAGCGCGCCTGGCAGCTCGTGGGGGACCTGTGGCACGAGCTCGCCCGGGCGGTGCCGCCCCTGGGCCGGGCGGGATCCTTCGTATTCGAGGTGCTGGCGAAGTACCACAAGGACGATTGCCTGAGCTACGCCGCGGGACTCAGCTTCTGGCTCATCGTGAGCCTGGTGCCGCTCTCCACCCTGCTCTTCAAGCTGCTGGGCGCCCTCCTGGGCAGCCGGGCCTACGGTCCCGCCGCCCTGAAGACCCTGCAGGAAATCGTGCCCTACCTCCCGGGCGACTTCGTGAAGGACGCCGTCATCAACAGCCAGAAGATCGGCGGCATGGGCCTCTCCTGGGGCGTGCTGCTGTTCGGCAGCTACTGGGGCATCAGCCAGCTGGACACGAGTCTGGCGCACGTCTTCGGACTGCGCATCAAGAAGCACCGCCAGACGCGGAAGAACCACCTGTTGCGCCAGATCGCCTTCCTGGTCGGCGGGCTGCTGCTGATGGTGATCTTCCTCGCCCTCATCATCGGTGGCGCCGTGCGGAAGTTCCTGCCCTTCAAGCAGACGGATTTCCTGCCCTACCTGGGCCCGCTGCTGGGCCTGGTGGTGATGACGGTGGTGCTGCAGCACCTCCCGCGGCTGCACGTGAAGTTCCGCCACGCCTTCCTCGGCGCCGGCGTCGCCACGGCGCTGTGGTGGCTTGCGAAATGGGGCTTCGGCGTTTACCTGCGGCACACCATGACCTGGGGCATCATGTACGGCTCGCTGCTGGGCGTGGTGGCCGGCCTGACGTTCCTCTACTACAGCTGCGCCATCCTGCTGCTGGGCGCCGAGATCACCGCCGCCTTCTACCGTCACGAGACCGGCGCCACCACTGTGCCGCCCTGGCTACGGGTGAAGGTCGGGGACCTGACGAAGTCCTAGCCGTTCTAAACCGCTTGGACAGGCGGTCGTAGCTCCCTCCATCTCCAGTGGAGGCCCCCCTTTGCGGAACCGTCTCACGCCACGCCCCTGGCACCTCGCCGCCGTGGCCGTCGGCTTCTGTGCCGTGGCCCAGGAGCCCAGGGTCTCCGCGACGGAGCTGGCCCTGCGAGGCCACAAGGCCATCGTGGCGAAGGACTACGCCCAGGCCGTCGAGTGCTACCGGCGCGCGATGGCCCAGGGCGCGAAAAACCCCCGGCACGCCGTCGACGGGGCGCGGGCCAGCGTGTTGGCGGGAGACCGGGAGGGGGCCTTCACACTGCTGCGGCAGGCCATCGGACTGGGGTTCCGGGATGCCGATGACCTGCGCGGCAGCGCCGACCTGACCCCGCTTCGGGAGGACCCCCGGTGGGCGGACCTGGTGGCCGGCGCCGCGGCGAACGAAGCTCGCTTCCTGGCCAGGCACTCGGATCCCGAGGGCGCGGCCTTCATCACTTCCGACGTGGCGCGCTTCTGGACGGTCTACTCGAAGCTTCCCGCCGCCGCGGACCCAGTGAGCCTGCTGGCCCGCGACTACCTGGATGCCGGCAGCGTGGGCCTGCAGGACTTCATTCCGAACCGGATCCTCAGCGCCGCGAACCTTCATGCCACCCTCCAGCGACACCCCAGGTACTTCGCCAGCATCCGGGAGCACACCCTGAAGGTGGCCGGGGCCGAGCCGGCCGTGCGCCGGGCCTTCCGGCGCTTCAAGGCGCTCTACGCGGAGGCCACCTTCCCCGACATCACCTTCGTCATGGGCGCCCTGAATTCCGGCGGGACGTCGACCTCCAACGGCCTGCTGATCGGGGTCGATCTGTTCGGAGGCGGACCGGGCGTGCCCCTCGACGAGATGGACGACTGGCGCCGGTCGGTCATCCACCCGCACGCCGACGTGCCCAGCATCGTCGCCCACGAGCTGATCCACTTCCAGCAGAGGCACCAGGTGCGAACCCTGCTCGGGAAGGCCTTTCATGAAGGCTCTGCCGACTTCCTCGCTTCGCTCATCTCCGAGGGAAACTTCAACCAGGCCACCTATGACTACGGCTACGCCCACGAAGCCGAGCTGTGGAGGCAGTTCCGGTCGGAGATGGGAGGAGAGGACGCGTCGAGGTGGCTCTACGGCAGCAGCCGGCGAGACGGACACCCCGCCGACCTCGGCTACTTCATGGGATTCCGCATCGCCCAGGCCTACTACGACCGCGCCAAGGACAAACGGCAGGCGGTACGCGACATCCTGACCTCGAACGACATCGAGGGCATCCTCAAGGCCAGCAGGTACGGCGAGGACCTGAGGTAGACCCGCGCGTCACTCCTCGTCGCGGCCCCGCTGGCTGGCGGGAATGGCGTAGCCTTCGGCCTTGTACTCGTTGATCTTGTTGCGCACGGTGCGCAGGGCGATGTCGAGCTGCTCGGCGCAGTGGGTGCGGTTGCCCTTGAGGGCGCTCAGGGTGCTGAGCAGCCAGAAGCGTTCGAGCTCCGGCAGGCTGGCGCCCAGCGGCAGCACCACGGGGGTGCCCATGGGCACGCCCACCAGGGGCGTGTGCAGGTCGGCCACCACGGCACCCGCGGGGGCGGCGACCTCGCGCCGGGGCGCGGGCGGCGCTGGAGGTGACCAGGGTTCGGCGGCGGCGGCTTCCGGAGGATCGTCGGGCAGATCCTCGAAGGCCTCGGCGGGCAGCAGCCAGCGCAGGTCCTTCTGGCTGAGGCGGCGGCCCTGGCTCAGCACCACGCAGCGCTGGATGACGTTCTCCAGTTCGCGGATGTTGCCGGCCCAGGGATGGCGCGCCAGCACCGCGAAGAAGCTGGGCACCAGCTCGGGCACCTGGCGGTCGTTCTCGCGGGCGTACCGCTCGGCGAAATGGGAGGCGAGCAGGGCCAGGTCGCCCGGCCGGTCGCGAAGGGGCGGCAGATCCAGTGGAATGACGTTCAGGCGGTAGTAGAGGTCCTCGCGGAACCGCCCGGCCTTCACCTCGGCCTGGAGGTCGCGGTTGGTGAGCGCGATGAGGCGCACGTCCACGGGGATGGGGCGGGTGCCGCCGAGGCGGTCCACGGTGCGTTCCTGCAGCACCCGCAGCAGCTTGCCCTGGAGGCCCAGGGGCAGCTCGCCCACTTCGTCGAGCACCAGGGTGCCGCCGTCGGCCTGCTCGAAGCGGCCCTGCTTCATGCCCGTGGCGCCGGTGAAGGCGCCCTTCTCGTAGCCGAACAGTTCGGATTCCAGCAGGTTCTCAGGGATCGCCGCGCAGTTGATGGCGACGAAGGGGCCGGTGCGGCGGGGGCTGGAGCCGTGGATGAGTTTGGCGAGCAGTTCCTTGCCCGTGCCGCTTTCGGCCTGGATGAGGATGGTGGCGCGGCTGTCGGCGGCGCGACGGGCCAGGGCCAGGGTCTCGCCGAGGGCCGGATCCTGGGTGAGGATCACGGGGGCGTCCGCGGGCTCTTCGGCCTTGAGGTGCCCCTCGGCCTTCAGGGCCTTGTGCAGGGCCGCCGTGAGCTCGTCGGGACTGAAGGGCTTGGAGAGGAAGTCGAAGGCGCCCAGGCGCATGGCCTCCCGGGCCGACTCCAGGCTGCCGAAGGCGGTGATGAGCAGGACGGGCAGGGTGGGATCCACGGCCTTGAGGCGGGCCGTCAGCTGCAGGCCGTCCATGCCGGGCATGCGCAGGTCGGTGACCACGGCGTCGAAGGCGCCGGGGCGCACCATGCGCAGTGCCTCTTCGCCGCCCCGGGCCTGCTCCGCGAAGAAGCCCGCCCGTTTCAGGCTCATGGCCATGCCGTCCCGCATCCCGGGATCGTCGTCCACCACCAGCACCCGAAGGGGAGTTGCCATAGCTGAGCTTCCATGCGGCCGGCGCGGCCGCTTCCCCCGTTATCGGGCCCCGGGTTCCGGACTGGAGTTTTGACCCGGGCGGCGCTTCGACAGGCGGATCGGCACGTCGCCGGCGGACGGCTCCCCGCGCACCGGATCGCCGTGCCGCCGGATGAGCAGGTAGAGCTGCCGGCGGCTGACGCCCAGGCGCCGGGAGGCCTCCAGCCGGTTGCCGTAGGCGCGCCGCAGGGCCCGGTGCAACAGGAACCGCTCCAGGGCGTGGAGGTTGGTGGCCAGGTCCTCGGCGTCCAGGCGCAGGGGGCTCCCGGGGTCCGGTTCGGGGACCTGGCCCAGGAGCTTCCACCGGAGCACCCGGTTGCGCAGCTCCCGGAGGTTGCCCGGGCAGGGCAGGGCGCCCAGGGCCGCGGGCAGGGGGCCCTCCAGCCCCTCCTCCCCGGCGAAATGCTGCAGCAGGGCGGGAATGGCCTCGGGCCGCTCCTCCAGGCCAGGAATCCGCAGGGTCAGGCAGGGCAGGTGCCCCGGCGGGGCCTCGCGGCCAGCCACGACGCCCCGCGGATGGGCCGCGAACAAGGCGGCCGGATCCTCGAGTTCGGCCGCCTCCCGGCAGGGCGTTCCGCGCCGCGCGGCCAGGTCCGCCGCCAGGGTGGACACCCCCGCGCCCGCCGGGCCGTGGATCCAGAGCCCCTCGGGCCGGGCCACCAGGTCATCCAGGTGGGCGCCCCACTGGGCGAAGCCCGGAAGCAGGGCCGGCGACGGCACGGCGCTATTTCCCCGGAATCACGTGGAAGAGCACGGCGAACACGTGGCAGGCGCTGCCGGCCACCACGAACAGGTGCCACAGGGCGTGGTGGAAGCGCAGCTTCTCCATGCTGTAGACCGCCGCGCCGGCGCTGTAGAAGAATCCCCCGCCGAAGAGCCAGTAGAGGCCATGGGTGGAGAGGGACCGGCCCAGGGGTGCCGCGGCGATGACGATGATCCAGCCCATGAGCAGGTAGATGCCGGTGGAGAGCCAGCCCATGCGCTTCACGAAGGTGGGGTCCAGGCCCGCCTCGCCAGGCCGGGCATGCAGGTGGTCCACCGGAGGCGGCTGGAAGGCCACCCGCGCCAGCCGCCCGTAGTAGATGGCCTTGAAGGTGATGCCGACGACCGCCAGGCCCCAGACCAGGCCGAAGAGCGTCCAGCCCCAGGCCCCGCGCAGCACGGAGAGGCAG
>JAFJUR010000243.1 GCA_017859995.1 Holophagaceae bacterium | reverse complement strand
GAGGAGATGCACCTCCACGCCGAGGCCGGCATCGCCAGCCACTGGACCTACAAGGACGGCCGCATCGCCAACCGCCTGGAGATCAACCAGGTCTCCTTCCTGCGCCGCATGGTGGAGCTGCACCAGGATGCCCAGGACAGCCGCGACCTCGTGGCCAACCTGCGCGGCGAGCTGACCTTCAACCGCATCCAGGTCTTCACGCCCAAGGGCGACCTGCGGAGCCTGGTGGAGAACAGCACGCCGGTGGATTTCGCCTACGCCATCCACACCGAGGTGGGCCACCGCTGCGTGGGCGCCAAGGTGAACGGGCGCATCGTGCCCCTGAAGCACACGCTGCAGAACGGCGACCGGGTGGAGATCCTCACCCGCCCAGACCACAAGCCCAGCCGCGACTGGCTCGGCTTCGTGAAGTCCGCCGGCGCCAAGAGCCGCATCCAGGCCTTCATCCGCGAAGAGGAGCGGGCCCACGCCATCACCCTGGGCCGCGAGCGCCTGGATCGCGAAGCCCGCCACCTGGCCGTGCGCCTGGACGAACCCGAGGCCCAGGCCAAGCTCGCCGAGCGGCTGGCCGAGCTGAAGCTGGCCAACTGGGACGCCGCCTACGCCGCCCTGGGCTTCGGCCGCCTCACGGTGCACAAGCTCATCGAGCCGCTGATCCCCGAGCCCGAGCGGGCGAAGCCCAAGGAGAACACCTCGAACCTGCTGGATTCGGTGGTGGTGGGGGACACCACGGGCATCCTCTACGCCCTGGCCGCCTGCTGCAAGCCCATCTGGGGCGACGAGGTGGTGGGCTACATCACCCGCACCCGCGGCACCGCCATCCACCGCGCGGACTGCCCCCAGCTGACCACGGGGACCATGCACCCGGAGCGCCGCGTGAACGTGGCCTGGGGCAAGCACGGCACCGAGCTGTACGACACGGAGATCACCCTCACCACCGAGGACCGGCCGGGCATGGTGGCCGCCATCTCGGAGGGCATCCAGCGCATCGGCATCAACGTGCAGCGCTTTCACGGCTCGGCCACGGAGGAGGGCGCCGGGCTCTTCCACATCGCCCTGCGCGTGCGGGACCGCTCCCACCTGGTGGAGCTCATGGCGGGCCTGCGCCGCATCCGCGGCGTCTACACCGTGGAGCGCGTGAAGGGCTCGGTGTTCGGGAAGGTCAAGTGACCGGCTGGCGCCCCCCGGACGACGCCCCGGCCGTGCCCTGGGCGCGCATCGCCGAAAGCCTGCGGCGGCCCCAGCTGGGGCCCCATCCCCACAAGCTCAGCGTGCGCATTCCCGAGGACCAGCGCCGGGCGGCGGTGGGGGTGATCCTCTGGGGCGATGCCGGAGGCGCGCGGAAGGTGGTGCTGGCCCAGCGCGGGTTCGAGGCGCCCCACCACCCCGGCGAGATCGCCTTCCCCGGCGGCATGGTGGAGCCCGGCGACCGCGACCTGCCCGCCACGGCCCGCCGGGAGGTGGCGGAGGAGATCGGGCTCAGCGAGGGGCTGTGGGAGCTGGGCTGCTTCCCGGATGGCGTGGCCAAGGCCCGGGTGCGCTTCACGCCGGTGTTCTTCCGGTGGGAGGCGCCGGAGCCGCGCTTCCAGCTGGACCGGGAGCTGGCGCGGGTGGTGCTGCTCCCCCTGGCCCCGCTGATCACGGCGCCCTGGACGATGGAGCGCCTGGGCCGCCAGGGCCTGACGCTGGACGTGCCGCGGCTGGAACTGGCCATGGACGGCTGGGCGGCTCCCCTCTGGGGCGCCACCGCCTTCGTGCTCAAGGCCTGGCTGGACGTCCTGGGCGCCTGCGACGGCGCCGGAACGGAGCCTACTTCTTGGCGCCCTTGAGGGAGCCGTCCTTCTCAAGGTACTTGTCCGGATCTTTCTGCAGGGCGGCGGCGCAGTGCTTGCTGCACACGCGGTATTCCTGCCCCCGCACGGCGACGGTGGTGGACTTGGCGTCCACGGTCATCTTGCAGACGGGATCCTTGGTGTTGGTGGCGGGCTTCGCCTTCTCCGCGGCGGGCGCGGCGAGGACGGCGAGGGTGAGCAGGGGGGCGTAGAACATGGGGGCCTCCGGGGTGGCCCTCCAGTGTAGCCGGGGGGCCCCGCGACACGCGGTCGCAGGGCCCCGCCCGGTCGGTCGGGCTACTTCTTCGCGTTCTTCGGGGTGCCGTCCTTCTCGAGGTACTTGTCCGGATCCTTCAGCAGCTTGGTGTCGCAGCCGCCACAGCAGATGCGGTACTCGCGGCCGCGGACGGCCACGGTCTTCGATGTCTCGGTCACCTTGCCGCCCAGGACCGGGCAGCTGGTGTTGGTGGCGGGCTTCCCGCCGGGCGCGGCGAAGAGGGCCACCGTAAGCAGCGGGGTGAGCAGGGAGGTCAGCATGATAGCTCCTTGGGAAAGGGTGGAAGGACCGGATCAGGCCGGCGAGGGAACGGACGCGGAAGGCTCGGTGAGGGGGCCTTCGACCACCTCCCTGCGCTTCCAGAGGTAATAGATGGCCGGGTAGACGAGCAATTCCAGGAGGAAGCTGGTGGCGAGGCCGCCCACCATGGGCGCCGCGATGCGCTTCATGACATCGGCGCCGGTGCCCGTGCTCCACATGATGGGCAGCAGGCCCATGAAGGCCGCGAAGACGGTCATGGCCTTGGGCCGCACGCGCTTCACGGCCCCGTGGATGATGGCTTCCACCAGGTCGGCCGTGGTCTTCAGGCGGCCCTCCTTCCGGGCCTCGTCGTGGCTGAGGTCGAGGAAGAGCAGCATGAAGACGCCGGTTTCCGCGTCGAGGCCCATGAGGGCGATGAGGCCCACCCACACGGCGATGCTCATGTTGTAGCCCAGGGCCCAGAGCAGC